>DASRXU010000158.1:0-17630 GCA_035687365.1 Planctomycetaceae bacterium | reverse complement strand
TTACCAAGCGACTGGCGGAGGATCTGAGTTCGTATTTGATCGAAGAAGGGGTCCGCTGCCAGTGGCTGCACTCCGAAATGGACGCCCTGGAACGGGTCAAGGTTCTGCGCGAGCTGCGGGAGCAGAAATTCGACGCGCTGGTCGGCGTCAACCTGCTGCGTGAAGGACTCGACCTGCCCGAAGTCTCCCTCGTCGCCATTCTCGATGCGGACAAAGAGGGGTTCTTGCGAAGCGAGACCAGCCTGATCCAGACGATCGGCCGCTCGGCGCGCCACGTCAACGCCGAAGTCGTGCTTTACGCCGACAAGGTTACCGAGAGCATGCAGCGGGCGCTCGACGAGACGAACCGTCGCCGCCAGTTGCAAATGGAATACAACACGGAGCACGGGATCACGCCAGAAACGATTCGCAAAGCGATCCGCCGCGGCATCGAAGAAGAGGTGGCGGCCCAACGAGTCGTGCAGGACGCGGTCGGAATTCAGACGGCCGAGCAGTTTGTCACTCAGGAATACCTGAACGAACTCGAAGCCGAGATGTTTCGTGCGGCCGAACAGCTCGATTTCGAGCGCGCGGCGAAGCTTCGAGATCAGATTGTCTCGCTCAAGAAACGCCTGGGGCAGACAGTCCCCCAGGAAGATGCCGACTCGGCCGGATTCGCCGAGCCAGGCCAGCGCCGGCGCGGACGACAGCGCGGCCGCAGCCCACGCGGGAAGCGTGTTCCGTGGCCCGATAAGCCCTGATCCAGCTTTGAGCGCTTCCCTCGAGCCGCGTCAGCCGGAAGGTGGAGCCGGCCGTTTCCGCTCGACAAATCTGTCTCGCGGTTCGCCGCCTTTGAGCATAAGGGCAAAAACTTTCATCACCCTGTGCTTTCGTTGCAGGCCTTTGACCTATATTTCTCGGTCGTCGCAAGCGGCCGGAGGGCGGCATGGCCGCTTTCGGCCGCACAGCCGTCAGGCTCGTTGCGATCGGAATGTTCGATCGGTCGAAGGAAGAGCAGGGACTTCGGATGCAAACGGTCGAGCTCGTCGTGCTGTGGAGTTCGCTGGCGATCGCACTCTACACGTACGTGGTCTACCCGCTGTTAGTCGGGCTCGCGTCGCGCCTCGTGCGCAGCGAACGGGCGAACTCAGACCCTGAAGGAACGCGGACGTCCCTGTGGCCGAAGGTCACGCTGGTCATCGCGACTCGTCGCGAAGAAAACCTGATCGTCAATCGGCTGCGGAATGCAGCGGCCCTGAACTATCCGCCGGATCGGCTGGAGATTGTCGTCGGCTGCGATGGGGAAGGCGATTTGACCGCGCTCTTGGCCCGGTCGTTCGAGGATCCACGCGTCAAGGTCGTCCAGCTTTCCGAGCAGCGCGGCATGACGGCCGTTCTGAATGAATGCACGTCCAAGGCAACCGGGGAGATTCTGGTTTTCTCGGACGCGAACACCATGATGCGGCCCGACGCCCTGCGCCGTCTGGTTCGACACTTTCAGCAGCGAGACGTCGGGGCAGTTTGTGGGAAACTGTTGTCGATTGATCCGACGACCGGGCGCAGTCTCAGCGGCGTGTTCTGGAAATTCGAGACGTTTTTGAGCCGTTGCGAGGCCCGACTGGGCTCGCTGTCGCGAATTAACGGCGGGATTTACGCCGTCCGCAAGACACTCTGCGCGTCTGTTTCGCAAACTCGATCAGACGGCCAGATGCCCGCAAAGCCGCCCGTTCTCAATGAGCGTTACCGGCTGGTTTACGATGACTCGGCCGTCGCGGTCGAAGAAACGCCTCCCGCGAGTGAACCGGAATCGCGAGCCCGCCTGAAAAGCGGCACCGAAACTCGTCGTAGCCTGCGGCAGGTTTCGTCGCACTTGGGCGCACGCTCCTCGCTGATGGTTGTGCCAGCCCGCCTGCACAAACGGTTGCGACAAGTCTGCCCGGTCTTTCTGCTGGCGGCTTTCATCAGCAACGCATGCCTCTCGAACGCGCCCTTCTATCTGCATCTGTTGTTGTTCCACGAGTTGTTCTATCTTTCTGCTTTGATCGGACTCTTCCTGCTCGCGGGAAGCCGCTGGCGCCGAGTGCTGCACGCCCCCACGCGCCTTGCGAAAAAGGCTACGGGCCCGTTGCGTAACGTGTGGGCAGCGAGCTCGGTCCGGCGCGAAAGCGTAACTCAACCCGCACGCACCAGACCTGCGACCAATCAGGCCGCTCGTTAGTTGTCGAGTCCGGATTGCTGCCAGACCTCAGCGAGCGATCCTGGACGACCTGCGTCGCCGAGAGTTATCGTGAGCGAGGCAAAGCCGCACGATCCTCTTTGAACGTAGAGCGCGAGGCCCGAGTCCATGCAACAGCCGACGACCGGGCTTTCCGCGCCGGCGGCCGGACCGCTCCCTGCTCCTGCGCCGCGTCGAAGCCGGATTCGGCAGGTGCTGCGTCTTTGCTCCTGGATCTCGCTCACGACGATTCTGGCGGCGACGGTCGTGCTGTGGTTCGTCTCCGAGCAGACCTGGTGGGGCACCGCCCTCACCTTTCTGCCGCGGCATGCCTTCCTCGCGATGCCCGCTTTGCTGCTGGTCGCGTCGCTGCTTGTCTATCGGCGAATGATCTTCGTGAATCTGGCGGCGGTGCTGGTCGCCGCCTTTCCCTTGATGGGTGCCCGAGTTCCGCTCGCGCTTTCGGTGCCCGATGGCGACGGGCTGCGTGTCGTCAGCTGTAACGTGCAACGTTACGAGCCGGACTTTGATGCGGTGCTCCGCGAGGTGACCTCGCACAATCCCGATGTCGTCGCGTTGCAGGAAGCCCTGTGGACCGATGAGCGGCTCGGCCGCACGTTTCCGGGCTGGCACACAATTCAAGAGGATGAGTACTGGATCGGCTCACGCTATCCGCTGAAGCGGATCGACGTCTGCCATTCGAAGCCCTTCGATCGCCTCTCCGGCCTGTCGGTCGAGATCGAAACGCCGGGCGGACCAATCGTGCTACACGATTTGCATCTCACCACGGCACGATTCGGATTCGCAGAACTCTCTGTGCGCTCGATTCTCGACGGCAAAGGCCCGGCGTTCGTCGAGAAATACACCAACTGGCGTCGCGATGAAGCGCTGGAGTGCCGGGCCGACGTCGATCGGCACGGCGCGAAACTCCCGCAAGTGATCGTCGGGGATTTCAACACGCCGACCGTGAGCGAGATTTATGACACGGCCTGGCACGGGTTTACTAACGCGTTTGAGCAGGTCGGCTGGGGCTTTGGCTACACGGCCCCCTGCACCACGCACCGGCATTGGCTCAACTTCGTGCCCTGGGTGCGGATCGACCATATTTTGGTCGACGACCATTGGTCCGTCTCGGCGTGCGGGATCGGCACCGGAAATGGGTCCGACCACCGGCTGATCTGGAGCTTGGTGAAATTAAAATAAGACCGCGGTCAGCGCGTTGGTGGTCGGCCGAACGAGCCGTTGGAACCGTCTTTTCTCGCGCGGCCGGCAGCAGCGGTTGTAACGGCGGTCGGCTTTCCGTGCGTGACGGCGCGCGGGCTCGCATTGCCCTGGTTTTTTGAGCGGTGAACGGCCTCCGACCGTGGACGAATGCTAAAGTTCCCGGAGGCTTTCGCGCCATAGGGGAGGAAACCGCATCGTGGCAAAGTATTTAGTCACCGGGGGAGCCGGGTTCATTGGTTCTCATCTGGCGGCAGGTTTGATCGAGCGCGGCGAGACCGTCCGCATTTTCGACAACCTGAGCACGGGTCGCGCGGACAATCTCGCGCATCTTCCCGCAGACCGTATTGAATTTATCCGAGGAGACGTCGCCGACTCCAAGGCAATTGCAGAGGCGGCGCGCGGCATCGAAGTCGTCTTCCACCACGCGGCGCTGGCATCAGTGCCTCGCAGCATTGAATTGCCGATGGAAACCCATGCGGCCTGCGTGACGGGGACGGTCGCGCTGCTTGACGCCTGTCGTCGTCAGGGCGTGCGGCGCGTCGTTTATGCCGCCTCGAGCAGCTGCTACGGCAATCAAGAGCAGATGCCCAAAACCGAGAGTCAACTCCCGCAAGTGCTGTCGCCGTACGCGGCCGCGAAACTGGCGGGCGAGTTGTACTGCGAGTGTTTCGCCGCCTGTTATCCGCTCGAGACGGTTCGGTTGCGATACTTCAATGTTTTCGGACCAAGACAGGATCCGAAGAGTCCCTACTCAGCCGTCATTCCGCTGTTCGTCTCCGCACTCTTGGAAGGGGGGCGTCCAACGATTTTCGGCGACGGGTCGCAGTCGCGCGACTTTACTCACGTCGATAATGTAGTCGCGGCCAACCTGCGGGCGGCTTCGGCCGCGGGAGTTTCGGGCAAGGTCTTCAACATCGCCTGTGGAAGTTCGCTCTCCGTCCTCGATTTGCTCAAAGAGATCTGCCGGCTGATGGGAAAGCCGTTCGACCCGGAATTCGGTCCCGCCCGCGCAGGCGACGTGCAGCATTCTTGGGCGGACATCTCGGCCGCCGAGCGGGAGCTGCAGTACGCCCCGACAATGGATCTCCACGAAGGACTGCGCCAGACGGTGGAGTGGTACGTGGCCCATCCGAGCTAACAGGGCTCCGCGGTTTGACAGCAAGAATTTCGTGAAATCGGAGTGATCCATCGGGCCCAATGGACCGTTCTGCAAGTGATCGAGGGGAGATAGGTCGACAGTGCGTGTGCTGACTTCCGTAAGCGGAAGCAGCCTTGGCCGACCTTACGAGTATTGGACGAGAGATGGACTGGGCCGGCATTCGCAGCGAAGGGTTGAACGGATTCGCCATGACGGCAATCCCGCCGACAATCCAATTGCCGGCGCTGCCCCACGCCGTCACCTTGTTCATGCAGCGCTCGACGGACGAAGCGGCCTCCGTGGAAGAGCTCACAAAGATTCTGGAAACAGACGCAGGCCTCACGATCGAGTTGCTGCGTTACGTGAACTCATCGTTCCTCGGCCTCCGTCAGAAAGCGAAGACGGTCCATCAAGCGCTTTCGCTCTTAGGACGCCGCCGGTCGCGGATGCTGGTCTTTGCCACGGGCACAGAAGCCGCCTTGCGCTCGCGCAAATCGAAGCTGATCAACCAGAGTGCCTTTTGGAATGCGTGCCTGCAGAAGGCGCTGTTCGCCCGGGACGTCGCTAAGCTCCTGGGGACCGATGTTGAAGTCGCGTTCGCCGGGGGACTGCTGCAGGATTTTTTGCTTCCCGTTCTGACCAACGATTTGCTGGAGGGTTACCTCGATTTCGTCCAGTCGCGCTCGAATCATCCCGAAACGCTATGCGAGTTCGAGCAAAAGCAGTTCGGCTGGGACCACGCGCTGGCCGGCGGATGCCTAGCCCACTGTTGGAACCTCCCCGACGAACTCGTTTGTTGCATTCTCTATCAACACAGCGGCGTGCGGATTCTGGCCCATGCCCAACTGGGCCGAACGGCCGTGGCGGCGGTCGCGTTGTCGGCCCTGCTGCCCGATCAACTCCGACAGCACTATCACGGGCTCGACCTGCTGCGGAAACTGGAAACGAAATGGCCGGCGTTCCAACTCGAGCGACTGGCCCAATCCGTGGACGAGCAACACAAAGCGATGAGCGTCGGCGTGCACAACGATTTCCCACTCTCGCGAAGGCTCCAGTGCCAGGCCGACACGCCCGAGGCCTATCACGACGGTTCACTCCGGCCGGTTTCCGTCGCTTGAACGCCGTCGGGTGAGCTGCTGCGGGCCGTCTGATTGACGGGCGGAATGCGCTGTTTCAGCACTTCGGCCCAGCACCGCATGAGAAATGCTGGAAACTGGCGCGGTCGGTCGTTAGATTTGCACCCAACCTCAGGGAGAACGCCATGTCGACTGCTAGCGGGCCGGACACACACACTCGAATTTTCTTGGTGCCCCACCCGAAAATCGTCTTTCTGTACCCGTCGCTGCTGGTCGCTCTATTCGCAGGTTTCTACACCTACCTGACGAAAAACCCCGAGGGCCGGGGAGAACACGTCATCTCGCTGATCTTCCTGGTGATCCTAGGAATCAATCTGAGCGTGATCGCCTTCGACTTTCCCCGAACGACTTCGTTGACCGTGTTTTTCGCGATCCTGGCCGTGGGGATCGCTTCCTGGTTCTTCTTCACCGAATACCCCGACTTGTGGCCGCCGTTGCATCGACTGCTCGCCAAGTTGACTCCGGCCGCTAATGCAAAGTTTTACTTCTTGTTCGCCATTATGGTGATTCTCCTCTATATCGGCGTGTGGGTGAACACGCAGTTCGATTACTGGGAAGTCCGCCAAAACGAACTGCTGCATCACCACGGCATTTGGGCCAACATGGAGCGGTTTGCCGCCCCGAACCTGCGGATCGACAAGGAAATCAACGACCTGATCGAATACTTACTGTTGGGTTCGGGGCGCTTGGTTTTGCACCCCAGCGAAGAACGGCGTGCGATCGTGCTGGACAACGTCTTCTTTGTGAACCGCAAAGAGGCCCAATTGACCAAGCTCCTCGGCGCCTTGCAGGTCGAAGTTAAAACCGACCAATCGTGACCCGGCGCGAGTTGCAGCATTCTTGGCTCTGCTAGACGAATTTCGTCGTCTTCCCCGTCCTTTTGGGCAGGGAGACTATGTCCGGATTTGAGCCGTCAGCCGGCAAACCGATCTCGCTGAACGACCTGATCGGGTTTAACGAGGAAATTGCAGCCCTCGTCAGGGTCGGGGTGCCGATCGAGGTCGGCTTGGGCGGGGCAGAGCTGCCCAAGAACATTCGGCAGATCACGAGCCGCTTTCGGGAAGAACTGCAAAGGGGGGCGTCCGTTCGCCAGGCCCTGGACAACTGCGGAGCCCAGTTTCCGCCCTCGTATTTAGCCCTGGTCGAGGCGGGGCTGCGGTCCAATCGCCTGACCGATGCGCTCGTTTCCGCGGGAGATTTCGCCCGGACGCTCCTGGCTCTGCAGCATCAGATTCGCTCGGCCCTGGTCTATCCTCTACTGATCTCGGCGATCACGTATGGATTTTTCCTGCTCTTAGTCAGCGAGCTGGTCCCACGAATCGCCAGTTTGGTGACTATGTCGGGAGGAACCCCACACGCGTTCATGAGGCTGCTGCAATTCTTATCGGGCAACTTGGTTTATTGGGGCCCGGCCCTGCCAGCCGTTTTCCTGTTGCTCGCACTCGTGTCCGGGCTGATCCCGATGCCGTTCATGCGCCCGTCGGCCGCGCTGACTGAGCGGATTCATCTCCTGCCCTGGGTCGGCCGAATCATCCGCGACCGTCAGAGCGCCGGATTCTGCCAACTGCTCGCGATTCTCGTCGACCGCGAAGTGCCGCTGCCCCTGTCCCTGGAATTGGCCTCGGCCTCTTCGGGTGACCGCCGCCTGTCGGAGGAATGCCAGAGGATTGCGACTGATTTGCGGCGTGGAATTCCTCTGAACGAATCGTTGAAGACGGCCGTCTCTCTACCAGCGTTCACGCGCTGGATGCTCGCCTCCGGCAATGATCAGGGAGGGCTCGCCGCAGTGATGGTGACGCTGGCTGACATTTATCGCCGGCGGGCCGAGTCGCAGCGTCAATTGTTTGCACTTTCGGCACCGCTCATTCTAACGGTGGTGATCGGCGGCGCGGCCGTGGCCGTTTACTCTCTCCTGGTTTTTGTTCCGATGCGCGATCTGTTCATGCAATTGATGGTTGACCCCCTCAACTAACGGTTTGTCAGGCTGACCCCTCGGTTCTCGCCATGCCCACCTTTCGCTATGTCGCCCACGATGCTGCCGGCCAGCTTTGCGATGGCCAGCTCGAGGCGCGCACGTCGATCGACGCGGTCAACCAACTCCGCCGTCAAGGTCTGCGAATCGAGCGGCTGTTGGCGAACGACGAAAGCGCGGTGGCGAATCCCCAACTCGCCGGCGCGCCTCAGCCGCCGGATCAATCAGCCGTTGATTCCGTCTGGCATACGATCATCGAGCCGAGTGACTCGGGTTCCCAAGCCGACGGCGAGCCGTCCGGTCAGTCGAGCTTGGGCGCCGAGGATCTCGCGGCGCTTGCGGGACGGATCGCGCAGATCACGAAATCTCAGGTGCCTCTAACGCCCGGCCTGCGAGCCTTGAGCCAAGAGCTTCCGTCTCGCTCCATGCGCCGCGGCGTGGAGGAACTTTGCCAGCGGCTCGAGCGCGGCGAAACGCTGGAAGGGGCCCTGGGCGATCAAAGTCGAGCCGTCCCGGGGCACATCAGCGGCTTGATCATCCTGGGAGTCAAAAGCGGACGTCTCGGAGAAATGATGGAGTGGTTCCTGCATCACGTTCGTCGGCAGATCGATTTGCGGCGCCGTTGCCGCGCGAGTTTGCTGTATCCCACTGTGCTCTTCGCCTGCGGGGTCATTGCGGCACTCGGAGGCCTGATCTGGATCGTTCCGGACGTCGTCGCCCTCAATTATGTTGACGGCGCCGAGGAACCTGCGCTAGTCGCGCTTTTGGATATTGCGTCTCAAGTCGTTCGCACTTATGGAGTCTTCATCTTGTGCGGAATTCTGGCGATCATGGCCGGGGTTCCGCTACTCCTTTATTTGCTTGGCGGCCGGGTGCTGTTGCATCGCTGCTTTGCGGGAATTCCGTTTGTCGGCATGATGTTTCGCTGCTCGGGACTGGCCGCATTTTGCGAGTTGCTGTCGATGTTCATTACGGGACACCTTCCCCTGGCCGAGTCGATTCGACTAGCGGCCCGAGGGACGGGCGACGCGGATCTCGACGAACGATTCGAGGCGCTGGCCCAGTGTCTTGAGCGGGGCGGAGACGAGACGGAACTCTTCCGCCGATTGACCGCCATCTCGCCGCAACTGGTGCACGTTTTCCAATGGAAGGATCGCGGCCGCACATTCGTCGATGCACTGCGGGCAAATGCGCGGATCTATGAGAATCAGGCACGGCTACAAATCACCTTATCCGGCATTTTGGTCGAGCCGCTCGTCGTCGTCGGCGTGTTGGGGGGCGTGGGGTTCTTTATCGCCGCGATGATTTTGCCCGTGTTACGTTCGATGATGTTGCTCATATGACAGCCATCGTAGCCATCGTCTATTCGATCCTGTGTCTCCAGCTTTGCCTGGGTGTCGCGATGATCGCAACCGCCTCGATCGCCTCGAACCGGCAGATGAATGCCGGAAGCCGACTGATCGACGGCCTGCTGCGGGTTATCGGCCGGGGCAGCTTTGCTCTGGGTTTGTGGGCCATCGTTTGTTCACTCGGTGCACGTCTCTATGTCAAAGGAGGCATTAAGTTCGACCTGGCAACGATCCTGATTTACGTCGCGGCGCTGGCTTACTCAGTCTTGATCCTCAGTGGCGGTTGGCTGCAATCTCGGGTGGCCACGGCTCTGCTTTTTCCCCCTCCGATCGCAGAACAGCGAAGAGTCGAATACCGGATCACTCTGCTGCGAGGGATCGGCTGGACGCTCGCGATCATGCCCTTTGGCCCCCTGGCCGCCGTTTATTTCCTACTTGCAGCCTTCTTTGGCGGTGCCGTCCGCGTGCAGCAAGAAAGTCTGCTATTGATCCTTGCCGTGGCCATGCGCACGCACGCCCCGCTGTCGGAGGAGTGCGAGGCGCTGGCAGATGCGTCGCGCGGTCGGTTTCGCAGGCGGCTCCGCCAGCTGGCGTCCCGGTTGCGACGCGGGGATCGGTTGTCGGATGCGCTGCGAGCCATACCCGGACTCGCGCCAGCAGCAACGGTTACCGCCCTGCGGCTCGCGGAAGACATGGGAAACGTCACGGAGGTGGCGAATCAGGAGGCCCTGCGTTTCCGGCGCCGAGAAGAAAGCCGACTGGAGGGCCGATTCTCGATGGCGGGGCTGACGTTCTACGTGTTCAGTTTCTTCGTGCTCGCGGCAGCTGTCATTTGCTTCCTGATTTATTGGGTCGAGCCCCGATTTGGGGCAATCTTTCGAGACTTTAATTCCCCGGTGCCGGCTCCCACCCGCGCGCTCGTCGACGCACAGGCGCTGCTATTCGACTACTGGTTCCTGATCGTTGCTGCGTGCTTCGGAACGATCGTGTGGGGTCTGTACGTGCTGCTCCACCGTGGAGGCTGGTCGGGCCTCAATTGGAGCGTCGCGAGTTCCGTATATCCAAGATTGCAGACACCCGGCGTGCTCCGCAGCCTGGCGCAGACAGTCGTCTGTCATCAGCCGCTGTCTCTGGGAGTTCAGGCGCTCGAAGTTCACCATCCCCATCGCGGAATCCGAAATCGCATGCGCCGGCTGCGAGAGCAGATCGTTCGCGGAAACAACGGCTTCCAACCTCTGGCCGATGCCGGGCTGTTGAGCGGGCGAGAGGCCGACGCGCTCGCCTGTGCCGAGCGCGCGGGCAACCTCGCCTGGGTCCTCGAGTCGCTTGCGGACAACATAGAACGTCGGCACCGCTCCTTTCAGGAGTCCGTCGTGGAAACGGTGCAACCGGCGGTCATTGCGGCAATCGGTCTGCTCGTCCTCGCGATCTGTGTTGGTATTTTTTATCCGATCATTCAATTGATCCAGGTCTCCTTGTGATGAGTTCCAACCAGCGCCGCCCCACCTCTCGCTTGTGGCGCACCGCGCAAATTGACCGGCGGGGATTCACGATTTTTGAAGTCGCCGTTTCGGCCGTCGTTCTTGGGGCGGTGGTCACCACCGCCGCTCAACTGGTGCAATGGTCCGTGAAGTTGCATCAGGTCGCCTTACAGAAGCGCTGCGCGTTGGAGGCCGCCACTTCCCTGCTCGATCGGTTGAGCGCTCGCCCCTGGTCCGCGATCACAGCGGAATCGGCGAAGGACGCGTCGCTTCCGACGGAGGTTCGAAATTTCTTGGTCGACCCCCAGCTCAATGTGGCAGTCGCGGAGGACAAATCCGACTTCCCCCGCGGAAAGACGATTTCGGTCGAAATCTCTTGGGCAGAACGGGCCGGCAAACGCGCCCAGCAGGTGCACTTGACGACCTGGGTCTTCCAGTCGGGAACCGGCAAATGACGAAGCGGAACGGATTTACCCTGTTCGAATTGCTGGTGGTGATCTCACTGCTGGCGGTAATTCTGCCGATGGCGGGTGGCACTGTGTTCTTCCTGCTCCGCGCTCAATCGCAATCGGCCGACGCACTGCGTGACGGAATGGCGATCACGCAGTTTTCCCACGTCTTCCGCTCGGATGTGCACGCCGCCCGCAGCGCTCGAGCACTCGCCCCCTCGGCGATCAATCGTGGAATCGTCTTGGATCTCGATGGGTCGCGCGTCGTCGAATATCGTGCCGAGCCAGACAATTTCGTAAGCCGCGTCGTGCGGCGCGGAGAGACTGTCGAGCGGCGCGAGCGGTTCCGCGTCGGCCCGGTTCATCCGGAATTTGCCATCGCACGCGAGGGCGATCGCGAGATCGCGGTCACGATTTCGCCACGGTTGCGAGGATCGGGGCCGGTGGACCCATCGTCAGAGACAAAGTCGGGAATTCGCATCGCGGCCATCATCGGGCGGAATGCGCAAGGCCGGGCAGGTTCCTCGGTCGACCGCGCGCACTCAAGCCCAGCGCCGACCCGCCAACAAGCGCCGACGAAAACCGCATCGCCGCCGAAGGTTCAAAAATCGCCATGAATGTGCTCTCCTCTTTCCACGGTTTGTCCGGCCGCAACGTCGCGATCCGACGGCGTACGCTACGGTCAACTCAACCTCACCGGGGAATTGCCGCGATGATTGCGCTCGTTTGCCTCTCGTTGGCCACGGTCATCGGCACGCTCTTGCTTCAGGCGGGTCTGAGCGAGCAACGCTATTTCGACCGTTTGGCGCTTCAGGCGCAAGGCGAGTGGCTGGTCGAAGCCGGATTCAGCCGGGCCGGCGCCCAACTCGCAAAGTCAGGGCACTACTCAGGCGAGACTTGGGCCATCCCTGGCCGCTCCTTTGGCCGAACGCAAAGCGCGATCGTGAAGATCGACGTTCGTGCGAATGTAACGGACAAAGCCCGTCGCCGCGTCGAGGTCACAGCCGCTTTTGCCGACTCGAACGAACCGGCGATTACGGGATCTCGCGACCTCGAAAGCCGCTGAAACCCTTCCGCCGCCGTGGTTCACGGCGCCACGCGGGTAAAGTCCGGCGGTCTGAGTCTATAATCAGCGCACAAGGAAGGGATCGGTCCGTACACCAGAAGCGAGTTTTGCATGCGTGGATGGCTGAGGAACAACCGACGGGCGGGCATACGGCTAGGGTTGGCAATCGGGTGTCTTTGGGCAATCGCTGGAGTGCTGTCGGAGGTCGGACCGAACCACGCAACGGCCGGCGAAGAGGCAGCCGCTGCCGTTCCGAAGGCGAAAGTGCCAGCCACTGCAAAGTCGCCGGCTAGCCCCGCAACCGAGGCTCAAAAGCCGAGCCCGCGGGTGCGTTGGACGACGTCGCATGTCATCGGCAGTCCAGAGCCGCCGTATCCCTACGTCTTTCGTCGCGCCTTCCCCGGTTTGAAGTTCGACAAGCCGGTCTACATGATCCCGGAGCCGGGGACCGATCGGATCTTCGTTCTGCAGTATCCGAATGGTTTGGTCTTCGCGTTTCAAGACAATCCGAAAGCGACCGAGTCGAAGCAGATCCTGCGTTTTCCGGTTCGCAAGGACCAGACCTGCGAATGTTTGTCGATTATTTTTCACCCCAACTACGTGAAGAATCGTCAGGTCTTCATCTTCGCGAATGTCCGACTCCGTGAAGGGCCCAACGGGCAGCGCGACGAAAAGAACCAGATCTGGCGGTTCAAAGTTGGCACCACTCCTCCGTACGCGATTCTGCCCGACAGCGGCGAAAAAATCATCGACTGGTCTTCCGCGGGACACGATGGCGGCGACATGGGCTTCGGGCCGGACGGTGACCTCTACATCACGGCGGGCGACGGCACGACGGGGTCTGATCCGGATATCACTGGGCAGGATATCACCGATCTTCGCGCGAGTATTTTACGGATCGACGTCGATCATCCGGATCCAGGCAAACCTTACGGCATTCCCAAAGACAATCCGTTTCTGCACATCCCCAAGGCGCGTCCAGAAATCTGGGCGTTCGGCGTGCGCGCGCCCTGGAGGATGAGCTTTGATCCGCCGACCGGTAATCTCTGGGTCGGCGACGTCGGCCAAGATTTGTGGGAGATGATCCATCTCATCAAAAAGGGGGGCAACTACGGCTGGAGCGTAATGGAGGGCTCGCATCCGTTTTATCCGGAACGCAAAATCGGTCCGGCCCCGATTTCGCCGCCCATCGTCGAACATCATCACTCCGAGGCCCGCTCGATCACCGGCGGATTCGTTTACCACGGCAAGCGTCTGCCCGAGTTGGACAATCACTATCTCTATTGCTGCTATCAAACGGGGACGGTGTGGGGTTTCCGCTACGAAAATGGCAAGGTGTTGGATCACCAGGTTCTCGCTGACTCCACCTATAACTGCGCGACTTGGGGACGCGATCACGCGAACGAGCTGTACCTCGTCGCACTCTCAGGGGAAATCTTCCAGCTCGACCGTAATCCGAGAACCAAAGAAGCAGCCTCCAATTTCCCCGCGCTGCTGAGCCAGACGGGGATCTTCGAGTCCGTCGCGGACCAAAAACCGGCGCCGGGGGTGATCCCCTATTCCGTCAACGCACCCGGCTGGCACGACGGCGCGAGCATTACGCGGCTGCTGGGCGTACCCAACGACGACACGATTAACGCCACCACGGCCCGCGGTTGGGAATTTCAGGACGGCGCCCTGGCGGCGCAAACCTTGTCGCTCGAAATGGAACACGGGAATCCGGCCAGCCGGAAGTTGATTGAGACGCGAGTGATGACCCGCCAAGGCGGCGAATGGGCCGGCTATTCGTACGAGTGGAACGACGACCAAACCGATGCGCGACTCGTGCCGAAAGAAGGCGCCGAGCGAAAATTCCGCATCCGCGATGCCGGGGCCGCCGGTGGGTCACGCCAACAGACGTGGCGGTTCCTTGCCCGAGCTGAGTGCATGGTCTGTCACTCCCGGGCGGCAAACTTCGTGCTCGGCCTCTCGACACTCCAGATGAATCGCCCGAGCGAGTCGGCACCCGGTGAGAATCAGCTCGCCCTGCTACAACAGCACCGCTATCTGATGCCTTCACTCAGCTCGTCGCCCGACAAGTTGGGACGGCTCGTCGACCCTTACGATCACAGGGCGGCGCTCGAACCGCGTGTGCGGTCCTACTTGCACGCGAACTGCTCGCAGTGTCATGTCGCCGACGGTGGCGGCAACGCACGGATGGAATTGGAGTTCACCACCGCCCGCGACAAGATGGGTGTGATCGGCGTGGTGCCATTGCAAGGCAAATTTGACATCCCGGAGGCCGAACTCATCGCTCCGGGCGATCCGTTCCGTTCGGTGATGCTCTATCGGCTGTCAAAGCTCGGCGGCGGCCGCATGCCGCAGGTTGGCTCGAGTGTGGTTGACCGCGACGCCGTGAATCTGTTTCACGACTGGATTGTTTCGCTGCCGCGAAGCGACGAAAAGCACCCGGCCCGAGCGCAACTCGCTGAGCAGCGAAAACGCGAAGAAAAATCGCTGGCTTCGCTGAAGTCCCCTTCAAACCAGCCGCCGGCTCACGATCCGGCGTTGAATCACCTGCTGGGCAGCACGAGCGGCTCCATGCGTCTGGCGCACGCGGTGGCCGAGCGCAAACTCCATCCAACAGCGGAATCCAAGGCCATCGCGTCAGGCTCGGCCCATCCCAGTCCGGCCGTTCGCGATCTCTTCGAGCGATTCCTGCCCGAGGAGCAACGCATCCGGCGACTGGGTGCTTCGATCAACGCACATCAACTCCTCGCGGTTCCAGGCAACGCGGAACGCGGCCACGACCTGTTCTTCAAAACGTCCACGGTCATCTGCCAGAACTGCCATCAGATCAACAGTAAGGGCCGCCTGGTGGGGCCCGATCTGAGCCACATCGGCAAGAAGTACAACAAGAGCCAGATTCTGGAAAACCTGCTCGATCCCTCCAAGGTCATCGAACAGAAGTACGTGGCCTACTCGATTCAAACCAGCGACGGCAAGGTACGCACGGGACTCGTGCTGGAACGCAATCAAAGCACGGTGACGATCGCCGACGCGCAAGGCAACGCGGAGAAGATTCCGCTCAAGAGCATCGAGGCTTTCGAGCCTCAACGCAAATCGCTGATGCCCGATTCTCTGCTACGCGATCTGACGGCCGAGCAGGCCGCCGACCTCTTGGCGTACTTGGAATCGCTGAAATAAGTCCGCGCGACCGCGTTCGCATTATCGGTCGAACATCCGCAGGCACTCCACGCAAAGGAAATTCCGTGTCGCAAGCTGTTCTGAGCGGCATTCAATCCGCGTTCGCCGGCAAGTTTCCAGGCTCTCAGCGGCTCTACGAGCGAGCCTGCAAATTGTTTCCCAACGGCGTGACGCATGATGCGCGGTATCTCGAGCCGTTTCCGATCTATGTCGACCGTGCGGCTGGTGCCCAAAAGTGGGACGTCGACGGGAACGAACTCGTCGACTACTGGATGGGTCACGGGGCCCTGCTTTTGGGACACAGTCACCCGGCCGTTGTCGAGGCCGTGCGCCGGCAAGCCGGCCTCGCGACTCATCCGGGGGCCTGCCACGAATTGGAGCTCGAATGGGGCGAATGGATTCAGCGGCTGGTCCCGTCGGCGGAACAGATTCGCTTTACCAACAGCGGCACCGAGGCGACGTTGATGGCCCTTCGGGTCGCGCGAATCGCCACCGGGCGGGCGAAGGTCATTAAGTTCATGGGGCATTTCCACGGCTGGCACGACGCCTTGTTGCCCGCCGCCGAGCCGCCGCATGACAACCCCGATTATCCAACGCCCGGAGTGACCGACGGCGTGGTGGGCGACCTTGTGTTAGTCCCCCCCAACGACTTGGCCGCCGTCGCCCGAGCGATCGACGAGCACCAGCCGGCGTGCGTCATTCATGAGGGAAATGGGGCCCACTGGGGAGTTGTGCCCGCGGAGCCGGACTTCTTGCGTCGTCTCCGCAAGCTGGCCAGCGAGAAACAGGTGCTGCTGATTCTCGACGAAGTGATCACAGGCTTCCGCGTCGCCCCCGGCGGATTTCAAGAAATCTGCGGAATCGAACCCGACTTGAGCACCTTCGCGAAGGTCCTGGCCGGCGGTTTGCCCGGCGGTTGTCTGGCGGGCCGCGCCGATATCATGGAAGTGCTGGCCTTCAACAACCGCTTCGGGCAGAAGATGAAGCATCCCGGGACGTACAACGGCAACCCGCTGTCGGCCGCAGCCGGCTGTGCCGCCCTGTCGATTGTCGCCACTGGAGAACCGTGTCGAGCGGCCAACGAATCGGCGAGGATGTTGCGTCGAAGCCTGAATGAGCTTTTCGAGCGCAAGGGCGTGAACTGGGTGTCGTACGGACGCTATTCGGCTGTTAAGATTCTGCCCGAATATGAGGGACCGCGGCCGCACGACGACGACTTCGTCCCTTACGGCAACGACTACCGGAAGCTCGATCGCAAGTTGGATCCAACTCTGTCTCATGCGATTCGCTGTGCGTTGCTATTAGGCGGAGTCGACTGGATGGGCTGGAGCGGTTCGACCTCTGCGGCGCATAGTTCCAACGACTTGGAGCGAACGGTGGGCGCGTTTTCCCATGCGATCGATTTGCTGCGGGGCGACGGATTGCTCTCCTGACGAAATTCGGCGGAGAGGACAGCCGACAGACGATGTCTGAATCAGTTTCCGAAGCTCCTCCTCCAGCGTTGGCGTCACAGAGCATCATCAGGGGGGGCGTCCACGCGACGATGTTCGCCCTCGCGCTGCCCGCACTTCTGGAACAGCTCCTCACGTTCTTCGTCGGATTCTACGACACCTGGCTCTCGGGCCAAATCAGCGCGGCGGCTACGAACGCCGTCGGGTTGGCCACTTACGTCGACTGGCTCGGCGGGATGCTGTTTCGCCTAGTCGGGATCGGAGCCGCCGCCGTCGTAGCTCGGCATTGGGGGGCGGGTGAGTTTGAGGAAGCCAACCGCACGACGAACCGCGCTTTGGCACTCGCCTCCGTAATGGGCCTGGGGGTCAGCGGCCTGATGTACTTGGCCGCGCCCGTGTTCACGCTGCTCCTCGGAATGCAGGGAGAAGCGCGCGACATCGCCATCCATTATTTGCGAGTCGATTCGATCTGTTATTTCTTCATCAGCTTTACGTTTGTCGGAGGAGCGATTCTCAGGGCCTCAGGCGACACCCGCACTCCGATGTTCATTTACTCCGCGGTCACCATCGTCAATGTTTTTGCCGCGTCGGCCTTTGTCTATGGCTTCGGACCAATTCCGGCGCTTGGAGTGAGCGGAATCGTGATGGGAACGGTGGTCGCCCGCATCTTCGGCGGATTCTTGATCGTGGGAGGATTCGCCCGCGGGTTCGGCCGACTGCGAATTGTTCTGAGAGAGTGGCGGCTTCGCGGCGAGACCGTCGCTCGGATTATGAGGATCGGCGTGCCGGCGGCGGCCGACGGAGCGCTCACTTGGGCGGGAATCTTCTTGTTTCTGATGGTCGTCGCGCGTGGAACGAGCGGCGTGGCGGACGACGTCTCCCTGGCGGCTCATGTGGTCGGGATCCGCGTCGAAGCACTCACTTATTTGCCGGCCGATGCCTGGGGCTTTGCCGCGGCCGCCATGGTGGGGCAAGCGCTGGGTG
>DASRXU010000157.1:0-2383 GCA_035687365.1 Planctomycetaceae bacterium | reverse complement strand
GACCAGTTCACGCTGGCACAACAGTCAAGCGGCCTATCGCCGGTGGCTATCCAACCGCGCGTGGGCTGGGCCGCGGGGGTAGGCGCCGAATTTCCGATATCGGGCCAATGGACGGGCAAGGTCGAATATCTTTTCACCGATTACGGCCACACCAGTGTGAGTTTCGCGAATTTAGGGGATCAGATTAACTCGAACCTGAAGCTGCAAGAGGTCCGCCTTGGTTTGAACTATCAATTTGGAAATCCGATTCCCTTGAATGGAAACCCTGCTGCTCCGTCGGTGCCCGAACTGGACTATCTCAGCCTTCACGGTCAGGCGACCTTCGTTGACCAAGGCTATCCTGCGTTCCGCTCCGCCTTTCCGGACGGTGCCCAAAGCCTGCCTCGAACCGGGAAAAACGAACAGACATTCGATTTGACGCTTTATGCCGGCGTCAAGCTCTGGCAGGGCGCCGAATTGTGGATCGACCCGGAGATCGATCAAGGCTTTGGCGTGGGGGACGCCCACGGGCTGGCGGGGTTCGGGAGCGCGGAATCTTATAAACTGGGCTTCGCTGAGCCCTACGCGCGGGTGCAGCGCTCTTTCCTCCGGCAGACTATCGATCTCGGCGGCGAAACCCAAAAAGTTGATGCCGACATCAATCAGTTCGAAGGCAAGACGACGTCGGATCGCCTGGTGCTGACGGTGGGCAGGTTCCAGGTGGTCGACCTTTTCGACACCAACAAATACGCGAACAATGCGAAAACCGATTTCCTCAACTGGTCGTCTGTCAATGCCGGCTCGTTCGACTACGCAGGCGACGCCTTTGCTTTCACTTTTGGCGCGGCAGCCGAGTGGTACACGGGACGCTATACGCTGCGCGGCGGCGTTTTCGATATGTCGAAGACCCCCGCCAGCACGGGCGTGTACGGCCTCCCCGGCTTCGCCACGGACCCGAATTTCAGCAACCTTGAGTTCATCGGCGAAATCGAGGAGCGGCACGAGTTATGGGGCCAGCCCGGCAAGCTCAAGCTGGGCGCCTATGTCATCGCCGGGCAACAGGGAAATTTCAATCAGGCCGTTGCGCTATTCAACAAATTCGGAAGCAACACCCCCACCCCCATCCTCGATAATGCCGCCGACTATTGGATGAACATGTCGCGGAGCTACCAAAAAGTACCCGGAATACAATTCAACATGGAGCAGCAGGTAAACGACGTCGTTGGCGTGTTCGCCCGCGCCGGCTATGTCGACGGACGGTACGAGATGTGGAACAACACCGACGTCAGCTATTCGGGACAGGTGGGCGTCTCGATCAAAGGCACTTGGTGGGGCCGCCCGGACGATAATGTGGGTGTCTCCGGCGTTGTCAACGGCATTTCGAATGCTGAGGTTGCCTGGCTTAATACTGGAGGCTTGGGCATCATCATTGGCGATGGGCCGGGGAGCCTGCCGCATCCAGGTCTGGAGAAGATCATCGAAGCCTATTACAGCTACGCTTTGACCTCCTCCGTCAAGCTCAGCTTCGATTATCAGTTCATCGATAACCCCGCCTACAACACCGACAAAGGTCCGGTCAATCTGTTCGCCGGAAGGATCCGCTGGGTGTTTTAGGCCGATAGCAGCAGGCAATCGCACGCGACTGGCGTCATTGCGCGTCCTTTCGCTTAGTCTGGACGGCCGGTGTCCGCGACTTCGACTTCCTCGGCCTCGAAGAAGCCGGCCTCCAATTCCGCCTTCGCCGTCGGCATGTCGATGCCGCCGACCCAACGACCCACGACAAGCGTCGCGATGATGTTCGACGTCAGGTTGGTCGCGGCGCGGATTTCCGCCATGAAGCGATCGACGCCAAGCAACAGCGCGATGCCGGCCACCGGCACCGCGTCGACCACGGGAAGCGTGGCCGCAAGCGCAATGAAGCCGCCGCCGGTCACACCGGCTGCTCCCTTGGAGGTGAACAGCATCACGAACAGCGCGCTCAGTTGGTGCCAGAGCGTCAACTGAACGTTGAAGGCGTGCGCCAGGAACAAGACCGACATGGTCATGTAAATCGCGGTGCCATCCATGTTCAGCGAGAATCCGCCGGGCATCACCAGGCCAACGACTTCTTTCGACACGCCGAGCTTCTCGAGTTTCTGTATCGAGCGCGGCATCATGGTTTCGGCCGAAGTCGCTGCAAACACGAACAGGATCTCGTCCTTGAAGTAATTGAGCACGCGAACAATGCCGAAGCCTGAGAGGCGAAGAAACCCGCCGAGTACGATCAGGACGAACAGGATACTGACGATATAGACCGAGGCGACGAGCTGGCCGAGGTCGAGCAAGGTCCGCAGACCGTATTTGCCGACGGTGAAGGCCATGGCGCAAAGAGCGGCGATCGGCGCGCAATACATGATGATCCGCA
>DASRXU010000156.1:0-10366 GCA_035687365.1 Planctomycetaceae bacterium | reverse complement strand
ACCTTCCACACGGCGCGCTCGACCGCCTTTCCCCAATCGCAACCGGGGAAAGGAACGCCCGGGCCGATGCGCGATTTGCCCGCGGAAAAACTCCGCTCGACGCTCGGCCTGACCGCCGTCTCGTACGTTGAGAATGCGAGCCCGCTGGCGATCGTCGATTCGACGCTGGACTAGATGGCTCGCCTCGACGCTTGGAGCCGCGGCCGTGAGGGAGCGGGCTATCACAAGTCGAAGCGAGCTTCAAACCGCGCTTTCTCATCGACTCACATCCGTGCGTCATCCCATTTGGTGCGATGGTAAGCGAGCAGAATCCCTCGAGCCTCCCGGCCCGTAATAGCCCGCTCCCTCACGGTCGCGGCTCCAAATTCCTATTCGTGTCTTCGCGAAACAGACTCGGCCGCAACCGCATCAGGCATAAGAACGGTGTGCACATGAAGACTTGGTGGCTCGCGTTGATCCCGTTTGTCGCCGTCTTCACGGGGCTCGGACTCTGGGTGGGAGGCGCCCATTCGACACCGAAGGCTTTGAATCCGGCCGTCGAGGTGCGTGAGGTCTTTAAAGCGAAGTGCGCTGGCTGCCACGGGTCCGATTTGCCTAAGCCTCAGGGGCGGTTCGGGTATGTGCTCGACTTAAGACGGCTGGCGGCCAGTCCAGAAATCGTGATTCCGGGCCGGCCTGTGGAGTCTGAACTCTGGCAACTCGTCGAGCACGACGAAATGCCGCCCCCCGATGCACCCCATGGGCCGCTCACTTCGGCCGAAAAGGAGACCATTCGCGCCTGGATTGCCTCCGGCGCGCCGGAGTAAATCACCTCTTCCGATCAACAACCAGTTCTGCGACCAAGTCCGCGAGGCAGCCTCTTCCCGTCACAGCGCGGGGAGAGGCTCTTCTTTTTGTTGGAGCCTGCCCACCGGCGGGCGACTGCCGGACAGGCTCTGTTCGACGGCTCCTGTTGCAAGCCGATTTTGGGGTGGTTACCTTGGTTTTCGCCTTAACAAACTTCACACAGTTCCGGCGCCGGCGAACTCCGAGTCATGATTCTCAGCGGCAACGAAATTCGGGCGCGGCTGAATCGGGACATCGTCATTGATCCGTTCGTCGAGCAGCAGCTCAATCCGAACAGCTACAACCTGCGGCTGCACAACGAACTGTTGGCGTACGAGGAAATCGTCCTCGATATGCGCCGGCCGAATCGTTATCGCCGGCACACGATTCCTCCCGAAGGTTTGGTGCTTGATCCCAACCGCTTGTACCTAGGCCGGACGATCGAACGGACCGAGACCCACAACCTCGTGCCGATGCTCGAGGGCCGCTCCTCGATCGGACGCCTGGGCCTGTTCGTGCACGTGACGGCCGGGTTCGGCGACGTCGGCTTCTGCGGCTACTGGACGTTGGAGATGTTCGCCGTCCACCCCGTGCGAATTTATCCCAACGTGCAGATCGCGCAAATCTTTTATCACACGGTCGAGGGAGCTGTGACCGAGTATCACAGCGAAAAGTATCAGAACAATCGCGACATCCAGCCGAGCCTGCTCTTCAAAGAGTTGGAGTCGATCGAGGATCGGCAGATGCGGCTGGCGTTCGGCCAGGAACGGGCCGAGTGACTCGCGAGCGGCGTCGGCAGTCACCGCCGCGAGTCGAAAAAATCATCAGCGGCGGTCAAACGGGCGTCGACCGGGCGGCCCTCGACGTGGCACTGGCGATGGGCATCCACTGCGGCGGTTGGTGCCCCAAGGGACGTCGAGCCGAGGACGGACGCATTCCCAGCCGCTATCCGCTGGTCGAAATGACCTCGGCCGCCTACGCGGCGCGAACCAAACGGAACGTCCGCGAGGCCGACGCGACGTTGATTCTTTCCCGCGGCGAGCCCCGTGGTGGGACGCTCCTGACTCAACGGACAGTCGCTCGACTCGGAAAGCCGTACCTGTCAGTTGATTTGGACTCGCCGACGGCACTCGCCGAGATCCGCGTTTGGCTGCGGGAAAACACGATTCGAATTCTGAACGTCGCCGGCCCGCGCGAAAGCCAATCGCCCGGCATCACGCTTCAAGCCACACAGTTGCTGCACGAACTCTTCGCCGGCTCACAGACCTCGTCGAAAACCCGGCGCGGTCGCAGTGCCGAATCATCGCGGGCGCATTCTTCGCATCAGGCGGAAGGCTGAGTCGGCTCCGACTGCGTCTGAGGCTCCGGTTTCGTAGTGGGCAGTGTCAACCGGAAAATGGCCGACTCGCCCGGCTTCGAGTCGCAGCAGAGCTGTCCGCCGCACGATTCCACGATCGATCGACTGATCGACAGACCGAGCCCCAGGCCGCTCGTCTTGGTTGTAAAGAAGCGATCGAAGATTCGGGGCAGATTGTCGGCGTCAATTCCGGGGCCGTTGTCGGCGACGACGACCTCCGCGTGTCCGTCCGACGTCATGTGGGTCGAGATCGTGATCTTCGGAGATTCGACGTTCGCTGCCGACATGGCGTGCACTGCGTTTGAGAACAGGTTGAGGAGCACTTGCGTGAGCTGAACTCCGTCCGCCTCGACGAGCCTCAACTCGGTCTCTGGCCGCAGCACGACCGCAACGCGGTGCTGCCGCCGCTCGAGGCGCGTAAACTGCAGCGCGTCGGCCACGATGGTGTTGAGATTGACCAGCTCGCGTTCCGGTTCCCGTCGACGAATGAATTCGCGGATGCGGCGCAGCACTTCGGCGACGCGCATCGACTCAGCGGCGATCTCGCGCAGCTTATCCTTGAGCGCACCGACCGTCAGTTGGCCCTTCTTCAGCCGCCTCAGACTGCCGTTAGCGTAGTTGGCAATCACACCCAGAGGCTGGTGAATTTCGTGGGCCATGTCGGCCAGCAATTCTCCCATCACGCTGAGTCGTGAAGCGTGTTCGAGTCGCAACTGGACATCGCGGACTTGTTCTTCGGCGTTTTTGAGCCTGCTCAGGTCGACGACGAAAAAGACGGTTTCAACTCCGCCGCTTTCCAACAACGCGCCCCCCACAAACACGGGAACTCGCGAACCATCTTTCCGGATGTACTCCTTTTCCCAGGGCGTGACGCGTCCACTCTGCTGGATCTGATCGTTCGCCCGGCGATTCGCATCGACCCATTCCGGCGGCGTCATCACGTCCCAGCGCAGAGGGAGATCCTGGCGTGAGTAACCCGTCATTTCGAGGAACGCATCATTGGCGTCGTGGATGCGTCCATGAATATCGCTGAAGAGCACCCCGATCAGGTTGGCCTCGAACAGTCGGCGAAACCGCACGTTCGTGCGTTCGAGCGCCGCCTCGGCCTGTTTGCGTTGTTCGATCTCGCGTTCGAGGTTCTCGACGGTGCGCGATAACTCGACGGAGCGCAGCTCGACGTTTTGTGCCAGTTGAGCCTCGCTGCGCTTCAGTTCAATCTCCGCGAGCTTTCGCTCGGTGATGTCGTCGGCCAGGCCCACCAACCGATCGGGTTCGCCGTCGGGCCCCTTGATCTGGGATACGACGCTGCGCAGCCAGCGGATTTCGCCGCTGGCAGTGATGATCCGGTACTCCATTTCGACGCGGCCGTGGATCCGGCCGGAGGCGCGATCCCCCACGGTTTCGCGAACGATCTCCCGATCCTCGGGATGTACCAATTGGGTCCAACCGCGGAGATCGGTGAACAGGCTCTCCCGAGAGTAACCGGTCACTCGCTCATACGCCGGACTGACGTAGAAGGCATGGCTCCAATCGGCCGAGATCAAAAACAAAACTTGTTCCAGCGACTCGACCAGGTCGCGGATTCCGGAGATGCCGTCAAGGCGCGCGGTTGAAATGGCGTCCGCCGAATCACTCGCGCGATTAGCCCGAGGCAGCGGCCTCGATGCAGAACCTAAGTCGTCGAGAATTGACATGCCGCAATCTTCCCTTGCCAAGCGTCGAAGGCATCGGGTCGAGCCGGATCGAGTAGGGGCAGGTCGCCCCGTGGAACCAGATTGTCCAACGGAAAGAGGTGCAAGTACTTAAAGCCCGTGCCCGTATTATAGAGGACAATCCGCTCCTCGGGCTTGATCCATTTTTGATCGGCGAGCCGCCGAGCGGCCGCCCACACGGCCCCCGCCTCGGGACAGACAAAGTTCCCCAGAGCCCGCGACATCTCCTGCGTGGATTCGAGCAATTCGCGATCGGAAACGGCGATTGCCGTTCCCTCGCTGGCACGAATTGCCGTCAGCATGAGAAAGTCGCCGATCGCTGCCGGCACGCGCAAACCGGAGGCAACCGTTTGTGCGTTGGGAAAAGTTTCGGCGTGCGGCTGACCTTGTTCAAAGGCCCGCACGATCGGCGCACAGTTTTCAGCTTGCACGGCCACCATTCGTGGCCGCTGCGAACCAATCCAGCCGAGCCGTTCCATTTCCTCGAAGGCTTTCCACATGCCAATCAGTCCCGTCCCGCCGCCTGCCGGATAGAGAATGACGTCGGGGAGCGCCAGCTGGCCGGTGGCTTCGTCGGCACAGTCGAAGGCCAGCTCATAGCCCATCGTCTTCTTCCCCTCGACGCGGAAGGGCTCCTTCAGCGTCGACAGGTCAAACCACCCGAATTGGTCGCACGCCTTACGAATCAACTTGCCGCAATCGCTGATCAAACCTTTCACCAAGCCGACGTGAGCCCCGGCGACGACGGCTTCGACCACGTTGGCCGTCGGCGTGTCTTCGGGCATCAGCACGTGACAGGTGAGGCCGGCTCGGGCCGCGTAGGCGGCCGCCGCGCCGCCCGCGTTTCCCGCCGATGGCAAGGCAACCGTCTTGGCTCCGAGCGCTTTCGCCCGCGTGATGGCGGCCGACATGCCCCGGGCTTTGAAACTGCCGGTCGGATTGAGCGACTCGTCTTTGACAAATAGGCGGCGAAAGTCGGCCAGCGGCCCTCGCCCGCGAACCGACAGCAGCGGAGTCAGCCCTTCGCCGAGCGAGATCGCTTCGTCCCGGCGATCGATCGGCAGTACCTCGGCAAACTTCCAGAGCGACCGTTCGGTCCGCCCACGGATGACGTCGGGAGTAAAGGTGGCGGCCAGCTTGTCGAGCGGGTAGCCCGCCAGCAGGGGCCGCCCGCACGCCTCGCACACATTCTGCAGACGATCGATGGCGTGGACTCGCCCGCAAGCGGCGCATTTCAAAGAGGTGTGCACGGGCGGGGTTTCCTCAGCTCCAAAGGAACGGGCCGACAGCTTCAGCCTAAAGGGAAGCCCCTTATTCTAACTACTTGTGCTCGTTCTCGGTCCCTGTCGCGGCCGGCTTGCGCGGGACGACTGCGGGATCGCTCGGTCAACTGAAGTGTCCCGTCCCATGTCGGGTCCGCATTCAAGAAGTGGACCTGACCTGACCTTCGCGAGTGCTAAGTTATTGGCCTCCAAGGACTACGGCCGGGCCACTTCGCAATTGTTAAGGCGGACCTGACTTTGGGACCGGGACCGCGACTGAGGTTCGTCCCGTCGAGTGTTCGAGTCCCGTCCCATTCCCTGGTCCCGGTCACAGAAGTGTCCGGACCTTGAGTCCGGGACCGCGGCCAGGATCGATGAACGGAATTATGCACTAAACAAAGAAGGCCAAGTCGGCGAATGATTGGCCCTGGGGAGTCACCACGGTAGTGGGCGCACATCCTGGGTGTGGGGGCGGTACTGGTCGGACAGTAATACCAGATACGGCAGCAGCACGATGAGAATCACGACAGCGACAAAAAGTATCAGAAGTCGCATCTTGACCTTGTCGCACCACACCCC
The DNA here is from genome assembly GCA_035687365.1 of Planctomycetaceae bacterium. GTDB lineage: Bacteria > Planctomycetota > Planctomycetia > Planctomycetales > Planctomycetaceae > DASPSM01. The sequence goes on along the minus strand of DASRXU010000156.1, from coordinate 4,631 downwards.
GTAGTCATTCGGCCTCTCAGGCACCGTCTCTTCGGTCATGCGCCAATCGGCCTTGTGGGGTTCGCCGCTCATGCCGTCATTCTATCGTCTTCTTGCGACTCTTGGCCTTCGCTTGCGGCACCATGCGTTCGGGCCGCGTCTCTTGGGTTGAGCCGCCCAGCATTCAGTCCTAAAGCGCGCTACCATGATCGTAACAGCAAAGACAGCGATGCCCGATCCCGGCTTCTACGGCCGTAGAAACAAACTCTGAACCCAAAGCAACCACGGCTCAGCACAGAGTGCTTTTAGAATCGCAAAATCGTTGATCCCAAAAGAACGGCGGCCCATTTCTCTCGCCACGGGATTGGACAGGATGAATTTTTTCAAAGTCACTAGGCGAAGCCTCTGGGCGCTAGCTGGTTTGGCCGCGTGTCTTCTCGGTCTTTGCATTGCGCTCACGATTGCGGGAATCGAAAGCGTCGGAACACAACACGAACGCACACGTGGGAGTATGTGGGCGGGCGACCGCGAGATGCTTATGAAGCGCCCGACACTTACAGAGATGAATCGCAGTCTCGGGATCGACGGCAAGAAGGTAACGAACAGCGGAATGGCCACTTACGAGTGGCCTGACCTTGTGTTGCCGGGCGTCGTGATAACGGGCACTTTTGCCGATGACGGACGACTGAATTATTTCAAACGAACTTCGGACCCCCACTGGCGATCGGATACCGGCACCTACTCCGTGCGCGACAAAAGATGGGACTATTCAGAGTCCAGGGGCGAGCATTGAGCGGCGATCGTTGTTCTTAGCCGCGCTGCTGATGCCCCGCAATTCCCTCGCTCACGCTTCGGGTTAGTGAGGCATTGGGCACCAACCCGATGCGTAAGCGAGGGACTGTCAGGTAGCGGTGCGGCGTACGAGTCGCCGGAAGGCTACTCACCCGGCGGCTCAGGCCCCAGTCGGGGCAGCGTCGAGCTTTGCCGATACTCGGCGGCTTCCTGCTCCCAGAGATGGCGGACGCGGTTGAGGCCGAATGTGCAGAGTTCGAACTCTTCGCTCAGCCGGCGGAGAATCGGCGCTTCTTGGTCGAAGGGCTTTTGGTCGAAGGTGCTCGCCAGGTAATACGAGCGTTTGCCCTGCACGAAGTAGTCGACCAGGTGGTCCTGCCGATCGGGAGACTTCATCGACGACAAGGCTTCGGGGTAAACGCCGGCCCAGAAGAGGGTGAAGTCGCCGATGTGGCGATAGACCTCGCGCTGCGGGTTCGACTGGCGCTGCTCGGCCTCGACCATCATCTCGGCGACTTCGTTCAGCCGCTGACCGCGGGGGTCGCGAATCTTGAAGATGGCGTCCATTCGCACGAAGCGAATCAACAAGTCGACCAGGTAGTCGATCAGGGGCGGATCAGCGAGCCCCAAGTCGACCTCGAAGGCGTGTTCGGTGGTGGCGGCGAAGACGCGACGGAGCGACTCACCGTCGGCAAAAACAGGCTTCATGCTCACTCCCTAGACTTCGATTCCTTTCCGCTGGCTTTTAGCGCGAAGGGCGAGTGGATGAATCATGGAAAATCGTGCGGCCCGCGGTTCGTCTCCCCGGGCAGCGCGCATCTAAGTCAATTCTAGCGGCGAAGCGGACCTCACGTGGGCCGTGCTTCTCAAGTTTTCAACAGAACCGATTCCGGTTTTACCGATTGTCGTCCCGGCGGCAACCCGCGTCGGGACCTTCCAGGTCGCTCAAGTGGCTGCAGTCTCCGCGGCAAATCGCCTGGCAATCCTTAGCTGGGGAGTGCTTCCTCGAAGGGGTCCTGCCTCTTCCAGAAATCGCACAACAGAATTCCGACCTCGTACAAGATCACCAACGGGATAAACAGCAGTAACAACGATCCAACATCCCCGCCCGGGTTCACGATCATCGAGACCACGACCATTACGAAGATGGCCAAGCGACGCCGGGCCCGATAGTCGCTCACCTGAAACAGGTTGATCCGTTCGAGGAACAACATCACCAGCGGGAGCTGAAAGCAAATGCCGAACATCAACGGGAGAAGAATAACAAAACCGACCCATTCGGAAAGACGAATTGTGGCAGTCACGCCCAGCCACGTGTTGTAGCTGAGCAAAAAGTCGAGCAGGATGGGGAGTGCCAAATAGAAACAGAAGAGGACTCCCCCGAGAAACAGGCCGAGGCTCATCGGCAAATACACGTGCACGTAGCGGCGCTCGTGGGGGTACAGGCCGGCCGCCACGAATTGCCACGCCTGATAAAAGATCCACGGGCTCGCAAAGATCAACGCGCTGACCAGCGAGACCTTGATGTACATCATGAAGGCCTCCTGCACGTTGAGCGTGACGGGGCGATCCGCTTGTTCGGTCGTGATGCGGAATTCACGGAATTCTTGCGCGGCCAACGGTATCGCAACGGCCTGTTCCCCTGCGGCGGCCGGTGTCTCCGGGAATCGCTTCGGGTCGCCCTGATGCAGGGCGCGAAGCAGATCGCTGGGCTTCACGTGGACGATGATCGTCCTCCGGTCGCCGGCAGTCGTCGGCTCTTGCGGTGGGGGCACGGGGGCCGCTTCGCCCTTCTTCGTGCGGTCGAGAAACGACGTGACCTGAGTCCAGAAGCCGGTGACTTCTTCCTCGTTATACAGCTTGTTGCGTTTGAGGGCCCGATCGATGGGCGTGCGGATCACGTCGACGAGGTGGTTGCCAAAATAGAGCGTGCCGCACATGACGATCACGGTGCCGATGACCGCTTTGAACAAATGGATGCGGAGCGCCTCGAGGTGCTCGCCGAAGGTCATCGTCGATTCGTCGAATAGGTCTTTTGACATCGCCGTCGTCCTTCCAGTCGTCTAATTCGCAGCGTGGTTCGTTCGGGGGGCCGTCTGGGCCCAAAACCCGCGGCTGCGCCTCGACCGTCCGACGAACATCAGCCGCCGATCATGAGCCGTGCTCTTGCGCGGAGGAGCGAGGGCGCGACCGGACCGATCGTCTGTATTCGGGGTTGCCTCCGGCGACGGAAGGCATTCGAAGGAGCGAGCGCGAAGCCGTCCTTCGAGTGGAAGAATCGCTGAGGTTTCGCCGGCGGGCGGTTCGAGGCGATGCAGACCCATGCTCTGCTGGTCTGCAACCGTAACCACTCGGTTCGCCCGCACCGGAACGGCAGGAGAGAGGAGCGGCAAGCTCAGGTTCATTCTAATGGGGACCGCCCAACGGTCAACTTCCACCCGCCTCTGCGGTCGCCGGTCCACTCCGAGCGGAGTCGCTCTGCGCTAAATTTTGCCCAGCGTCCTTGACGGTCCAAACTCCATCAGATACTGATATTCTCACGATCGTAAGAATGATGGGCGGCGGGTTTGGGCGAACAGCGCAAGCGAATCGGCCGCCCTGACTCAGCAATTCTGCGGGAGCGCTTCTGGGCGATCGAGCGGAATCGATCTCGGCCCATTGCCGCAGCCGAATTTTCTCGCCTTCGTTTTTCTTGCTGCAGGAGTTCACCGTTGCTCGCCTCGAGTCTCTCCCAATCGTCACGCGTCGCCCGCCGGCGTCCGCGGGGGTTCACCTTGATCGAACTGCTGGTCGTGATTGCCATCATCGCGACCCTCATCGCTCTCCTTCTGCCGGCCGTACAAGCGGCTCGGGAAGCGGCCCGGCGCAGCCAATGCCGTAACAACCTGAAGCAGATCGCCCTGGCCGCGCACAACTACCACGATGTCAACAACACGTTTCCGCCCGCGTTCGATTTGTTGTTGGGCACGTTCGCTTCGGGTGGCTCCGGCGCGTTTTGCCTCTTTTGTCCGACCAGTCCCTGCTGCGGTTACTGCCATACCGACGGCAATATCCATGTTTGGGGCGAACGGCTGCTCGTATTCCTCGAGGCGACAAACGTCTACAACCGCATCTGCATGAACGCGCCGATTTTTTCGCCGGCTAATTTGCAAGCTCCGCCGTTCGGTGGCGGTGTCTATACCGCCCTCAACTCAGGATCGTGCTGTGCCGGACTGACACGACCGGCAGCTGCCCAGATTCCGGCATTCGTTTGTCCGTCCGCGCCGCGGACCAACAACCCATTCCAGGAGAACGGCCTGATCACCGAGTTCACCGGTGGTTTGATCCCGTGCAACCCGTTTGGACTCAAGCCCTATTGGGCGGGAGCCAGCGACTATACGGCGATCAACTGCTACTGCGCCGGCTTGGCCCAGTCCTACGACAGCCAAACGACCCCCTGCGATCCCCAAGGGAGCAAATCGTTCTGTACTCCGATGGGGTGCAACCGACGCGCGGGCGTGCTCAACTGGTTGAGCATCCGCAAGGGATTCGGTCCCACCTCGATCGACAAGATCACCGACGGCACTTCGACGACCATCTTCTGCGGAGAACTCGCCGGTCGTCCCGATCTCTGGCAGCGCGGCGTGAAGAAAATTGCGAGCTGTCCCTGCCAGGGCGGGAACCTGGTGCCTGTGACTCCTTCGGGCTTCCCGGCCCCTCAGGGCAACGCGGGGGGCTGCTGGGGTTGCCTCGACAACGCCTACAGCCAACTGTACGGCTCAACGTTTGCGGGCGGCACCGCTCCGCTGACGGGGCAGGCGCCGGTCTGCTTCATCAATTGCACCAATCAGGCCAAGATGAATCTCTATGCGTTTCATCCG
>DASRXU010000155.1:0-2644 GCA_035687365.1 Planctomycetaceae bacterium | reverse complement strand
AGGTTCTTGCTTCTTTCCATCCTGTGCTTCTTTGTGTACTTTCTTCCGCGCATCAGTCGTGACAGAAGAGCACGCGCCATCAAAACAGGCCATTGCGCTTCGAGATTAACGACCCGCCGCGCTCGACGTTTATCCGTCGTCCCGACAGTCATGGGAACCGTCGGGACGGGAGGAAGAATTAGCAACGAGTAACGGAGGAGACACCTATGCCAAAGTTCCTCAGCGTCGCCGTCGCGGCTTGTACGCTTGCGACTGGCCTCATGGCGTCGAACTTTACCTCGCTTGTCCTGCCGCTTGGGGTGGGCTCATCGCCAGCCTGGGCGGAGGGCACTCCGGTGCGTGTCCGCGGCACCGTCGTCAGCCTCGACGGCTCAAAGCTTGTCGTGCATGCCAAGGACGGGAAGGATGTCAACGTGACTTTGAAGGACAATTACGCCGTTCTGGCGGTGGTGAAATCGTCAATGGCGGACATCAAGGAGAACACTTTCATCGGTACAGCGACCGTAGCACAGCCCGACGGCTCACTGCGCTCGCTCGAAGTCGTGGTCTTTCCGGATAGTCTGCGCGGCTTCGCTGAGGGCCATTATCCCTGGGACCTCGGCTCTTCCAGCATGATGACTAACGCCACCGTGGCTCAGAAGGTGCACGCCATCGATGGGGAGACGGTGAGCGTGACCTATAAGGGTGGCGAAAAGAAAATTACCATTCCCCCGAATGTGCCGATCGTCGCGCTCGTCCCCGCCGACAAGAGCGACATCAAGCCGGGAGCGATCGTTTTCGTTCCCACTGAAAAGCAAGCTGACGGCACCTTGCTCAGCGGCGCAATCCTGTTTGGCAAGGATGGCGTTGTTCCTCCCATGTAGACTTTTCGTCTTGAGTTTGAGACGCGGGCTGCTTTCCCCCTCGCCCGGCGCTGATACTGATCAACGGTGGTCAGCGCCGGTCGGCCTGACCGCGGCGATGACGGGATCATCCGCGTCAAACAGGGTCGCCTGATGAAAATGAAGCAGTCGAGCCGATCTGAGGACTGCCCCCGGGGAACTACCTTGCCGAAGGAGGAGAGAAATTCTCCTTCCCACTGCCTGAGGGGACCTCAGCACTAAGAGGAGCAAGCAGGAGTTGCACACTGCGCCCCCATGCTCGCCGGGCGGCCTGAAGCTACGTCATCCTATGCAGCACCGAGCGAACATACTCTTTCGCTATGCTCCAACTCGCGCCCTCCCGCCGTTGAGCATGCTCGTCGCGGATAGCTTTGCCGAGCTCCTCTAGGGCATGCCACACACTAACAGTCTCGGTCGTGAGATAAGCGTCGATGTATTTCTCGATCAAGACGGCGCGACCTGGATCAGTCGATTTCGCCAGAACGCGCAGTGCGTCCATGCACGTTGCAAGCCGATCCATTGTGACCGCCCTCACACTCTGGCCCGTTTTGCGCCAGCATTATCATACATATTTCCACGGAAGAATTTTGCTGCGAGGTTGGTCATGCTGAAGATCTGCCAGCACTAGCTTCAGCGCCGAAACTAACGGCAAGGCCTCGATCGGACGGAGGATCGAGGCCTTTTCTGTTGGCGTAACACTCAGCGGGTTAAACGTAGGCCCCTCGTTGCGTGGCTTTAGCGCCAACAGCTGCAGCCGGTAACTGAAGAACGGTAGCCTGCTGACCTTGCGCCAAGAATGTCAGGAGCACGAGCTCGCCATTCGGGAATTCCAGCGCGTCGTGGTGGGCCCTCGGATCGTCTTGGTTGATCTGTCGGAAGATTGCAGTCTTGTAGTTGATGACGTCCGGCCATGGATTACGGCGCGTAATCCTAACCTCGTCTGCAAAAGACAACTCCGTCCCCGGTAACACGCAAACCGCCACGTTCGCATCTTCCGATGCAGAGAAGCCTCTTGTGCCCGTGCCAAAGTTGTGGGTGGTTAGCTTATCGCTGACTTTCGCGGGCCGCGTTTTGACGTGGTGTAGACTATAGTCGCACATCTCGTCACTCCTCTATTGCCCCGGCCAAGGCTAAGCTTACGCTCTTCCCGTTGCGCGCACCATCCGGCCAAAGCGTGCGCGGTTATTTTAGCGGCGGTAGCTTGACCGCCTTCTCGTCGATGGTCTTTGACATGTGCACACCCGAGGGATTTTCCCGCTGGAGGCAGCGCGGTTGATCGCGGACGCATGGAACGTGCTCGACGCCTGGTATGCATCCCATTTGTCGGAAGCGGGCCCCCCGTCTCGCGCGCAGGTGCGTCGGTAGCGGCGGGCTCAAGGGTGTGACGGTTTGTGCGCGCACCGCCCGCACCTTCATCGCTGCAGAAGATCCGTCTCAGCTCAGATGAGGCTAACCCGTTGAGCAGGCGTCGGAATTAGCAGGCGGATGGTGACGGGCGCGTCGGTTCGCACCTTGGTGCGGCGGTGGGCTCAAGGGTGTGACGGTTGAACGGTCGGAGGCGAGCATCGTGACGATCATTGAGGGATCGAACCCTTAAACCGCTGCACCGATGTAAAGGCTCGGCGGCAGACACGCTGAAACAGGATCGCGCGGCAGCGTGTGCGCCCGGTGCCGATCGTGCCACCGTTTCACCCGCCCGGGAGTAATTCCGACCTCCACCCCCATGGACAGGCTCTTGGGACCACGATTGAGGAATAGGACAA
>DASRXU010000154.1:0-9102 GCA_035687365.1 Planctomycetaceae bacterium | reverse complement strand
TCGAGCGGGTTCTGCGTCGCCATCACAAAGAACGGCTGTTTCAATTGATAAATCGTGCCGGCCGTCGTGACTGAGCCTTCTTGCATGGTTTCCAAGAGGGCCGACTGGGTTTTTGGCGTAGCCCGGTTGATTTCGTCGGCCAGCAGTAGTTGCGTGAAGATCGGGCCGGGCCGGAACTCGAATTCGTATTGGCCGGCCGCGTTGGTGGTCATGATTCGCGTGCCGATGATGTCGGCCGGCATCAGGTCGGGCGTGAATTGAATGCGGCGGAAATCGAGATCGAGCACGCGCGACAGGGCCTTCACCAACTCGGTTTTCCCAAGCCCCGGCACTCCTTCGAGCAGCACGTTGCCGCCACAGAAAATGGCCGTAAGGGTTTCCTCGACAACCCGCTCCTGACCGACGATTACCTGTCCGATTTCGGCCCGGGACGCGCTGAAAATGGCGGCGAAATCGTCCGCCTCGGATTGCAGCACCTGAAACTCTTCGGCCAATTGCGAATCGCGTACGTTTGTGCTCACGATTTATCCTCTTGCTGACGTTTGCGTTTGAGTTCGAGCAACCGGCCGGTGGTCGATTCGTCGGCCGGTGGTTTGGCCTCGGGCGGTTTGGCACCGGGCTTGGGAGTAGGTGCTGCGGATGTCGAAGGCGACGAAATGCTTGGCGTGCGCAGCGATGCGGGAATTGGCTGCCGTTGGGCGTCGAAGGATTTCTTGAGCGTCTGCTTGCGAGAGAGCAGGGTGCCCATCGTCGCAGTCGACTCGCCTTTGCGAGATTTGAGCCCAAGCAAGGCCGCGAAGGAGTTCCGATCGATCTGGATTCGTCGGAAGGCGACGTCGAGCGGCAGCAAGCAGGCAAGCGCCACGAGAAACCAGTCGAAGATCGGCCGCGAGCTGCGTTTCGGATGTCGGTCGGAGAGGTAAATCTCGTCGGCGCTCGCGTCTTTGTTGAGGACCTTGCCCCCCGTTTTTTCCGCGATCTCATCGAGCACCATCGGGTTGGAGCGGAACCGCAAATACTCGGGCGAGTACGAGACGATGAAGCCTCCTTGCGCCCGGGCTGTGCGATCCCCCGACTTGCCGATGGCCATCACCTGATACCGCCCGGGTCCCCAGAGTGGAAAGGTCGCCTGGTATCGACGGGGAGCAATTTGCCGCAGCGTGACCGATTCGGATTTGTCCTGCGGCCCCGAGACCTGTGCCTGCATCTCGAGGAACATGTTCTGCGGATGAAAATCCTCAGCCACGATCACGCCCTGCGTCCCCGAGGCGTAAGCCCACATCCGCAGATGCTCTTCTTCTTGCACCCGCGCGATATCGACCATCAGTTGTTTGACGAAAGCGCGATAACCTTCCCAACTGACCCAGTCGGCGCCCCAATTTGTTGATAAATCAGAAGTAAAGGCTGCCGTTGTTCCCAGGCCGAATTTCCAGCGGGCGAGCACGGGGTCGGATGATTCTTCCTCGGGGAGATGCGCGGCAAGGATTTCTTCTGTCAGCCGTTCTTTGGGTGTCGTCAGGACGTATCCGTGGAGCGGAGGCAGCGCGCCTAGACCCTTGAGCACGGGCGAGGGGAAGCCGACTTCGGGCGTGAAGGTCTTGTTTTGCACCATCGCTCGTTTGAGCGACTTGGCCTCTTTGATGAAGATCGACGGCAGTTGTTCGGGATCGGTCGTCGTGTAGTAGCGACCGCCGGTCAGGTTGGCCATCGCTTCCAACGTACCCACTTCAATCCCGCCATGCGGAAAGATCGACACGGTCGAGATCGTGATCTCCTTCGCTTTGCAGTTTTGAAGCAGCTTGGGGGTGGGCGGCTGGGGGTCACCGTCGGAAATCACGATCATGTGTTTGGCAGCCGCATCGCTTTTTGCCAGAGCGGTGTAGCCGGCCTCCATGATGGGCTGGAACGACGGCATGTCACCCGGAGTTGCGGCGTTTATCTTGCGGACCATCGCGTCGTACTGGCTCACTGGCGTGAGTTCAAACACCCAAGACGAGTCTCCGCCAGTAAACGCCAGCACGCCCGCCTCATCCTGCGAACCGAGCACGCGAATCGCCTCTTTGGTGACGCGCTTGGCGTAGGTGTTGCCCTCGGGGAATTCGCACGTGTGCAGGACGATCACCAAAGCACCCTTGGGAAGAATCTTCTTCTTGGTGATGTCCATCGTGACGGGCAGGACGTCCTCGATCGGCGTCTTGTTGTAGCCGCCCGGGCCAAAACTGTTGCGGCCGCCGACCATCAGGAAGCCAACGCCCAAGTCGCGCACGGCATCGTGTACGGCCTTGAACTGCACGGGGTCGAATGCGTCAGCCGCCACGTTGACAAAAATCACGGCATCGTAGGGCATCAATGACAGCGAATCGCGCGGGAACTGCTCGGCTGTGAAGACATCGACCAGACGCTGCTCTCCCCGCAGTGCCGCAACCAGACTTTGCCAGTCCTGTGGTTTGCCCGCCGAATCCCGCACCACCATCACGCGGCCTTCGCCTTTGACGTAGAGGTAGTTTAGGACGGTGTTGTTCTGCTTCAGGTGATCCGCACCGGTCGGCGTTTCGATCGTCGCCGAGTATTCGTAGTAGCCGGGCTCGCGCAGCTTGATCGGGACGACGTAGCGGTTCTTGCCGGCCCGGAAATCGACCGGCTGTTCGGAGATCACGCGGCCCTGTTCGCGGACCACCAGTCGGCCGGAACCGTTTTCCAGGCTCGACAGCACGATCACCGCCTCATAGTTGTCGCCAATCTTCACGAAGCGCGGTAAATCGAGCCGCTCGAGCCAGACCTCTTTCGAGTAGTCGTATTGGATCGGAAGAACGTCGACGGCGATGTCCCGCGACTTCAGATCATCGAGGATGCGGCTCAGACTGCCTTCGGTCGCGGCGCCGTCGGAGATCAGCACGATGCGGCCGGAGTTTTCCTCGGGCAGCATGGCGGCTGACAGCGACAGAGCTTGCTCGATGTTCGTGGCACCGCGATCGACGTGCGAGTTGATCGACACCGAGCCCGAATCGAACGGGAAGGCCTGCCGGGGCGGAAGTTCGGCTGCCGCATTGCGACCGAAGACGACCAGTCCGGCCTGGTCTCGTTCGGGTTTGTGATTGACCGTAGCCGACATAAAGTTGAGGGCGGCTTCCGTTGAACCTTCGCCGATCGAGTCCGACAGGTCGATCGCATAAACCACCGATAGCAGATCGCTCGTCCGCACGGCTCGCGGCTCGGCGAACGCGATGCAGAAGACGCCGACGAGTAGCGCACGGACCAGAAAGGCCATACCGGCCCTTCGGCCGGGCAGACCCGAATAGCCGGCGACGTACATCCACCAGATCCAGACGCAGGCGACCATCAGCACAAACATCGATGGCCGCACAAACAGCACTTGGTGGGTCGAGACAAGGGTCAGGCACGTACCGAAGTACGCGAGCAGGAACAGCACAAGCAGTAACACCTGGCGCAGCGTGACCGGACGCCGAGGCGGCGGAAGAATCGTCCGCACTATCCGGCGCAGCCGTTTCATCGCAACAGCTCCACGATGCGGCGGTTGTCGGTGTCCGCGACCAGGACCGTCCCCAAGGAGTTGACGTCGATCCCCCAGGGAGTGGCGAACTGTCCTTCACCACGGCCGGGACTGCCGTAGCGGCCGAGGAGCCGTTCTGATTTCAAATCGAACCGTGAAACACGGGCGGTCGAGTATTCGATCACGAACAGATCGTTCTGCGGACCAAGCGCCAGCGCGTACGGGTAGCCCAGTTCGACCTTCGCGTCGGGAGCGCCGAAGATCGCTCGAAATTCTCCCGTGTCGGAAAAAACCTGGATCCGGTTGTTGAACGAGTCAGCGATGTAGAGGAGACCGTCGCGCCAGACCACGCCGCTGGCACGCTCGAATTCTCCCGGCTCTGTCCCGCAACGGCCGATCTGCAGCAGGAACTTTCCGTCGACCGAGAACTTCTGGACACGATCGTTCCCGCCGTATTCGCCGATGTAGAAATTGCCCTTCGGGTCTTGCGTGACACAAACCGGGTAGACGAACTGGGACGGTCCGTGCCCGGCGCTCCCCAGCATTCCCACAACTTTGCCATCGTGATTGAAGAAGACGACGCGACTGTAATGTGTGTCGGCGACGGCGATTCGTCCGTCGAGAAAGACGCACGCCCCTTCGGGATTGCCGTTGCGAGCATCGGGCATGTCCCACTTGCGCAGGATCGTCCCGGTGTCGCTGTAGACGACGACACGGCCGCCGCGGTCGAGCACGTAGTTCTCGTGGTTGGGACCGCACGTCACGCTGCGGGGCGCGGGGAACCGCGACCCTTGGGGTGGCACCGACCAATAATGGACTTCGCGAACCTTCAGAACCGGCTGTTCGCGTCTGTCGCAGGCGGACGCGAAGAAGCACATCCACAGCGCGGCAATCAGCCGCAGGGTCACTCGCTGGCCTGGCTTGAGCCGCGGTCCCGACGGCCGATGGAAGAAGCTTCGTTTGCTCGCCGTTCGAGGGTCAGAGATCGCGACTTCACCATATGAGCCCGCAAATCGCGTCTCTTCGATGACGTACGGTCCGTCCGGCGACGCGGTAACGGCAATTTGCTCCGGACGATAACACCGGTCAGAGTCGGCCGCGGTGCCGAGCCAGTGGCGCGATTCGCCTGGAGCGAGCCAATTGGCTGCTCCGAGCAAGGCTGCTTCATCCAGCGAACGGGGCGAATGGTAAAGGTCGTGCATTGAGCCGCTGTAGGTCACGCGGCCGTGGCGCAGGCAGATCGCGTGTTCTGCTTCTGAGAGGGCGACTTCCGGCGAGTGAGTGGCGATGACTATCGAGATGTTCGACTCGCGACAGCGGTCGCGGATCACCTGCCAATAATCTCCGATCTGAGCAGGATCGACATGCGCCATCGGCTCGTCGAGCACGAGGACACCCGCGCCGCTGGCCAACGCTCGAGCGATTGCCAGCCGATTGCGCTCGCCGTGTGAGAGCTGTTCCGGTGTTTTTTCCGCATGGTCAGCGAGGTTGAAATCCGCGAGCCAATCAGGCGCCGAGCTGACTGCGCCGTTTTGCACCTGCTCGAGATGCGCCCGTGCCGTGCGATGGGGCCAGAGGCCGTCGTTTTGCGGTACCCAAAACAGGGGCAGCGGGCCATTGTTCTGCGCGAAGAAACTGTCGACGCGTCCCCGATCAGGCTGGGCGAATCTGCACAGCAGATTCAGCAACGTGGTCTTACCCGCTCCCGAGATGCCAAGTACGGCGGTAGTCCCGCGGCGAATGTCGAGTGTGGGGACATCGAGTCGCGGACGATTCCAACCCTCGACACGGACATCTTCGAGATGCCACAACCGATCGCTCTTCGCAGTCGTTTCCGGATGGCTCATTGCAGCACCCAGCGGACGACGAGCCGCCGCCCGCCCGCCAGAACGGCGATGGCCGCGACCGGGACGAGGATTGAAGCGACGATCATCACGGACAGTGGGTCGTCCTGCCGGTAGTGCATGAAGTTGTACATCCGCACGACAAACGGCGTCGCGGCGGGAGGTGCCAGAATCGACGGAGCGGTCAGCTCCCAGTAGGCCCAATACCAGACGAGGACTGCGGCCCAAAAGAAACGGCGGACCTCGAGCTCATCGATCAGTCGAGCCGCTGAACGCCGCTGCGGCGGTGAAGGGGACTGAGCGAGCAGGCGCGCGCAGTGAGCGGCCTGTGCGCGACGTCCGGAGCCGAGCACCGCCGTCAAAATCAATGAACGCGGCAGCAACACGAGTGTCACTGCCAAAATCAGCGGCACCAGCGATTGCGACAACGATTGCAGGCCGGGGAGCTGAAAAAGCCATAAGATCGCGAGGCTCAGCACGAGCGATCCCAGCGCGCCTGGCAAACACAAAAGGGCGACGATCCATCCCCGCCATTTGCGCGGTGCGGCCCCGATTGCGAGTCCACAGATCACCCATAGAAACAGCAGCGTCGTGGACGCAATGGCGGCGGCAATTCCAATCTCGGGCAGCAACGGGCCGCTGGCCGCCCGACTCTGGATGCCTCGCAGTGCACCCCGCATCACAATGGCGGCAGGACCGCCGGCAACCAGGAGCATCGCTACGATCAAAAAGGCGGCGCTGGCGACTCGATTTCGATCGATGCCTTCAGCGCTGGATTCGACACGCCAGGGTGACGACATCCAGGAGCCGAGCAGGATCAGCACGGGAACGATGCACGCCAGCTCGCACACAAGTGGCAGCGACACATAAGCCAGCGATTCGGAGAGCGGCGGGCCGCCCGCCTGCCAGTTGAAGAGCCAGACGGTCCAACTGGCCGGCGATTGCACGTCGCCCGCTGTGATCCCCATCAGGGCGGCGATTTCGAACTCTTGGAAGGCCGATAAGAAGATCACCGCGAATGCGGCGATCGAGGCCTGACCCGGTCCGCGGAGCCAGGTCGCACCGTCTGCGATGAATCTCCGCAACGGGGAGACGTTGGCGCGACGCAAAAGACGCTGACAATGAATTGCTTCCGGCGAAAGGGGCGACGGCGGAGCAAACACCCGAATCAGCACGGCCGCTGCAAAGAATCGCAGGAACAAGACAATGCAGTAAACGACTTCGGTCGTTCGCGGATAATGCACGAGCATCAGAGCTGGGCGGTAATACGCATAACCAACCAGCAGGGGCGGGACCAGAAAAGGGGCAAGCAGCACGGCCCAAATGAGTCGTGGACTGAGGAAGGTTTGGCGGCTGGGGGCACGTTCCGGATTGGTCGATCGTGAACCCCTATCGACTGGGGCGCAGTCCCAGGACGCAATCGACTTCGCAATCGGCTTGGAGACGAAGGCCGCGACCAGAGCGATCAAGACACTGCGCAGAAACGACCAAGCGCAGACGGAGGCCAAGGTCATCGGAGCGACTCCGATTTGAGCCACTCGATGCATTCGCGGCGGGGCTTTTCGAGGGATCGCAAATCGTAGCCCTGCGGCACCAATTGGGCCAATTCGCGGACCTCGGCCGGAAGTTTTTGGCTGTCGACCGGTCCCAGCGGAATCTGACGTGACTTGGATCGGGCCAATGTCAGCTCGGTTTCGGTCGACAGCAGAAAGTCGATCAGCCGCTGGGCGTCCTGCTTGTGTGCACAACCGCGCACCATGCCGACGGTATTCGGAATGATGACGGTATACGGAGCGTGAGCGCCTGCCTTGGAATCGGTGATCAATAGAGGCAACATCGCCACCGGCTTCTTGTCATCGAGCGCCTCGAAGAAGTCATCAGTGTCGGTCCAGCCGACCTCGCAGACTCCCTCCCCGACGGCGTCTTTCACCGGAGCGTTGCCCGCCATTTCGCGCAAGCCTCGCTTCCGCATTTCGGCCCGCCAGCTCTTCAGACGCTCGGGGCCCCAAAGCTGCCACAAGATGCTGAATTGAGTCAGCGTGGTGCCATAAAGTGGATTGGCGATCGCGCAGCGTTCGGGGTGTTCCTTGAAAAGTTGCTCCACCTTTTCGCGGACGGGCGACGACTGTTTCGTGTTGACGATCCAGACTCGCATGCGAGCCGCGAATCCCGCCCAGCGCCCGTCGGGATCCTTATAAACGGCTGGAATCCGTTCGTAACCAGAGCCCTTGTACGCTTCGAGCAGGCCCTCACGAGCCAAATCCATCGTGCCGACTTGCTCGTTGTTCCAGAACACGTCGCAATGCGGATGCTCGCGCTCGAGCTTCAGGCGGTTGACGAGCGAGAGCGACTTAGTCGCCTCGGTGTCGTACGTGACGTCGACCTTGATGCCGGTCTGACGAGTGAATTCCTCAAAGATCGCGTCTGCGTAGATTGCGTCATGCGCGCAATAGACATTGATCACGGGGCCGCCGGCAGAAAACATGCGTGGCCAGACGGCAAAACTGACCAGAGCGCCAGCCAGAACGATGCCGGCGGCCGCGAGCGCGGTGCGTTTGGTGTTAGGCATGCCGGTTCGTTATTTGCCCGCCGCGGGCGTTTCCTCGATCGAGTCGAAGTATCCCTTGATGCCCTCGTGATACCCGGGCGGGATTTCCTCGCGCAGAATGGCTTCGCTCAGCTCCTGCTTGACGCCTCGCACGGCCGATCGATATTGCTCTTTGACGTCCGCATGCTCGCCCATGCCTTTGGTCTTGAGCGTCAGGAGAACTTTGCCCTTGGAGATTTGAGATTTTGACATCTCGGTCTTGAACTTGGACTTCTGCGAGTCCTTTTCCTCTACGGGGCCACCTTCGCCGAATTCGCCATTGTCGGGCGCGGCGTCCTTCATCATCTTTGCGTACATGGCTTCGTACTCGGACATCGACTGCATGCCTTCCATTTTCTTGCCGTCGAGCAGATCTGAATTATTGAGATTCTTGGCCATCTGCAACACGCTCAGTGCCTGTTCGAGCGCCTTGAGATCCTTCGCCGACTGAGCGATCTGCTCGAGCTCCTTGTCGGCAAGCTTCGCCGATTCGGCGGCCGCTTTCAGCGCCTCTTCGACTGCTGGATCTTTCGGATCGCCAGCGGCGGCTTTGGAGGCCATCTGCATCTGTTGTTGCGTTCGTTTGAGGGCGGCAGCCAGGGTCTTTGAGCCGGACTCCTCCGCGAATTGGGAGAGCGCGTCCATCCGCTCGCGAAGTTTCTGAGCCAGCTCGGCCCGTTTGCCGGGATCCTGCGTCTTGGCCAATTCCTCAAGGTCACGCTGCACGGCCGACAGCTCTTTCTTGAGCGACTCGGTCGAGCCGGCTTGTAAATTCTCAAGCCACTTCTTGGACATCCCCGCCGAGCTACCGCCCATTTGTTGGGACGCCGTTGACGATTTGGAAAACAGGTCGCTGAGTTTTTCCGAGCTGATTTTGCGCCATTCGCCGGCGACGGTCTTCTGCGCGCCCATCAGCGCTTTGGCATTGGCTTGCCGAGCCTTGGGCTGCGCCCCCTTGAGTGCGGCTTTCATCTGCTCGAGCGCTTGCTGGACTTCTTTGGCTTGAGTGTCGCTCAGGCTCTCTCGTTCGATCTTGGCGAGTCGTTCCTGCGTCACCTGTTTGCTCTCTTCGATATGGCGAAGTTCCTCCTTTGTTTCCTCCGCAGCGGCCACTTTGCCAAACGGATCAAGTTGCGGCACGAACGAGACGGCGCCGACCA
>DASRXU010000153.1:0-10888 GCA_035687365.1 Planctomycetaceae bacterium | reverse complement strand
AAATTGCGCGGCGCCCCCAAATTCGTGGACTGTCGAAAATAGCGGATGCGTTGGTCTTTTCGCGCGAACTCCTGGCAGATCTCGGCCGTGCGATCGTTCGAGGCGTTGTCCGAAATGATCAACTCGAAGTCGGAATACGTTTGGCCCAAAATCGAGTCGAGCGCCTCGACGATGTATTTCTCGCCGTTGAAGACGGGCATTCCGATGCTGATGGGCGGGGCCGCGGACATACGAATGCTAGGCGTCTTCTCGCTTCACTCGATCAAATGGGACTGACGGTGCGCTCGCCGATCACACGAGAGGGCGATCCGCCGACGATGACGCCCGGCGGAACGTCTCGAGTCACGACACTCCCCGAGGCCACGACGGCCCCACGGCGAATCGTGACGCCCGGGAGCACGATGGCTCGGGCCCCGACCCAGGCCGCCGATTCGACGACGATCGGTTTCACAATCAGGTCAAATGTCACCCGGCGATGGTCGTGGCTCCCCGTGCATAGATAGGCCCCCTGGGATACGCAGACATCGTTGGCCAGGTGAATCGTCGCCAAATTGTCGATCCAAACGTCCTCGCCGATCCAAGCGTGTGCGCCAATTCGCAGCCGCCAGGGGAATTTGATCCGCACGTGCGGCTTGATGACTACGCCGGCTCCGACTGAAGCGCCGAAGCGACGAAGTAACCAACGCTTGATTCCGTACAGCGGCACCCAACCCGACTGAAAGATCACCAAGCTGACCACAGCCCACAGGCCGCGCACGAGCGGCGACCGGCCCGGCGTGTAGTCGGTCGGCGGCGAATACGTGGCGAGCGAGACCCACTCGGGCCGCGCCTCGTCGATGGTTTGACTGGATTCGGTCACGGGGTCAGACAAGTTCTAGGTGCACCAAACTAGGAAACCAGGGCCGGACTTTCGCTCGGTAATCGAACGGCTTCGTAGATCGTCTCGAGGCGTGCGGCCGTCGTCGCCCAATTGAATCGTTCGGACAGCAGGCTTTTCCCTGCGCGGGCGGCGGCGTGTCGCCACTCGAGGTCGCTCAGGCAATCGCTGAGAGTCGCGGCAACGGAGTTCAATTCGGGTTCGCAGTCGCGGGCGGCGCCGGCGTCGACCAGGTCTTTCCAAATATTCACGCGCCGACTCACCAACACAGGCAGCCCGCTCTGAATGGCATCGACCACGGTGAGTGCGAAGTTTTCTTGATAAGACGGCAAAACAAAGAGATCGCTGGCTGCCATCGCGGCCCACTTGTCTCGCCCCGATAGAAGCCCGGTAAAGGTCACGGTTTTTTCGAGACCGCGGCGACCGACTTCCTCACGAATCGACTGGACATAGGCCGGATCACCGGGGCCGACCAGGAGCAGGTTCGCGTCGGGGCGTTGCCGTTTCGCGATGTCGAACGCGGGAATCAGGAGATCCAGCCCCTTCTTGGAATGGAGCCGTCCGAGAAACAGGACCACAGTGCGATCTCGCAACTCGGGGTGTCGTTTGAGAAATTCGGCTCGCAGCTCGGATCGGGGACAATCGGGCGGCGACTCGGCCCCCAATTCGACGATGTGACCCCGCGGCAAGCCGCGGCACGTGAGCGCCGCGAGCCGTTGCTCCTCGGGGTGGGTGTAGCACATGCCCTGGGCCCGACGGAGCGATGGCCACTCGAGGAGCCGGCCATAACACTGCTTCTTGAGCCATTTGCGACCGACGGAATGAGGATCGAGCATGCCGTGTGGCATCACCAGATACGGAATGCCTGCGTGTGAACACGCCCGGGCGGCGGCAAAGCCGGGGAAGGTCCACAAGGTGTGGATGTGAACGACATCCGAGTTGCGAATGGCGCGGCCGATCTCTCTCCACAATCCGACGCTGAAGCCGAATCCGTTTCCAGCCGCGGCCGAAAACACCTCCATGCCATAGGGACGCGATTCGTCGGTTACCCAATCGCGACTCTGTCCTGCGAACAAGTCGGTCGTCAGGACGGTCAACTCGTGTCCCCGGGCCGCCAATTCTCGCGACAAACGGTCGACAACTACCGGCGGACCGCCCGCGGCCGGATGCATGTAGGGAATAACGTGAGTGATCTTCATTCGCGTCGTGACTATGGCTCTTTGTTCTCGGTCACAAATCTCTAAGTTGTCGCGCAGACGCTGGCATAAACTCGTGCCGTGTTCCTCGCCATCGCCTGGAGACTGAATCGCTCGCGGTAACAGGATGCGGCTAGAGTTCCTGCTCTCTCGCGCAGTGAGGGATTCGTCGCGTACCTACCGATTCGTTCGAGCCACATTTCGGTTGCGTTGGGCGGGCACACATAGCCCGTTTCGCCGTCGACAACGGCCTCGGCGACGCCGTCGACATCGGAGACTACGCAAGGCAAGCCGGCCGCCATGGCCTCGAGAATGGCCAGTGGAAAGCCTTCGTAGATTGAGGGGAGCACGAACAGGTCGAAGCCGCATAACAACGACCGGGCGTCGTGCTGCCAGCCGGGCAGAACCAGTCGGTCGGCGACACCCAGATCGGCGGCTTTTTGTCGCATCGACTCACGCAGCGAGCCGTCCCCGATCCAGACGACGCGCACATGTTTGGGCAGCTTTGCTAGCAGCTCCGGCACGAAGAGCGGATTCTTTTGGGCCTCAATGCGAGCGATACAGCCCAACACCACAGAATCGGAATCGCAACCCCAAGCACGACGCAGCGCGTTGCGATCGTTGGGCAACGGGTCGCCGACGCCGTTCCAGACGAGATGCAGTCGCGACGGGTCGATCCCGAGTGCCGTCAGGTCGTCCACGCCCGATTGGGCGATGGCAATCAGCGGGCACGGGACGCTTTGTAGCACGCGCGCGGAGAGCCAATCTCGAACCGTGCCCCCCACCGAGCGCAGCCGACTCATGGTGCGCGTCACGTGAACCGTCGCGACGGCGGGAAGTCCCGCATGCTTCGTGGCCGTCAGCAAATCCAACCCGTCTTCGAGGTTTTGCTTGTTGAGATGGATCACGTCAGCACGCAGGCCGGCGAGTTCGCGCGTGAGCCGTTGGATGTCACGTCGAGCGAGCATCGCGCCGACACTTCGCGTTCGCCGATCGTAGGTGTTGCGATAGTCGATTCGGTGGACGGAACCTTGCTGGGCCAACAGAGCGGCAAGCTCGTCCATGCGCGGATGATTCGAGAGCACCGATTGGACTTCGTGCCCCAAAGCCGTCAGTCCGCCAGCCAGCGACGACAAATACAATTCGCCGCCGCCCCGTGAGCCCGACGAGGACGAGACGAGGGCCACGCGCAAGCGTCGGCTCTGGGTGTCGCCAGTTTCGGGCTGGATGCAATCTGGCAGCGTATTCAACATGGTCATGTCGCGGCCGCCGTAACGGGCGTTCGGACGCGCCGCGCCAAAATTCGTTCCGCCAAGTCGACCCAGCGGTCGGCACCCCTCGACGGTAGAAACTCCTGCGCCACGGCGCGAGAATGTGCGCCGAACGCGATTCGCAGCTCGCGGTCCGCGATTAAGCGTCGCAGGGCCGTCGCGAGTGCCGACATATCGGCCGGCGGAACGACACAGCCGTTCTGCTCGGAGACCAAGTCGGCGGCAGCACCGACTGCGTTGGAACAAATCACGGCCAAGCCGGCGGCCAGAGCCTGATTGACGACCACGCCCCAACCGTCGTGCAACGAAGGCAGCACAAACACGTCGGCCTGGCTAAAGAATCGCGGCAACTCGTCGACCGGCTGAAATCCTGCGAATACAACGCGCTGTTGCAAGCGGGACGGCACCTGCGCGGCGAGTGACTCCCGCAACGGCCCTTCGCCCACAAGTATTAATTCCGATTGCGGAAACTCGTCAGCGACGCTGAGAAATGCATCCAGCAGCGTTCGCAGACCCTTGCGCTCGATCAATTGCCCGCAATAAAGCACGCGTACCAAGTTCGAGGAATTCATCCGCGGTGCGTCGAGAAACGGCTTGAGATCGGTGTGATAAGGAATGTTGACGATTTCCATCCGCGGGCCGGCTAGTCGGCGATACTCTTCGACCGCCTTGATGCCGATGGCCGCAATCGCGTCCGGCCAACGCAAAGCCGGTCGTTGAGCGACGGTTCGCAGCGCACCGCGCAGGCCGCCCAAGGTTCGCATTCCGGGGACCTCGCCCCAAAAGACCCACGGCAGGCGTCGCCGGTGCAGCCAACGCATGGCCCGCTGGCAAGTCAAACTGTTGTAGCCCGAGACGACGACGAGATCGGGGCGACTTTCGCGAAGGGCGCGGATGACTCCCGAATTCCAGTGGACGCGTCCGCCACCAATGTTCTTCCAACCTCCCGGCAGCACCACCGACGACGCGGGGAGGGGTACCTGGCCCCAATAGGTGTCGGGCGCCGCCATCTCCATGTACAGCACCCGGGGCGCGATCCTGCCGTCGGCTTCGATCGCCGCGAAGAGATCGACGCTGTAGGGGGACGGCATCGTGGTCAAAAACGTTACACGCACAATCGAATTCCCGACCGGCTCCGGTTATCGAGGGTGATTCTGATCAAACCTTGTATCGCGTCACGGGTGGCGGAAACGTGGCGCCTATGGTTGGCCCGCGCCGCAGGACGACGGTTTGGCGACGCGGCGGCCCCGAACTGGAGCGCCGCACTTTGTCCAAAACGATCAACAGCGCGAACAATGCAAATAGACCGTAGAACGTCGCGAAATTGACGGAACGACCGCTGGCATAAATTCGCGCCAACCCCGTGGCGTAGACCAGAAGTGACGGAAGCGACCTCAACGCGATGGGCAACAAGCGATCCCAAGCGCGAACGACCACTCCCGCGACGGCCGGCACGATGATCAGCCCCAGGAACCAGAAGTTCATGTAGGCCTCGCCGAGGAAGCCGGGGGCGATGGTCATCGTCGGCTCGCCCGACTTGTAAACGGCACCGTACGCGCGGGCCAAGATCAAGCCAGCGTCGGCTACAGGCTTACCCGGCCAGATGGCCCTCGGAATCGGATTGACCAACTGGGTGAAATACGTCAGCCCATACTGCGGCTCCATCCCGTGGTCTTCCGCGTGAATCACGAACAGCAGCTCGCGAAACATTTCGGTTCCAACGTACTCGGTCTTCGTCGCGTCCAGTTCCAGCTTCCCTTCGTTGCGTCCGGCCACAATCATCGCGGCCACGAAGTATCCGGCGACGAGTCCAACCGGGATTCCGACGACGATCAACAGCCGTCGCACCCGAGCGCCCGATCTCCAAAAGATCGCCGCGCAGATACACAGTACGATGGGCACCAGCGGCGTCCGCGCGCCGGTCGAGAACTGCCGAAGAATCATCCAGACGACGAAGAGGCTCGAAAAGACTCGGCGGCCGATGGGTGCATCCTTCTTGAAGGCCAGCGCGACTGCCAGCGGCAAGCTGGCCTCCAAGAACATTTGCATTTCGTAAAGAACGGTGCGCCACGAACCGTAGCGACCTCGGACGAGTGCCCCGGTCCATCGGGCGCTGAGTCCCGTGATTCCCTCAAAGAAGGCGCTCGGGCTGAAATCGACATAAATCAACAGACTGCCCAGGCCAATTGTCATTCCGGCGAGGACGAGCTGCAGCAAGACGCCCGAATCGTCCAAGATCGGCAGGCGCCGCGCAATCGCATTAAATAGCTCGAGGTGCGATTGGTGATAGGCGACAAGGAAGGCCACAACCGACACGAAGACGCACAGCAATCCAAAGTTGTATTCGGATTGTGTGTAGATCTCTAAATCCTTGGGCAGCCTCAGAGCCTCGAGCAGATACCAATACATCACCGCGACCAGCACTGCCGACCGGCCAGAAAGGACCCGGATCACGCCGCGTCTCAAATCGAACGCCAGAAACGCCAGGATCACTCCGGCGAGTCCGATCGCGAAGATGTTGGAAAGTGGATGCATGAGCGACTAGCGGGATCCGTCAGGCGGGAGACAAAGCGGCCCGGATACCATTCCGAAACGCAGGCCAGGTAAATCGTTTCGCGCAGTCTCGCGCGGCACGGCGGGTGTCTGCATTTCCCGGTAGCGCGCGCGATAGTGTTTCGAGCTGTGAGGTCAGGTGATCAATATTGCCGGCTTCGGCGAGGAACACGCCGTCTTCCTCGTCCCCCAAGTCGGGCAAACACGTGTGGGTCGTTCCGAGGACCGGACATCCTTGGGCCAAGGCCTCCAGATAGACCTGGCCAAATCCTTCGACCAAGGAAGGCATGACGAACAGTGAGTTGCTCGCGTAAACCGCGTCGAGTTCGGATTGGGGCAGACCCCGGACCAGTTTCACTCGTGGCGTCGCGATTGCCATCTTCTCGATCTCGCGATCGATCACCCGGCAGAGCAGTGTCAGCTCGCTCGTGGCAGGAAGTTTAGCTGCCTGCCACGCGAGAAGCAGATGGTGGAGACCCTTGCGGCGGCCGCCTGAGCCGACAAATACGCAGCGAAAATCGGTCGGAGTCGCCCGGATATTTCTTTCCAGCGGCAGGTCGATGCCATACGGCACCACGTGGCACCGTTTCTCGTCGGCCCCGGCCTCGAGGAGCGAGAGCTTGGTGAAGCGGCTGGCGCACAAGATCTCATCCGCATGTTTCCAGCAATCGCGCTCGCGAGCAACGAGATGCTCGGCACCGGCCGAGTCTTGCGTGCTCGAAAAGGATTCGCGGATGTTCGGATATTGCTCGCAGTCCGTCCCCAGAATTCGCTGCTCGAGAGCGGAATGGGGATGGTACTGAAAGAGCACCCGATGCGGCTCGTGAGTGTACTTCGCGACAAATGCTTCCCACGCATAGGGGCTGTAGAGGAGCAGATGGGCTCGCTGGCTCTGCGCTCGCCGCGCGGCCGCGTGCGAGAACTGGGAGTCGAGCTTGAGATACGTCATTGCCGGTGCAAAGCCCAGCCGATGCCGTGCGTGTTCCAAGAATGTCGTCGACCAAAGGCAACGGACCTTTTCCGAAGGGATGCCTGCCTGTTTTCGTGCAGCCAATTTCTCGCGAAAACCACTCGGAGCCCAGCGTGTCAGCGAGTGGACCGCCGGCGAGGCATAGACATCCGTAATGAGTTGGTCGAGCAATCCCGCTTCTTGCAAGGCCAGCGGCACTTGGTACGCGTCGCGTCGGCCTCGGAACGCGCAGACGTAGGTTGACGTCGCTCGAGCAGCCATCGCAGCCGGCGCGATCATCGCTCACGCCTTTCTTGGGCGAGCGCCGCTTTAGGTGCACGACGCAGGGCTTGACGCAGGGGAAGCGAGCCGAGTTGCCACGCCTCTTGTGGGTCGACACAGGTCCTGCGATTCAACCCAACCGCGATTTTGATGGCTCGAGCACTTACGGCTTCCCGCTGCTGCAGTGAGCGGGGCAATCGCCACAGGAATTCGCCCCACACTCGGGGCTCGCCCATCAACCAACCCTGTCGCGCCGCGTAGCGGACCTGGCCCAACAGCTTTCCGAGCACGCCGGGAACGACCCAGGGCCAAGGATAGCGCATCACCACGCTGCAGGCCTCGTTTCGAGCGTGCCGCCGATGAGTGCGCTGTTCATTGCGGTTTTTGCCGGAGAACTCGTGATAAACCACGATTTCATTCCACTGCACGACGCGATAGCCCGCGTCCCAGGCCCGCAGCGCGAGGTCTGGTTCCTCGTACGAATGGAAAAACATTTCGGGAAGCAAACCGGTCTGTTGCAGCATCGAGCGGCGAATCACCACCGCGCAAAACGCGAAGGAACTGGTGTGCCATTCGCCAGAAGCGCGCCCCCCCGGCTGCAAGGTTTGGGGAAACTCCGGCCCAATCGCCTGACATGAGATGATTCCCAGATCGGGCTCGCGGTCCATCCGGGCGACAATCCGCTCGCAGGCATCGGCGTCCACAAAGCGGCTATCGTCATCGAGGCCGACGATGTAGTCTCCTCGAGCACGTCGCAAGATGTCGTTTCGCGAGGCGATCGATCCCTTGTTGACTTCGTTGCGGACGATATTGACCTTGGGAAATCTCGTCCGCACGGTCTCATAAGTGCCATCCGTCGAGGTATCGTCGACGACGAGAATTTCTGGCGGCGGTCCACTGAGCACCCGACAACTTTCGAGCGTTTTGAGCAGTTCATCGACGCGATTGTGCGTCGCAATCATGATGGTGACGCGAGGAGCGGCACTCATTGGCGACTCCCCACGACTCGGGCCGGAACGCCGACCAGGATCGCACCGGCGGGAGCATCGGTCGTAACGACCGCCCCTGCCCCAATCACGGCCCCATCCCCGATAGTGACCCCTTTCAACACGATGGCTCCCGCACCGATCCAGACATCATTCCCGATCGACGTGGGGGCCGATTTGAGCGGTTGAGTCGCGACCGCATCGCCGGCTTGCGTGCCGTGGTCGTGGTCGGTGATGTAACACGAAGGCCCGATCATGCAGCGCTCACCGATGACGATCGATTCCGACGCATCGAGCATCGTAAAGCGGTTGATGTAAGTGCGCGATCCGATTCGAATTTGCGGCTCCGCTCGGGAGCTTCCAGTCGCCAACAACACGACTTGGTTATCGAGTGCGACCTCAGCGCCGAGAACGATGCTCTTCGGGTTTCTGGGAATCTCAATCGACTGAATCCAACAGCCGCGGCCCACCTGCACGCCGCGCCAACGCAACCAGAGTCGACGCCAGCGTCGAGCCGCCCCCATCCAGATTTGCAAGGCACGTTCAAGCATGACAGCCGGGGAAACGCGAACAACTCGCTACTCACATCCGATGCGAGTCTTTGGTTATTGAGTGAGCGAAGGTCTTCGGCTAACAGGGGTCACCTTCCCGAGAAGGTCGTCGGTGAGTCGTGAGCTGCGCCGCGGCCTGGCGCCAAATAGCCCAAGCCGGGAACCCAAACAGGAATTTCCACTGACCGAGACGCAGATTCCACGGCAGCAGCGACAAGTAAAGTTTCCATCCTGGAATAAACTCGCGTTCCCTCAGCAGAGCCAGCGCCACGGGGCGGGCGTGTCGGGAAATGATGCGCCGGCGTTCGATCGCCCGCGCCGCCGCACCTGGATATCGGCTCGTGAACTCATTGGCAATCAACTGCTGCGCGGCCGGAAGTTGCGCGTGAAACTGGCCGGTCAACTGATCGCTCGAGCCCTGGCGGTAGCCGAACGTGACTGGGCTTGTGATTTGGACAAATCCGGGGGCCGTCCCCAGCGACATAGCCAAGTCGGCATCTTCGCCGTGCGTCATGGTTGGTGTAAATCCGCCACACGCTACGAGCGCGGTTCGCTGAATCACAAAGGAGGAGACACCAAACCAGCGCCACGCGTCACCGCTTTGCAGATAGTCGGAAAATTTCAGCGTTTGGGGCGGACTTTTTTCGATGCTGTGCAACTCGCGAGGGTCATGAAAAACGAGAGGACATCCCGCCACAAAGGCAGGCCTTCCGTGATTAACGATCGCGTCGTGATAGGTCGACAACGTCCAGGGCAACCACACGTCGTCGCTATCGAGAAACGCGACGTACTCACCGGTGGCCGCGTCCAGACCGTTGTTGCGTGCCGCAGACGGACCGGCATTTGCCTGTCGCAGGAGCCGGGTCCGCTCGCCGTATCCAGCAACAACGTGGGAAAGATCATCCGTCGACCCGTCGTCGACCACAATCACTTCAAAATTCGCGAAGTCCTGTCGAAAGACCGAATCGAGCGCCTGCCGCAGCAGGTCCGCGCGGTTGTAGGTCGGAATCACAACTGAGAAAAATGGGGCTTCGGACATCACCCTGATACGCTCACTGCTTCGCTCACCGATTCGGCCGTGGGTCGTCGCGCGGACTCGGCTTGCGGTTTCGGAAATGCCGCGCCGTCGACTTTGCCTTTCAAGGGACGCACCAGTTCCGCGACGCGCTCAGCAAATCCAAACCCGCCCAAACGGTGCGCCCACCGATACACGCGGGGGAAATCGTTAAACTGCAGCAACGACAAATGCGGATGATTACGTTTGGCCAAGTTGGCGACCTCGCGCGCTTGCGCGGGCTCGTATTGATACATGGTTCGAGCACAACGCAGTCGAGATAGCGCGATCGCGTCGCGTCTTTGGTCAGTCAGCTCTCCTGTCTGTTGCAGATGCCGCTCGGCGCCTTCGATGACCGCTAGCCAACGTCCCAGCGTTCGCATCGGGTTTTTGCGCCACACCGTCTCAGTGCTCCATTGTCGATAGAGCACCCCCGGTGTGGGGCAGAATTGAAATCGCTTTCCCGCGACCAAGAGCCGGAAATACAGCTCGAGCTCCTGGCAACACGGCTGATCGGGCTTCCATTTTCCAACGTCCAAGAGCACGGAACGCCGCCACAGGGGCGCCGCTGTTTGCGGCAGACCCATTCGCACCAGCTCAACCCATAAGTCGTGGGGTTGCGGCATCGATCGCAACTCCTCCCACAGCTCTCCACTTCCTTCGCAGTGCAGCAGAATGACAGGCGAATAGGCGACATCGCAGGTCGACGGATCAAACTCGCGAAATTGTTGCTCAATCTTTTGCGGCAGCAGGTAGTCGTCGGCGTCCAGGTATTGCACCCACTCGCCGCGGGCCAATTCGAGCAGCCGATTGCGGGCGACGTTGCCTCCGCGATTTGGGCCGGTCTCGACGCGGATCGCGCTACCGAACGACCGAATGACATCGAGGCTGCCGTCGGTCGAACCGTCGTCGACGACGATGACCTCTTTGTCCGCCCAGGATTGATCGAGCGCGCTCTGGATTGATTGCGCAATCCATTGCTGGGCGTTGTAACAGGGAATGAGAATCGAGACCGACATCCTAAGTGGTCCAGGACAATGGCTGAATTGAGGGAAACGTTGTGGTCATCTGCTTTTGTCCGCCGAAGCGTTCAGGGTGCTGAAGCGCTTCGACCAACTCGACAATGTGAACGCCCAGGCGTGCCGAAAGCCGGCAGGGGCGATTTTCTC
>DASRXU010000152.1:0-11454 GCA_035687365.1 Planctomycetaceae bacterium | reverse complement strand
CCCACGGCGGCGGGCGAAGACTGAAAGTTGGTTCGACCGAATACCAAACGTTGGCCGCCTGGATTGCCGCCGGAGCGACGGGCCCAAGTCCTTCCGATCTGGAGGTGACACGAATTGTTGCCGCCCCCACCCGTCGGATTTCCGTGCCCGGCGCGAAGCAGCAGTTGCGTGTCGAAGCGTTTTACAGCGACGGCACGAGCCGCGACGTCACCGCGCTCGCCAAATTCGACTCGATGGACGAGGGCGTCCTGGGCGTCACGCGGGACGGGCTGGTGACGATCAACGGCAAGGGCCAAGCGCCGGCGCTTGTACGCTTCGAGGGCCAGGCGGCGACCTGCCTGTTCATGGTGCCCTATTCCGCACACGTCGAGCTGACCGGCTGGAAGAATCAGAACTTCATCGACGAGTTGGCCTCCGCCAAGTTTCGCGAGTTGGGGATCGAGCCCTCCGGACTCTGCAGTGACGGAGCTTTCCTTCGCCGTGCGTATTTCGACGCGACGGGCACGCAGCCGACGCTAGCCGAAACGCGAGCCTTCTTGTCGTCGAAGGATCCCAATCGGCGGACGAAGTTGGTAGACAGTCTGCTGGGACTCACCGGCGATCCGCAGCTCGATGTTCACAACGATGCGTATGCCGCGTGGTGGACGCTCAAGTGGTCCGACCTGATTCGCAACCAGAGCAATGACCTGGGCGAGCAGGGAATGTGGGCCTTTCACAATTGGCTGAGCGAATCGTTCCGCTCCAACAAGCCGTTCAATCGGTTCGTGGAAGAGCTGGTGACGGCCAAGGGTTCGATCTACAGCGTCGGGCCGGCTAACTTCTTTCGCGTGAACAGCAACCCGCTCGACTGTGCCGAGTCGACGGCCCAACTCTTCTTGGGTGTTCGGCTGGGTTGCGCGAAGTGCCATCATCATCCATTCGAAAAATACGGGCAGGATGACTACTACGCGTTCGCCTCGTTCTTTGCCCGCGTGGGCAGCAAGCCGAGCCAGGAGTTCGGACTCTTCGGGCGTGAGTCGGTGGTGATGGTTCGTGCCGGCGGCGAAGTCAGCAATCCGCGCACGGGTCGCGTCCTGAAGCCCAAACCGCTCGACGGGCCGACGGTCGACGATCCGCTCGATCGGCGAGCGGCGCTAGCTCGCTGGCTGACGTCGCCCAAGAACGATTATTTCGCCAAATCGGTCGTCAATCGCTACACGGCTTATCTGCTGGGGCGCGGCCTGGTCGATCCGGTCGACGACCTGCGGGCCACCAATCCGCCCAGCAATCCCGAGTTGATGGACGCGCTGGCCAAACACTTTGTCGACAGCGGCTTCGACTTGAAGCAACTGCTGCGAGTATTGATGACTTCGCGGCTCTATCAGCTCGATTCGCAGCCGACGGCTGCGAACGACGCCGATAGACGTTTCTACAGCCATTTCAACGTCAAGCGACTGGCGGCCGAGGCGCTGCTGGATGCGGTCGATGAGGCGACGGGCTCGCCCACCAAATTCACCAGCCTGCCGCTGGGGACGCGGGCCATCGAGCTGCCCGACGCCGAGTATCAGAACTATTTCTTGAAGACCTTCGGCAAGCCGGTTCGCGCCAGTGTCTGCGAGTGCGAACGGTCGCCCGACGAGAGTCTGTCGCAGGCCCTGCACACACTCAACGGCGATATTGTGACCGGCAAAATTGGCGCGCCTGGCGCGCGAATCGCGCGGCTGCTCGCCGCGAAGACCGGCCCAGACAAAACTGTCGACGAGATTTACCTCGCCACGTTGTCGCGCTACCCGACGCAAGCCGAGCGCCAGAACGCGACTCGCTTCCTCAAAGAGAGTCAGAGCCCGAAGGAGTGCTACGAAGACCTGCAATGGGCGCTGATCAATTCCAAAGAATTCTTGTTTGTGCATTGAACGGCGTGGATGCCGATTCGAGAGGCCTCGAATGATTCGACCGACCCGCTTGGCTCCTCTGGCATTCTTGGTCGCCGCATCGACGGCGGCTGCCGGGACTTCGTATCCGATGGTGATGAGCCTGCGGCCGGTGGCCATCCAGGCCGGCACCACGGCCGAGATGACCGTCCACTCCCGCTACACGATGGACGGCTCTTACCGGATCCTGATCAGCGGAGCGGGTGTCACGGGGCAAGTCGAGGAAAGCTCGTCGCAGAAAGCGCCAGCTCTCACGGCACAAACCACGCCGTCCGTAAAAAGCACCACGCTCAAGAGCAACGTCGCCAAGAAATCGGCCTCGTCCGACAGCAGCACTGTGACGCGTTCCAAGCAGTCAGTTGCGGCCGACCGGACTAGTAAGAAATCAGTCACGAGCCCAAAGACGCTGACGGTCCAGAAAGCGTCGACCACCAAGAAGCCGACTGCGGCTCGCGCAACGAAGAAGCCGCGCCGCCCGGCGTCCGATTCGCTCACGGTCCGTTTTCATGCTGACGCCAACGCGCTGCCCGGCGTGCGCGACTTTCGCGTGGCCACCGTGCACGGCGCGAGCACGGTCGGCCAACTGGTCGTCGTCGCAGATCCCGTCGTCGCGGAGATCGAGGGCGACAACAATTCGATCGAGAAAGC
Organism: Planctomycetaceae bacterium; assembly: GCA_035687365.1. Taxonomy (GTDB): domain Bacteria; phylum Planctomycetota; class Planctomycetia; order Planctomycetales; family Planctomycetaceae; genus DASPSM01. The sequence continues at coordinate 8,896 of DASRXU010000152.1, read as the reverse complement.
CCAGGCGATTCCGATTCCGTCGGCCGTCTGCGGAGCCATCGATCAGGGCGAGGACCGCGACTACTACAAGTTTCACGTCGAGGCGGGCAAGTCGCTCGTTTTTCGCGTTCGCGGAATGTTGCTCGAAGATCGCATTCACGATCTGCAAAACCATCTCGACCCCATCCTGACGTTGCGCGACCCCAACGGTTCGACGATAGCCGTTGCGGACAACGACATCGCCGGCGACCCCTTGCTCTGCCAGCGTTTCGAGCGCACGGGCGATTACACGCTCGAGATTCGCGACGTGCGTTACAAAGGCGACCGCGATTGGGTCTATTGCATTGAGATCAACGATCGCCCCTTCGTTCGCACGGTATTTCCTCTCGGCGTCGCGGCGGGAAGGCCCGCCTCATTCGCTCCTGTCGGCTATCAAATTCCTGTCGATCGCGCGTTCAGCTGGCACGTTCCCGCGAATTGGCCGGCCGGCCTGCACGCGATGCAGTTAACACTCGGCAGCACTCCGGCGAACCCGACCGAAATTGTCGTAAGCGACGTGCCGGTCGTTAAGGAGACTTCGGGCGCGCATGCCACGGTGAAGACAGCCCAACAGGTGGAGACGCCCACGGGTATCAACGGTCGTCTGCTCAAGGAGGGGGAAAGCGACGTCTTCACGTTCCGCGCCAAGCGTGGGCAGCCGTTGAGCTTTGAAGTTTACTCGCGACGGGCCGGGTCGCCGCTCGACTCGGCGATCCGCATTCTCGACGCCCGCGGCCGCACGCTGCTCGAAGGGGACGACTCGCCCGAGGAAGGCCGCTTGTCGGCCGACGCGTCGATCGAAGGCTGGAGCCCGCCGGCCGACGGCACGTATGCGATCGAAATCCGTGACCTGTTGCAGCGGGGGGGCGCAGAGTTCGTCTATTTCCTGAAAGTCACTCGCGCGGAGCCGCGGTTTGAGCTAACGCTCGACACCGACAAGACCGAGCTTTCGCCGAACACCAGCGGCGTGTTTTTTGTGAACACGGTCCGCAGAAACGGCTTCGCCGGCGACATTTCCCTCGCAGTGGAGGGTTTGCCCAAGGGAGTCACCGCCTTCTGTAGTTCCATCCCCGCGGGCCAGCGCGACGGTTGCGTGATCCTGACCGCGTCCGCGAGCGCCAAACCGTCGATCGAGAATATCGTGGTCCGCGGCACCGCGACCCAAAAGTGGACCGACGGAACTCTGACCACGCTCGCCGCGGTCGCATTGCCGATGCAGGAGATTTACCTCCCCGGCGGCGGACGAGGGCACATGCCCGTGGAAGCGCATGCAGTCGCAGTGGGACAACTGGGTGATTTGCGCTCGATTAAGCTCAGCACCGATTCGATCACGCTGAAGCCCGGCTCGACGGCGCGAGTCGACGTGGTGATCGAACGCGCCCCCGGCTTCACGGACAACGTCTTACTCGACCCGAAGTTCAACCATCTCGGCCGAATTTACGGCGACACACTGCCGCCGGGCGTCGACATTGATGCGAAGGCGAGCAAGACGCTACTGAACGGCACCGAGACGCACGGCTATCTCACGTTCCGCGCGTTGCCCACTGCCAAGCCGGTGGAGAAACGGCCGGTCTCAGTCATGGCCAATGTCTCGATCAACTTCGTGATGAAGGCCACCTACAGCAGCCAGCCACTGTTTGTGACGACGCTGCCCGGGAAGTAGACCGGCTGATTTCTATTTTGGGTGGCACTGGCGGCTTACCTGCCAGTGTGCGTTCGAGCCGGATGAGAAAACCACTGGCGGACAAGCCGCCAGTGCCACCCGAACCGATTGCTTTGATAACGGATAACGACTACGTCGCACCGGCGCGAGGTGCCTGGGCTCGCACGATCACGTAGTTGCCGAGCGGCTCAAGAGCCACCTGCGAGAACCATTGCGGCAATCTCTCGGTGTACCAGTCCGTGCGCTTGGCCACGAAGAGGGCAGTGCCTGTCGGTTTGAGCGCTCGGGCCGCGCAGCCGGCGAAGACTTCGGCGATGCGAAAGTTGGAATAGTAGGGCGGATTGGCGACAACGAGGTCGAACGCGCCGGCTGGAATGTCGCCCGCGGCCGATGACTCGGCCGTACTTGCACGCGCTTCAAGATTTGCAATTCCATTGAGCTGCGCGCCGCGCGTGGTGCATTCGACGGCCCGAGGATTGGAATCGATGGCCAGCACCCGCACGTCCGGCGCGCGGAGGGCTGCCGCCAGCGAGACGACTCCCGACCCGCAGCCAAGTTCCAGCACGTGCTGTCCCGCCTCGACGGTGGCGGCCCGCACGAGAGCCCGCGCCCCGTCATCGACTCGCCGGTGACTAAAGACACCCGGACGGCTGACGGCGTGAATCATTCGCTCTCGATCGCGAAACGCCAACTGGCATTCGAAGTTCTTTACTTTCTTGAGCGGCTCGGTTTTGATCGCCTTGAACAGCGTTCCCAGTTTTTCCTCGCGCCGCGTGACCTTGGCAAACATTTTCCGTAGCTCGCCGTGCAGCCAGACATCGCTTCGATTGTCGGTCGACGCGAAGAATGTTCCGCCCTCGAGGAGACGCTGGTGCCCCGACTGCAGACAGTCTCGCACCAGTTCGGCTTCACCGGCCGCTGAGACCGGAAGCGCAAACACGTCGAACGGCCCGTCGGGAAAGTCGGCCGCACATTCCAAGCAGAGGTTAGCCGGCGGATTGGAGTGCTGACGTTGCGCTTGCTCGAGGGCATACAGGTCGAGGAAGCAACAGCGCACGTGCGACGACGGCTGAGTTTGGGCTGCGGCGACCGCGAACTGGCCGCGTCCCCAGGACGTGCACAGAATGTTTCCGCCGGGCACGTCGCCCAGCGCATCGATCAAGATTTGCTCGGCCGGACGAGGAGGCAGAGGTCGGTCCGAAGGATCGCCCTCGAAAGCTGTCGCGTCCGCTTGCGACGCGTCTTCCTCCCGACTGGCACGACGGGCTCTCAATCGGCGCGGTTTCTGGCGGGGACGAGACACGTCAGGCGACCCGGCAGATGTAGCATTTGAGATACCCGCTCTCGAGGCAGTGCACCGAGATTGGATGGTCGGCGGCTTGCCCGCGCGACTCGAGAATCTGGATCGGCCGATCGGAGCGCTGCGACACGGCACTCAGCATGGCGACGAAATCATCGCGGCCGACAAGCCCCGAGCAACTGCACGTGACGAGAATGCCGCTGGGCTTCAGCACGCGGACAGCCAGCTCGTTCAGGCTGTGATAACCGCGAAGCGCCTTTTCGATGCCGGCCCGATGACGCGTCATCTTGGGAGGATCGAGGATCACGGTGTCGAAAGTTTCGCCCGCCGCGGCCAGTCGCTCGAGCGCCTCGAAGACGTCCGACTTTTCAAACTGCATCGAGGCCGAGACCTGGTTCAGCTCGGCGTTCGCTCGGGCCAGGGCCAGCGCCGTCTCTGACGAGTCGACGGCGTGAACGGCCTGGGCACCGCCGTGCTTGACGGCCGCGATGCCGAAGGCCCCCGTGTAGCAGAACAGGTCGAGTACGCGATGCCCGGACATGTAGCGGGCGGCGGCCACGCGGTTTTCGCGCTGGTCGAGATAGAAGCCAGTCTTGTGCCCCTGCACCACATCGACGCCGAACCGCAAACCATTCTCAGCGACAAACAACGGTCGCACAGGCTCCTCGCCGCGCGCGAGTCCGTCGGTCAGCTCGAGCCGCTCGCTTTCGCGCATTCCCTTTTCGGTCCGCAGCCAGATGCCCCGCGGCTTGAGGCGCGATTCGAGCAAATCAAAAATCAAATCGCGCCGCTGCCAAAGGCCGAGGGCTGTGAACTGCACGAGTAACCAGTCGCCATAGCGATCAACGACCAGGCCCGACAGCTCGTCGGCCTCGCTGAAGACCAGTCGGCAAGCCGTTTCGGGCCCGAACGGTCCGTAGAGAGACTCGCGGAGCGCGATGGCCGAATCGAGTCGGCTCCCCCACAGCTGTGTATCGAGGGCTTGCCCTTCGGTCCACGAGTAGAGTCGCACGCGAATTTGGCTGGCCGGGTTGTAGAGGCCGGCCGCGATGAACTGGCCATCGGACGAGTAGAGGGCCACTTCACCGCCCGGCGGCGGTTCGCCCTCAATGCGGTCAATCGCCCCAGCAAACACCCACGGGTGGTGACTGAAGAACGGGAGCGCCCGCCTCGGCTTGAGACGGACCTGGGGCGCTGATTTCGATTCGAACGTGATCGTAGACACGAATGGCGACTTTGCGGAAAGGTGCGTGCAGACTGGTGCTTCAATGAGCCTGAACGCGGGGCCGATACATTTCGACTTCGGCCATGTACGCGAGCAGGCGGTCCCGCTCGTTGGTCAAGTGGCGTACGCGCAACAGGGATTTGACGCGAGTCTTCAGCTCGAGGTTATTGACGGGCTTGGTTAGAAAATCATCGCAGCCGGCTCGGACGGCTTTCTCAATGTCCCCCTGCTCGTTGAGGGCGGTGACCATCAACACGGGGATATCCTTGGTTCGCGGATTCGACTTCATCCATTGGCAGACTTCGTATCCGCTGAGCTTGGGCATCATGATATCGAGCAGCACGAGGTCGGGCTGAAACTCCTCGACCCGCTTCATCGCCTGCTGGCCGTCGTAGGCGACAGCCAACTCGTAGCCCTCATCCGCGAGATAGGCGTCGATCAGTTCGCAGTTTTGGACGTTGTCGTCGGCGATCAGGATTTTCGAGGTCGCCGATTTCGATTCGTCGGAGATCATACGCGGGCATCCCTGCTAAAGTATCGCCTCGATCGAGGCACAATCGCTGGGCGATGAGGCACGACGGGAAACCGTTCTCGCTAGGTTGGCGGAAAGCCGGCGAATCCCTGCCGCTAGGATTCCGCGCCGAGGTTGTCAGCGGGCATTATAAAACGTCACCCGGGCGGGTGGTATCCCGCGGCGACGTGGCCGCGATCAGTCGCCGCAACAGAACTTCGTTCACGCGGCCGCGAAACCGCACTTTGCCGTCGAGTTCGACCACCGGCACACAGGTCGAAAATCGCCCAATCAGTTCGGGATCGCCGTCGATATCGACGGCCTCGATCGGCGGCAGAAAGGCCGAGTATCGATTGAGCAAGGCCTGCGCCTCGTCGCACAGATGGCAACCCGTCCGCGTGTAAAGCACCAAGTGGGAAAAGCGAAAGCCCGGCGGTCCGAGTTTTTCTACCGAAAACTCTGCAGCCCGCGCCGTCGCCCGGCGCGGGGCGCCGTCCCGGTCCCCGCTCGAACCATGCTCAGGGTCGCGCAGCAGATACCAGCCGGCCCCCAGGGAAATCAGGCCGCCGGCCACCCACAGCGTGCGGTCGATGTACCAGGACCGGGGCATCGAGAGGGGCAACTCGCCGGGATCGAGCAGCAACAATCCCAGTAGACCGATACCCAGAAACAGCAGGACGGATCCGAGGATTGAGCGGCCTCGCGCTGTTGGCGAATCAACGTCGGTCGATACGCCGTCCGCGGGACTTGCCGTCTTGTTCACTGCAAATCGCGTTTCAGTACTTCCCGGCACCAAGGTCGTGATCCATCGGAGGAAACGTGCTAGTTCGGCCAAACGTCGAGTGCTAGTCTAGTGAACGCGTGTTTTCAGCAGCGTGCGGGCTCCGCCCGGTGGGATTGCCCCCCGCGGTGGAATTGGCCCGGTGGAATTCGTTGTATGCAGTATACGCCGGCGGTTGAGGACTTTGTCACCTGCCTGAAGCGCAGTGGACTCATCGCCGAGAGCGAGGCCGACTCGATCATTGACGGGCTGGCGCAAGCGGGTGTCGACGTCACCGAGCCCAAGAAAATCGCTGCCGCCCTGGTACGGAACGAGACACTGACCAAATGGCAGGCCGAGAACCTGTTGCGCGGCAAGCGGCGCGGGTTCATGTTGGGAAAGTATCGCCTGTTGGGGCTGCTGGGGCGCGGTGCCAACAGTTCCGTCTACATCGCCGAGCATTCGATGATGCGCCGCCGCTGCGCGATCAAGGTCCTCCCTGTGAAGAGCCGCTCGTCGTCAGGGCTGCCTCGTTTTCAACAAGAGGCCCGCGCGGTTGCGCTGTTGGATCACACCAACATTGTACGGGCCTACGACCTGGGGCAGGAAAAAGACGGCAAAGCGGTCATTCACTACTTCGTGATGGAACTGGTCGAGGGAGAAAGTTTTGAGGAACGCCTTGTTCGCGAAGGACCACTACCGGCTGTCGAGGCGGCGAACCTGATCCGTCAGGCCGCCGACGGTTTGGCCCACGCGCACGCCGTCGGCATCATCCATCGCGACGTCAAACCGGCCAATCTGCTTATCGATCGGCTCGGCGTGGTCAAAATTCTCGATTTGGGATTGGCGAAGATCTCCGACATTCTCGCGACCGATGAGTCCCCCGTGTTGGGAACAGCCGACTTTATGGCTCCCGAACAGGCCCTCGACGCCAAAACGGCTGACGCGCGCTCGGACGTCTATAGTCTGGGCTGCACGTTTTATTTCCTGCTGTGTGGGCAGGTCCCGTTTGCGGGAGGCACGCTTTCGGAACGGCTGGTGCGTCATCTGTTCGAGACTCCCGTCGCTCTGGCTCGCAAACGGTCCGATTTGCCCGAAGATCTGACGTCGATCGTGCAGCGCATGTTGATCAAGAATCCGGCCGAGCGAATTCAGACGACCGCGGAAGTCTCGAACCTGCTGCGGAATTGGCTGCTACGCCACGCAGACCGCAACTGGTTGCGCGCCAATCCCGCGCTGTTGAATTCCGGCCGCGCGGGCGAAACTCAAGAGAGCACCGCTTCTGCCGGCGATGCCGTACCGGGTCGTGCTGCGAGCGCAGGCAGTGCGGTGCCGATCGAAGGCTCGGGTGATGCCTTTCAACTCGTTCCGGTGATGGACCCGCCGGGGTCTGCGGCGGGATTTCTCGATTCGCACGAATTCGACATTCCGATCTCGCCCGTCACGCGTTCGTTGATGAAAAATCGCGAACACAGCACCTGGCGGACGTGGCTCGCACGGGCCTCAAAGAGGTTTCGACGCGAGTGACACGGGGCCCGCCGGACGCGTGCGAAGGTTTGGGCATTTCGTTAAGGTTGAGGGACGGCATTCCTTGCCGCGCCTCGTGTTGCCCGCCGCGCCACAGCTCACCCGAATCGCAGGTTTTTCATGCGCTGGAATGTACTTGCCGCTGCCCTTGTCGTCACGGGGCTCGCGTCTGTTCAGACCGCTTTCGCCGCTCAGCCTTCCGATCCGCACCACTTCGAATTGAATCGCGGGGACCACATCTGCTTGATCGGCAACGCGCTGGCGGAGCGGATGCAGCATTCTGGTTGGTTGGAGACGTTGATTTCTGCCCGCTATCCGCAGCACGACCTGGTGTTTCGCAATCTGGGGTACGGCGGCGACGAGGTGAACGGCTACCGCGACCTGCACAGTCGCATGCGATCGATGGACTTCGGCTCGCAGGACCAGTGGTTGTCCGGTGAGGCGCCGATCCCGCAGCCGAAGAAACTCAATCCCGACGCGCCCGTTCGCCAGAACCGCTTTGAGTTCACGAACACGCGGGCCGACGTTGTGTTTGCCTTTTACGGCTACAACGAATCGTTTGCCGGTCCGGCCGGTGTGGCGAAGTTCAAACAGGATCTCGATCGCTTCATCAAGCACACGCTGGCCCAGCACTACAACAGCAAATCGTCGCCGCGGCTGGTTCTCTTCTCGCCGATCGCGCACGAGAACCTGGGCGACCGGAATCTTCTTGACGGCGTCGAGAATAACCGGCTGCTCAAGATCTATACAGCGGCCATGGCCGAGGTCGCGAAGGCCGACGGCGTCGCGTTCGTCGATCTGTTTACGCCGACGCTGGAGCGGTTCTCGCAGTCGTCGGGTCCCAAGCTGACGATCAATGGCATCCATCTGAACGACGCGGGAGACCGCTTCGTCGCCGACGTCGCCTATCAAGGGCTGTTTGGCGATGCGGCCGCCTTCGACCACGTGCGTTTGGAAAGCCTGCGGAGCGCGATCAACCAAAAGAACTGGTACTGGTTCGTCCGCTACCGGGCCCCCGATGGTTACTCGACCTACGGCGATCGCGCCTTTCTGCGGTTTGTCGGCGGGCAGACGAACTACGAAGTAGCCCAGCGGGAGCTGGAGATCATCGATCTGATGACGGCCAACCGTGACAAGGTCGTTTGGGCCGCCGCGCAAGGCCGCGCGATCAATCCCGACGACTCGAATCTTCCTAGCTTCATCCCCGTGGTCACCAACAAGCCGGGCCCGCTCCCCGGCGGTAAGCACGTCTTTTTGAGCGGCGAAGACGAAATCAAAAAGATGACCGTGCACCCGGGGATGAAGGTCAACCTGTTTGCCTCCGAGGAACAGTTTCCCGAGCTAGTGAATCCCGTGCAGATGGCCTTCGACACGCGGGGCCGCTTGTGGGTCTCCGGCTGGCACAGTTATCCGCACTGGAAACCGAAAGACGCGGTCGACGACAAGCTGCTGATCCTCGAAGACACGGACGGAGACGGTCGGGCTGATAAGTGCACCGTGTTTGCCGGCGACTTGCGCAACCCAACCGGCTTCGAGTTTTGGAACGGCGGAGTCTTTGTCGCGGAAGGCCCCGACATTTTGTTCCTCAAGGATACCAACGGAGACGATCACTACGACGTGAAGGAGCGTGTGCTGCATGGACTCGATACGGCCGATACGCATCACACGTCCAACAGCTTCACGTTCGATCCGGGTGGCGGACTCTACTTTCAGGAAGGAACCTTCCACCACACGCAAGTCGAAACGCCATGGGGCGCGCCGCGTCGCAACGCCAACGCCGGCGTCTATCGTTACGAGCCGCGGACGCGCAAATTCGAGGTCTATGTCACGTACCCGTTCGCAAACCCGCACGGACACGTGTTCGACGCCTGGGGACAAGACATCGTCGTCGA
>DASRXU010000151.1:0-2982 GCA_035687365.1 Planctomycetaceae bacterium | reverse complement strand
TTTGCCGTCTGCTCCGTGCCGTCTGGTGGACAATCAAGGGGAAGAACCCGGTAACAATGTTCACCCTCTACTTTCAGCAATTCTCGACTCGTGGTCAGAACATGGATCTCTTCCGTTTGCCGGTAGAGTTGCTCGGCAAGCAAAGCGACCGACTCGATCACATGCTCACGGCTATCGAGAATGATAAGAAGCTTTCGCGAACGAACGAGGTCGACCAGCTCCAGGCCGGGGTCTTTCGATTTGAGTGCAAGTCCCAGGGATGTGGCGACAGCCCCCGCAACATGGCGCGAATCGGTAAGGCTTTCCAAGTCAACAAAATAGACTTTCCCGCCAAACTCCTCGGCAACGGCGCGGCCGACAGCCAAGGCAATGGTCGTCTTGCCAATGCCGCCGGGGCCGAGCAGGGAAACGAACCGTTCTTCTCGAAGCTTGTCGCCAATGTCGCTGATCGCCGTTTCGCGCCCAATCATCATGAGCGGTCGCGCTAGGGGCCTGCCTTGGTGTCGGGACCGATCCTTCCTGCTCTCGGTACTGCCAGCGAGAGGGACGACGGTGCCGACGAACGAGTAACCCCGTCCCTTGATGTTGGCGATGTAGCGGTTGCCAAATTGGCCGTCACCAAGCGCTTTGCGGATCGCGGCCACATGGACCCGAACGCTCCCCTCCTCGACCGTTACGTCCGACCAGACGTGATCGATCAGCTCCTGCTTTGCGATCACCTCACCAGGACGCTCGGCAAGATAGATCAGGATGTCGAGGGCTCTGCCGCCAAGGGGCAGCATCACACCCTCGCGCCGAAGTACCCTCTCCCTGCTCGAAAGCTCAAAGGGGCCAAACTGCAGATTTCTATGAACGTGATCGTCAGCCATGGCTCTTGGCATGAACTTAGTGTGCTGTCTGGGATGTTCAATCATCCGCCCGAAATCCAAGCGTGCGTTCCTGACAGACATCAGCTTGCCTCGGCTCTCTGCGCGCAGCTTTGCCCTGCGGGATGCTTGCAGCCAACGATGCCTGCCGCTTCCCTCTCGCTGACAGAGGTCGTACACTTGCGTCAACGTGGGCATCCCCCGAATGGGGGGAGGACCGACGTGGGTAGGGGGATTCCTTGATCCAGCCGCGCTCGAGTCACCATGGAACGGACACTTTGCCTGGCGCAGGACAGCTGCCATTCCTTGCCACCAAGATCGTGCCGGCACGACTCGGGGGGCTGGTCGCACGTCCTCGGCTCCTCGCCATCCTGTCCGAACTCCCGGGTAAGCGACTTGGCGTCATCAAGGCACCAGCGGGATTCGGCAAGAGCTCACTGGCCGCTGCTTGGGCCGAGAAGCTCGAGCAAAGCGGCAATTGCGTTGGGTGGCTGACCATCGATTCAGACGACGACGAGGCTACGCGGTTTCTATTTTACGTATCTCAGGCGCTGCACCATGCCTGTCCAGACGTTGGCGCCGGCGCGATTGGGCTGATCCTCGAGAATAACCTGATCGATCCGACGGCGATCCTGTCGAGCCTGATCAACGATCTGGCAGAAATAGACGATGATGTTTATTTGTTTCTCGAAGACTATCACTGGCTCAGCGCTTCCCGCATCCATCAGACGGTCGCGTATTTTCTGAAGCACGCGCCCTCTCACTGTCATGTGGTGCTTACGACGCGCACCGAACCTCCCTTGCCACTCGCAACCCTGCGAGCCCAGAATCAGCTGATCGAGATTGATTCCGTCGCCCTGCGATTCGATATGCAGGAGACACACGCGTTTCTGGACAGCACCAAGCCTGGAGTACTGAAACAACCCGACGTCCAACTCTTGCAACGCAAGACTGAAGGGTGGCCCGCCGCCCTGCGAATTATCTCATCCATGCGCTCGCAGTCCGGATTCGGCCTGAGAGAGTATGTACACAATCTCTCAGGTTCGCAGCGCCCAATTGCCGCCTATCTGGCGGAGATGCTGGATGGGCTTCCGGTCGAATTGGTCGACTTCATGCTGCGAACGGCGATTCTTGATCGGCTTTCCGGTCCTTTATGCGAAGCCGTAACCGGTTCGAGCTCGAGCCGCACAATTTTGGCATCACTTGCTCAGCGTCAAATGCTGCTCACTCCGCTCGACAATGACGGCGTCTGGTTCCGTTATCATATGTTGCTCGTCGAATATTTGAGACAGAGACTGGAGGCAGACCGGGGCACCGAAACTCCCGAACTGCACCGGCGCGCGGCACTTTGGTATGCCTCCCGGGAATTGTGGACCGAGGCGGTTCAGCACGCGATCGCAGCCGGCGACTCTCATCGCGCGATCAGCTGGATCAAGAATTGCGCAATGGCTTTGATAAAGAGAGGTGATCTCTTCACCTTGCTCGAATGGCAGCGCCAGTTTCCCGACGAACTCATGCGAGGTCAGAGCGAGGTCCGATTGGCGATCGCCTGGGGTTTGGCACTCGCGCTACGTTTTGACGAGGCCCTGAAACTCGCAACTGACATAGAGGGCGATATCGCTGCAACGCGGCTGCCGGATAGCAACTTGCTGTGCGAATGCCAGGCGATCCGCTCTGTTGCTATCGCGCTAAAGGACGACAGCGAGCGGGCGCTGCCTCTGGCACAGGCTTGCGTGAACGGTTCGTCTGATCCGTGGACTGCGAACGTTGCCTCAAATGTCGTTCGCTTCTCCCACATGAAAGCAGGCAACCTCAAGCAATTCCATGCGACGCCATGGATTCCATATTCAGTCGAGGAGGATCGCAGGAACGTATTCGCATCGGTCTATCGACACTGCCTCAAAGGGCTTGAGGAGGAACGGCAGATACGTCTTGCGGCGGCCGATGGGCACTACCGCGAGGGCTTGCGGATCGCGGAGCAGGATGTCGGGCCTAATTCGATTGCGGCGGCTTTGCCGGCAAGTCTGATAGCGCGAAATAAATACGAACAAGGTCATCTCGATGAGGCCGAGGCCTGGGTCATCGACCGCGTATCGCTGATCAGCTCTGGGACAAT
>DASRXU010000150.1:0-27334 GCA_035687365.1 Planctomycetaceae bacterium | reverse complement strand
TCTCGATTCGATCACGCCCGTCCGGATCAACTTCCGCCTGCTGATTTCTCCTCGTTGCTTCCGACTGGCGCCCCTCCCTTCAGGTCCAACCTATGCTCGCACCAACTCCGCGCGAGTTCGACCGACTCGTTCCGCGCGCCCTGCGCAATCCGCGGTCATTTTGCCGGGCTGGCCTGGCAATGGCCACGGTCATGGGACTGATCGTCTGGTGCGCCGGCATGGTTCGCGCCGGCGACGATGACGACGAAGACGATTCTCCGCCTCCAAAAAGACGCGTCACAACCGTTTCCAAGGAATCGAGCGATTCCAGCTCCCCGGGTGGCAACGGCTCCGTTAGCGGTGCTGCGGGGGCGCCTAGCGACGGCTTTGGAGTCGACTTCACCCCCGGATTCTCCTATGGCCAGGGCGTCGTCCAGGACCGGCCTTTGGCTCCCCTCGAAGCGTTCCCTTACTTCTTGCAAAACGACTCGATGCTATTCAGCGATCTGCGATTCTACCCGACCATCGACGGAACGTTCGGAGGCAGTCTCGGCGGCGGATATCGTTACTTCAGCCCGGGCCTCAACCGGATCTTTGGCGTGAGCCTCTGGTATGACGGCGACGGCACCCGCGATTTGTACTTTCAACAGGTCGGCCTGAGCCTCGAAACCTACGGTGCGATCGATTTCCGCACCAACCTTTACTTCCCGGTCGGCCAAACCTATCAGCAAAGTTCGCAATCGGTCGTGAACGGCTCGCCGCGCTTCTCCGGGGAAAACCTGGCTTATGATCAGTTGACCTCTTATCTGTCCGCCATGCGGGGTATCGACTTCGAAGCCGGCGTCGGCATTCCCGGGCGATTCGCCGAGGATCACGGCATTCGAGCCTATCTCGGCGGATACTTTTACAACGACGAGCAGAGCGACAGCATTCTCGGCATTTCCGGTCGCGTGCAGGCCAACATCTGGTCCGGCCTCGATGCCTCGGTGCAAGTGACCAACGACAACTACTTTAACACCCGTGCCTTCGTAAACGTTTCCTGGACGTTCGGTCCGTTGCATCGCTCAGAACTGTCCCAAACGACAGCGCAGGGTCGGTTTGGCGAACGCGTCACTCGCAACTACACGGTGCTCGCGACGTCGCACAGCGATATCCAGTCGGGAATCGACGCAATCGATCCGAACACGCACCAGCCCTACGTGATTGCCCACGTCGACAGCGCGGCGGGCCCAGGCGGCAACGGCGGAGTGAACAACCCATTCCAAACGATCGCCGCCGCGCAGGCGAGTGGCGCCGCCGTTGTCTTTGTGCATGCCAACAGCATCTTCCATGGCAATGACTCCGCCATCGTCATGAACGATGGCGAAAAACTGTTCGGTGACGGCACCGGCGAACGAAATTTTCTCCCGGTCGCGAAATTCGGACAGATTCTTCTGCCGCACGGCCCCTCGATCGGCAACCTGCCGGTCCTCGATTCGGCCAACGGCACAGCCGTCACGCTCGCCAACAACGTGACCCTAGCGGGCTTCACGATCACGAACTCGAGCGGCGCCGGCATCGTCGGCAACGGAATCGGTGGAGCGACGCTGCGCGACTTGACGGTGAGTCACGCGGGCACCGACGGCATTCAGATTGTCAATGCGACCGGAAACACGCTGCTCACCAACGTCAATGTGCAGAACTCGGTGGGCAACGGACTGCTCATCAACGGCGGTGACTCGAACGTGCAATACAGCGGCAACCTGGTCGCCAATCAAGGGCATGACCTGGTCGTCGAAAATGTCGGCACCGACAGCGTGATCAACATGAACAATGCCTTGTTCCCCGGCTCCGGCAGCCAGGGAATCTTGCTCGAAAACGTGGCTGGAACCGTCAATTTCAACAACCTGTCGCTGGGGAACACCACCACCACGGGTATCGATATCGAAGGCGGCACGGGCAAATACAACTTCACCGGGCTGACCACCGTTTCAGCGGCCGGAGCCGCGTCGATCGTGGTTCAGGATCTCGCCGCCGCGGGCACCGTGAACTTCGGGACCCTCAATATCAACAATCGCCACGACGAAGGCTTCGTCGTCAACAACTCGAGCGGAGCGGTTACGGTCAACGGCGTCACAACCATCACCAACGAAGGTGGCACCGGCGCCTCGGCGATCGACATCAAGAACTCCTCCGGCGGCGTTGAGTTCGTCGGAAAAGTCAACGTCGACAACACCACTCTCAATCCGGGCGTTAGCATCACGAACGACACGGGCACCACCAACTTCAACACCGCACTTAATATCTCGAGTATCAATGGCACGGGCCTCTTTGCGAACAACGGCGGCGTGCTCGTGATTAACGGAGCCCAGGTCGCGGGCGCGGGCGGAACAATTCAGGCCACCAATGGCACGGCCCTCGACGTCGAGAACACCTCGATGAATATCAACCTCTTCAGTGTCTCCAGCAGCAACGCCCCCGTCGGCATCAAGCTCGTCAACGCGCCGGGTCAAATCGCGATTTTTGGCAACAGCAGCGAAACGGTCGGCTCCGGCGGCACAATCCAGGGCGATACGGTCGGCATCTTGCTGCAGAACGCCGGTACTGTCGGTTTGTTGTCGATGGTCTTGAATGGGAACGGCACCGGCATTCAAACCACCGACACGACGTATCTGGCGCTTACGAACGTCCAAGTCGCCAACTCGTCCTCGTTCGGGATCAACTCCCTCGACACGAAGACTCTTGTCTTGCTCAGCTCGACCTTTGCGGGGAACGGTGGTCCCAACGTCAACGCGCAGGTCGACACCGTGGGCTCCTATGCTTACAGCTTCCTCGCCAGCAGTTTTACGTCCACAACGTCGGACAACATCCTGCTGCAGACGCTGGCTGGCGGCCAGGGGTCGACAATCAACCTTGTCGCCCAGGCCAACAAGTTTGAGAACGATTCGATCGGAACGGCCGGAATAAACGTAAACTGGAACGGAACCCTGTCGGCGACGGTGACCCAAAACTCGTTCCTGGCGACCGGTGGGACAAACACGGGCCTCAAAATCAACAACGCTGCGACAAGCAACCTGAGCACCGTCTCCTTCACCAACAACCTCTTCACCAGCGAGGGCGGCACCGACACCGCCTTGAACGTCATCCTGGCCGGCACCGGCCAGATCAACGTGGCCACCAACGGCGTGCAGTTCGCCGCCCCAACCGGCACGGCGTTTCACTTCTCGCTCGCCGCTCCTTCCACAGTCAACATCACAGGCAATACGGTCGTCGACTCGACCGATGGAGCCACCGCAATTCTGTTCGACACGATTGCGGCGCCCAGCAACGTGGCCATCTCCGGCAATACCATCCAGCTGTCTCAGAACGGTGCTCAGTTGACGAGCGGAATCCTCTTCTCGAACGTCACCAACACCACTCAGGGCAGCCAATCGTTCTTCCTGAACCTCTCGAGCTCGGCCAACAACCAAATCACCGGCGCCAATACGCTCTTCTTCTCGCCGACCGGCGCCACAACCGGCGAAGTCCTGATCAACGGAAGCCCGATGCCGTAAGAGTCGGGATGGAGCACAACCGTCTGGCTTCAGGATCTGTGTAAGCGCGGGATGAAAAATCGGAGATCGAGCCGGCGCAGTCTCAGCTCGCGATCACTCGGCGACCAAGTCGATCGCCGAAAAGTGTTCGTGGTCACTTTGCGTGCCGACGCTGCCGACCCGGACTGAGTAGATGCCGGGGGCGGGGATTTGGAATTTCAGGCGGGTGCCGACTTTGGTTTCCGGTTTGAAGTCGAGGTTGAACTGCCCGCGGCTGACGACGCCCGGTTCGACGAACGGCTGCGAGTCTTTGGCGCGGCCGGCCGACTCGGGGAACGTCGCGGCCGGCTTGCGGCCCAGTTTTTCCACGCGAACGATGTAGTAGCGGATTTGCACCTGGTCAATGTCGTGATGCGGGTCTGTGTTGGTGAAGAAGAATTGCAGGACGAGTGGTTGATTCGCTTTGACCTTGAGCACCGGAGGCGTGTTCCGGCCGCCGGCGGGTGGATCTGTGTCAGAGGTGGCCGAGGCTTCTTTCCCTCCCGAGCCGATCACGCGCAGATCGATTCGGGCGTGTTCCGCACGCACCGACGCGGCGGAGCCAAACGCCAGAATTGCGAGAAGGGCAAATCGAACCAAGTCGCTCACTCGGAAAATCATCGTCGCTCCTCGCGCGGCTACTCGCAAACGAGATCTAACGCGGCGTAGTGGTCGTGGCCGTGGGTGTTGAGCATCTCCCGCGTCTCCACACGCAGCAAATACGTCCCCGGCTCAGCGATCGTCAGCGAGAATTTGCCGCTCGCGCTGTTGCCAGGTTTGAAGTCCATCGTAAGTGCCGACTCTTGCACCGGATCTTTGAGTGGCGGCATCGTCGTTTGTCCTATTTCTTTCTCGGCAACGACGACGCAGTGAATCAGCACATCCTTGAAGGTGTCACGCTTGCTCACGTTGGTCGCCTTCCAGGAGACGACGAAATTCTCCTGCGGCTTAACCGTGCACACCGGGCGCGTCTGCGGCTTCTTTGAAGACGGCTGAATCTCGGTGTGCGTCGTCTTGATGCGCTGCTGACCTGCTTTGACCTCGATCGAAATCTCCATATCGGACGCGATCGCCTGCGACCACAAGCTTGACAGCGCAATCGGAAGCATAAGTGCCGAGATGAGACGCTGAATCGGGCGAATAGTCACGAACGACTCCGAGCTGAGACTCTGCGAAATTGCCCCGTTCAACGGCCGCAAAAGACGGCATGGCCGACAGTGAGCAATCCATTCGCATTGTGACGAATTCGGTCGGCGGCGGTAAGGCTGGGGCCCAACAGCGCCGCCGAGTCATTCACCACCTGAGAAGGTCTCGCTGCGAAAACGACCGCAACAGCAGTGCGCAACGGCGCGAAGAGGGCGAGGCCCGCATCGCGGGGCTCACTTCTTGCATAGGGCCGCATGGCTGCCGAATGTCACCGAGACGGGCACTCCGCAACGAAGCCGCTCGGCAGAATTGGGGAGCCGAATTAGCACCGGCACCAGGCCGCTGGTCGAGTCGGCCACCGGTCCAATGAAAACGACGCGGGCGCCTGGCAGAGGTCGCTCTCCAGAAGTTGCGCGAACGGCGACCTCTCGTCCAAGGTTGACTTCGTCGGCTTGCTCCGGTGTCAGCTCGCAGCGCACGTCCAGCTCGCGAAGGTCGACGATTTCGCCCCAAATCGATGTGCCGGGCCGGGAGACGAGACCGGGATAGGCGTCGAGCCGGCTCACGACGCCGTCGATGACAGCCACCACGCTGAAGTGTTCCAGCTCGGCTTCAGAGGAGTCCAATGCTGCCTGGGCCGCCCGTTGGTCCGCTTCGGATTTGCGGAGGGCCAGCTCGGCTTCGTGCAACCGCTGTTCGGGAAGGACTTCGCTTTTGGAAATCGCCTTCGCCAAGAAGCGACGCGCCTCGTTGGCCGAGTATTGGGCACTTTCGAGGAGCGCTCGCTTCAATCGCACGTCGGCCCGCGCTTCGTCGTCGTCCATTTTCACCAAGAGCTGGCCTCTGGTGACCCGTTCGCCTGGGACAACTTTTACTTCCACCACGGGATGCAGAGGAACCGGGGCGATGCTTGCTCGACGTCCCGGAGCGCATTGAGTTCGCCCCACCACTTCGATCTGGTCGCGCGGGGGTGCGGCCGGCTGCGTCGTTGAATTAAGGGTCGGAGCCGACGCCGAGATAGGGGCAGGTGACGATCCATCTCGAACCGCCAGAGAAAGCACCAGCACGCCGCACCCAATCCAGGACAAACGACGCATCAGAACCTCGCGGTTGTTGGCAGCCCGTCTGGGACCGTCGGTCGGAACGGCCGGCGGCTTTCCGCATCGCGGACCCACTAAGGCAAGTCTATGCCGCGATTTGGCAGAGCAACTCGCCCGGTTATTCCGATTCTGACGCCGCGCTGTATGGGGACGGATGGCGCCGGCCGGGCGCCGTGGTCGTCTCAGAGCTTAGACGGCGCCGCTGGATTGGCCGACTCTTCCCGATAGGCTGGCTACCGTCGCCGTCAAGGTTTCTGGCGTGATGGGCTTAGAGAGGTGAACGGAGAATCCGGCGGCGTGGGACTTGCGCTCATCGTCACGGCTGGCAAAAGCCGTGAGCGCGATCGCGGGCACCCTTGCGCCGCGAACTGACTCCAAAGATCGGATCTGCTTCAGAAATTCGTAGCCGTCCACATTGGGCATGCCAATGTCACTGATCAAAATGTCGGGTGCTGCCGTCTCGATCAGCGGCAAAGCTTCTGCGGCCGACGAAGCCGTGACTACCTCCGCGTGACACTCGCCGAGGATCCATTTAATGAGCCGACACGTGTCCGGCTCATCATCGACGACGAGGATTTTCAGTCCACTCAGATCGATGGAACGCCCGTTCCCGCCGGAATTAGACGGTTCCCTGATTTCTAGATCGGGTCGTGACCCTTGGAGATCTTGCGCACCCGCCAAAGGAAGGGTCACCACGAAAGTCGTGCCACGTCCCTCACCGGCGCTTTGGACAAGAACTTGTCCCCCATGCAACTCGGCCAGTTGCTTGACGATGGCCAGGCCGATTCCCAATCCACTATGTTGCCGCCGAATCGAGGCGTCTGCTTGACGAAAGCGATCGAAAACGAACGGAAGGAAATCCGCAGCGATTCCCTGGCCGGTATCCGAAACACTGATTCGGACTTGAGAGTCGCTCTGCTCCAACGCCACGCGGACCGTGCCTCCTTCGGGTGTAAATTTGACGGCATTCGTCAGCAGGTTCCAAACGACTTGTTGCAGCCGGTTGACGTCGCCCCGCACGCGACCGACCGAGGGGTCGAGGTCTTGTTCCAGTCGGACTCGCTTGGTTTCAGCTGTTGGCTTGATGGTTTCGATTGCGGCCTCGACGATCGGAAGAGGCGCGAGCAGATGCATGTCGAGCCGCAACTTTCCCGACATGATGGAACTCATGTCGAGCAGATCTTCGACGAGCATTGTCAGCGCGCGGGTGTTGCGGTCGATGGCCTCCAGTCCGTGGCCCAGTTCGACCTCGCTGGTGCGCCCCCGGACGAGGATCTGGGACCAACCTACGATCGCAGTCAGCGGCGTCCGCAATTCGTGCGAAAGGGTCGCCAGGAATTCGTCTTTCATGCGGCTGGCACGCTCGGCCGCACTTCGCGCAACCCGCTCGCTCGCCAGGAGCTTTGCGCGTTCTTCTTCGACTTTCTTGCGCTCAGAGACGTCCCGCAGGATGACGAGAAGGCCCACGGATCCTTGCCAGGGAACGACGGCGGCCGCGGCCTCTACGGGGACAATGGAGCCATCGAGCCGCTGCCACTCTTCCAGTTGAATCGGCGCGGTCTGACCGATCCGGGTAAGACGTTTGCTTTGGACAACGACGCGATCCCGAGAGTGGGGCGCGGCCAACGACGCAGGGGAACGACCCAGCAGTTCGTCGGCGTTTTTCGCTCCGAAGAAGCTGACGGCAGCCGCGTTGACATAGCCGATCCTGCCGTCGACGCTGACATACATCACCTCGGGGCACATCTCGGCCAGAGCCCGGTAGCGACTTTCACTTTCATCGCGCTCGGCGGTCCGCCGTTCGGCCAACCGCTTGCTCTCCCGCTCGGCGATGCTGACGGCTCGAAAATAGAAGAGCGACGCCAGAAGCAGCCCCGACACCAGCACCAAGAGCCATGGTCCTAGCTGCTGCCGCGCGTCCTGTGTGATGTAAAAGGCCAGGATGCGGAAGGCGAACAGCGCGAACAGTGCCGCCAGCAACATGAGCCAAGGCCGCCGATCGCCCGCTTCGAGCAGCATACGGACGGCAAAGATCATGGCGGCGAGCAGGAGAATCGTGGCAATCGAATAGAGAACCATTGCCGTCAAAGTCACGTTCGAAACGCTCCTATTCGACGGTCACTCAGCGGCGGTCGTCCGTCGGCAACGTCAGTTTACATAGCTTCCGCGGCGCGCCGAAAGACGCCCAGGCCCCCTTTTGGATTGCATCGCTGAAAGGCGTTGAATTGAGTCAACCACACAGGGGCTTGTCCGAAGTCATTTGTCGAACAACTCCGGCCCGCCCGTGAACTGCAGGGAGACCCGAATTCCACAGCCGAGTCGCTGATCAGGGTTTTTGACTCGTACCAACAGCGGCACGAGACCGGTATTCCGATCGACGACCGGTCCGATGTAAATGAGGCGGCCGCGCGGAAGCGGTTGCGCTGTTTCCGCGACCCACAGATCCGCCTCTTGGCCGAGGGCCAATTCGTCGGCCCGTTGCGGCGTGAGGTCGCACCGCACGTCCAACTCTTGAAAGGCGACAATTTCGCTCTTTGTCACGGGCGTCCCCGACACAACGGCCATTTCCGATGCTGAGTGCGGTGACGCGGACGCAACGCTCGAACGGCGGTCACGGACACGCTGTGTCCGGCCGACGACTGCGATTGCGCCGTCACTCGAGGTGCCCGCCCCCGAATCGATTGATGGCATGGCCCCTGGTTTCTTGGCGCGAACAGATCCACCACTGGCAGCCAAGCATAGTGCCATCAAGCCGACACCGAGCCAGAGTAAGCCGCGCATCGCCACCTCGCGTTCGAAGAATTGGCTTCCTCGAGGAATCTTGCTTGTCCATCAAGAGGAATCGGATATTCGCGGGCGGCCCGTCGATTGCGTGAGCAATCGGCGCGCCAGAGAGGCGGCCCGGGAATCAAGAACTCTAGCCCGCTTTCAAGTCATTAGCGGTCGGTTCAGCCGGACTTATCTCTCGTGAGAGCCAGAGGACCAAATGAGCGCCGGCGGCGCACGAGTTACGGGTCCTGGATGCGGAAGGCCGCCCGCCGAGTGTTGCCGCAATACAACACCGTGTTGCTTTTGCATCACCGAGAACGCCAAGCTCCCGAAAGGCAAACGGAGCGGCCATGTCGTTTGCACAGAGGCGCAGAAACCCGCGTCTTTGCGCTTCGTCGTTCTGTCAGATGAAATCCTCGCAATACCCGGGCATACTCGGTGTCCGTTTGACACCTAGTTTTCGATCAGCCCAGGGGAGTGATGCGATGCCCGCGATGTCCGGCCTGTCTGGCAACGAAATGTACTGCCTGAATCTCAAGGGATTGGTTCCGGGCGAAATGGTGCTCGGAAACAGCGTTTACTCGCTCGGCTTCCTTGGCAGCCTCGGCGCGGGCTTGCGAAGCATTGCGGGCGGCGAAGTCACGCAGGTTACGCGCGTGATCCACGAAGGCCGCTTGCAGGCGTACAGCCGCATGACCGGGGAAGCCAACCAGCACGGCGGGCACGGAATCACCAGCGTCTCGAGCGACCTGAAAAGCTTTCATGGCAACGTCGAGTTTCTGTCGATCGGCAGCTGCGTGCACTACGCCGATTCGAGTTCCCGCGACTTGAATTTTTCCACCAGCAGCGATGGTCAAGAACTGTACTGCCAGCTCGATGCCGGCTTCCATCCGATCAAGTTCGTGTTCGGCAACGTGGCCTACGCCATCGGAGTTGGCGGCGGAATCATCGGCGGTCTGAAGAGCCTGGGGCGCGGCGAGATCAAACAGTACAGCGACGTGTTTAACCACACGCGGCACTTGGCGCTGCAACGCCTGGTGGATGAGGCCAAGGCCGTCAACGCCAACTCCGTTGTCGGCATTCAAACGACGATCATGCCTTTTCGCGGCATCCACGAAATGATGATGACGGGCACCGCTTCGCGGCATCCTGAATTGCCTCGTGAGTACGACGACAATCCGGTGACGAGCGACCTCACCTGCGAAGAGATGTGGAACATGGCCAGCATGGGTTACCTGCCGATCAAACTCGTCCTGGGCACGGCCGTTTATTCGCTGGGGATCGTGGGAGGCTTGGCGGCGCTCTTGAAGTCGTTCTCGCGGGGCGAAGTGAACGAACTGACCTCACTGATTTATGACGCGCGCGAGCACGCGATCGGCCTGATTCGCGATGAAGCGGCTGCGATCGGAGCCGAAGACGTGATTGGGATCAAAACGCACGTTCACGAATTGGGCGGACTGCTCGAATTCATGGCGATCGGCACCGCGGTCAAGCGGTTTGCCAGCTTGAAGACTGTTTCGCCTACACTCCCGCCACAGGCCATTATCCGGGACAAAGACACTTGGATCAGTCACGAGCAGGGGCTGTTTCAGACGGTGACGAGCGGGAAGGCGAACGACTGAGCGTCGTTCAAATTAACAAGCGAACCGCCGCAGCCGGCCGACTCGAGAACCAGTGATTGGTTGCGAGGGCGTGCGATTCGAGGAGCCATGGGGGCGGATCTTTCTTGCCCGACCAATGTCCGGCGAGCGCCAGAGCCGCGCGTATGACGGCGTCTGTGACCTCGGCGGGTGAGCCGACGAGGCGGATCAGGATGTCGCCGGACGCGAGAGGAAGGATCGCCGACTCCAGTTCTGGACCAGGACTCGGCACCAAGTCTTCCAGCGCGCTGGGGTTGGCCGGGCGAGTGACGAACAGGCTGCCCGCAGCGAGGTGGGGCCCCATTTGCCACTGGATCGTCTTCGCGTTCCACGGGCCGCGCCAGTGGAAGCGGTCGCGGAAGACGAGGCGACCCGCGCGACGGACGTGCGTTTCCTGAATCAACGAGGTGAACTGAAATCTTTCTGAAAGGTCGCCGCGATCGTAGCGGCCCGGGTGCCAAATCTCGGCCCAGATGAAGTGGGCTCCCTCTTCCAAGTCGACTTCGACGCTCTGATAGGAGCGGGCTGACGCAAATGGAATCGCCGGACCAGGCAGGACGACAAGCTCGCTGTCGCGCGCCGCGTGGATATGCCATTCCTGCGCGGAGAAGTTTTTCGGGCAGGGATGCATCCGCGTGGCCGACTGGCTGGTGACGACCGTTTTCGTGCCCGAGGCGGCGGAAATCTCGAGGAAATGCCCGTCGCCATCCATCAGGCCGGCCGTCGGATTGAGCAGGTAGACGAGACTCGCCGGCTCGTTTCCGAGATGAAACGCCGGCAGCACGCGGATCGGGACTTGCTGGTAGCAGTCGCCCACCCGGGTGCGGCCGTCGGAATTGATTAACGAGAGGCGCGTGCCACCGATCTGCCCTGCGGAACGGGAAGCCAGGGCCAGATCCCGGAACTCGGGGGGGATTACGAAGTCTTCCGCCGCGATTCGAACTGCTGACGGACCCACTTCGTAAGCTCCTCGGCACCATCACCCTGTCGCAGGCTGATCATCAGGAAGGGGCGGTCGCCGCGCATCTTGAGACTGTCGCGCCGCATCACGTCGAGGTCGGCCCCGACGTGCGGCGCGAGATCGATTTTGTTGATGATGAGCAAATCGCTGCGTGCGATGCCCGGGCCCCCCTTGCGAGGGATCTTATCGCCTTCGGCGACGTCGATCACAAAAATCTGGGTGTCGGCCAGCTCACGCGAGAAGCAGGCCGTGAGGTTGTCACCCCCCGACTCGACGAGAACCATTTCGAGTTCGGGGAACTGCCGTTCAAAGTTGGCGATGGCGCTCAGATTGGCGCTGGCGTCGTCGCGGATGGCCGTGTGCGGGCAGCCCCCCGTCTGCACTCCGACGATCCGTTCGAGTGGCAGGACCTTGCGGCGCGAGAGGAACTCGGCGTCCTCGTGCGTGTAAATGTCGTTGGTGATCACGGCCAGGTTGATCTGGGGCCAGAGATCGCGACAGAGCCGCTCGACCACGGCCGTCTTTCCCGATCCGACCGGACCGGCCACGCCGACAGTGAACGTTTTCCGCTTCGGCCCGGCGAACCGGTTTCCTCCACCACCCATGCCGTCGTGGTCGTGGTCGTGATCGCGATGGAAAGCGATCCCGAATCGTGAGAGCGATTCGAATCGATTCCGTTGCGCGAATTGGCCGAAGGCCGTCTCGATCTCACGAGCGAAACAGTCGGGTATAGAGTCGAGACTGTTCATGACACAGGACCTCGTAATAAGGGCAGCCGCTCCCGGCCGTTTCGAGCGGTTGGTCGGCGTACTGTTCGCTCAATTCTGTGATCGTATCGTGCAGATAGCCGAGAATCTGCTGTGCCTGTGTATGCCCGAGCGGAATCCCGCGCACACCGGCCGCGATCATTCCTAGGGCGGCTTGATTCAAATAGGCCGCCACCGCATCGCGTGCGGTACTGCCGGCAGCCGCGGCCACCACGCCGAACACGACGCAATAGTTCCAGCTGGCTGTGGACTGTGGCAGCTCGCCGGTTTTAGGACGCGACCATTCCCAGGTCTGGGCCAAATGCTGGAGTTGCTCGCCCATTTCCCGCGTCGCGTTGCGGATTGTCGGCGGCGAAATCGACGCGGTGACGATTTCGTTCGCCCGCGTAACTTCCGGCCAGCACCCCTCGGTCGCCGCCCGGCAAACCGATCCGACGATCACACCGTCAAACGGTCCGACGCAGCGCCGCAGCCAGTCAGCGGTCCAGCCCTCAAGGGAAGCGGCGTCGTGCACGAGGTCCCGCGCGATGGCGGTTTCGAGACCCCAGGAATGCGTATACCCGCCCACGGGCAGGGCCGAGTCGCCGAGCTGCAGCAAGCGCAGGTTCAACATTTTCGGACTATCGGAAGGAGGGATCTTCGAGGGAGCGCGAATATCAAATCGGAAGCACCCGCCAGCTCACGCTGGCGGCTCGCCGGCTCGCAAAATCATTGGGCAGGATCAGAACAGGAAATAGCGCTGGGCTAGGGGCAGGACTTTGGCGGGTTCACAGGTGGCCACTTCGCCGTCGACGCGGACTTCGTAGGTGTCAGCGTCGACTTCGATTATGGGCATGGCGTCGTTGTTTTTCATGTCTGTCTTGCCGACTTTGCGGCAATTCTGAACCGGTACGACATGCCGGGTTAAACCGTAACGTTCGACAATACCCTCGTCGAGGGAGGCCTGTGAGACGAATGTCAGGCAACTCTTCGCGAGCGCCGTGCCATAAGAGCCGAACATCGGCCGGGTGTACACGGGCTGCGGCGTCGGGATGCTGGCGTTCGCATCTCCCATTTGGGAATAGGCGATGAAGCCGCCTTTGAGCACGACCTCGGGCTTCACGCCGAAGTAGGCGGGTTTCCACAATACGAGATCGGCCCACTTCCCCGACTCGATACTGCCGACATGCTGCGCAATGCCGTGGGCCAGCGCTGGGTTGATCGTGTACTTGGCGACGTAGCGTTTGGCCCGCATATTGTCGTTGCGAGCGCTGTCTCCCTGAAGCGGGCCGAATTGCGTTTTCATTTTGTGAGCGGTCTGCCAGCAGCGGAGGATCGACTCGCCAATCCGCCCCATCGCCTGCGAATCGGAGCTGTACATGCTGATCGCCCCCTTGTCGTGCAGCACGTCTTCGGCCGCCATCGTCTCGGGGCGAATGCGACTTTCTGCGAAGGCGACGTCTTCCGGCACCGAGCGCGACAGATGGTGACAGACCATCAACATATCGAGGTGTTCGTCGATGGTGTTGATCGTGAACGGTCGGGTCGGATTGGTGCTCGAGGGGAGCACGTTGGGCTCCGACGCGATCTTGATGATGTCCGGCGCGTGGCCGCCGCCGGCCCCTTCCGTGTGATACGTGTGGATCGTGCGGCCCTTGATGGCGGCGATTGTGTCTTCGACGAAACCCGCTTCGTTCAACGTGTCGGTATGCAGGGTAATCTGGACGTCGTACTTGTCGCCGACGCCCAGGCAGCAGTCGATCGTCGCGGGAGTGGTGCCCCAATCTTCGTGGAGCTTGAGACCAATCGCGCCGGCTCTCACTTGCAGTTCGAGCATTTCGGGCAGACTACTGTTCCCCTTCCCGGTGAACCCCAAATTCACGGGCAGCCCTTCGGCCGCTTGCAGCATGCGTTCGAGGTTGAAGGGACCGGGGCTGCACGTCGTGGCCCAGGTACCGGTGGCCGGACCGCTTCCGCCGCCGATGAGAGTCGTCAGCCCCGATGCGATGGCGGTCTCAATGAGTTGCGGGCAGATGAAGTGGACGTGCGTGTCGATGCCGCCCGCCGTCACAATCATGTTTTCGCCGGACAGGACTTCTGTCCCCGGTCCGATCACAAGTCGCGGGTCGACGTTCGGCTGAATCAGCGGGTTGCCCGCTTTGCCGATCGCCACGATGCGGCCCTCGCGAATGCCGATGTCGCCTTTCACAATGCCCCACCAATCCAGAATCATCACGTTCGTGATGACCAAATCGAGATGAGGGGCTGTTTTCGACTTATATAGAGGAGACTGCCCCTGCCCGTCGCGGATCGTCTTGCCGCCGCCGAAGACGACCTCTTCCCCGTAGACGGTGTGGTCCTGCTCGATCTCAATGATTATGTCAGTGTCGCCCAACCGCACCCGGTCGCCGACGGTCGGTCCGTAGTGTCCCGCGTAGGCCTGGCGGCTCAGTTTTTGGCTCATATGGCGATTCTCCTGCGCGGGCCCTCGGGAATTTCCGTCTCGGCGTTCAACGCGACTTCCGATCCGCTTTCTTGGGCGGCTTGTTGCTGGGGGCCTTGCGCGCTCCCTTCGCGGACCCGGACGAAGTGGGGGCAGGAGCAGAACCGGGAGATGCATCCACCCCGGTATTTCCAAATTTCCCCTCGCGCATCCGCTTCATCGCTTGTTGCCGCGTCTTAGGGGCATCCAAATCGCCCATGACGAGCGCGTTGTTCCCGTAAACTTGTCGCTGACCGCCCAGGGCCACCAGTTGAATCCGCTTGGATTCACCCGGCTCGAAGCGAACAGCCGTGCCGGCGGGCAAATCGAGCCGCATGCCGTAGGCCGCCTCGCGATCAAAAACAAGAGCTCGATTGGTCTCGAAGAAATGAAAATGCGAGCCGACCTGGATCGGACGATCGCCGGTGTTCTTGACCTCGATCGTCGCGGTGGCCCAACCGGCATTCAATTCGATCGGCGGGCCGTCGAAGAAGTACTCACCTGGGATCATGACGCGTGCTTCCCGTGCCAGAGTGCCGATTGCGGGGTCAATTGATTGGAGAGTGAACGGTCACGAGTTTCGTGCCGTCAGGGAACGTAGCCTCGACTTGGATCTCGTTGACGATGTCGCCGACCCCTTCCATTACGTCGCGCCGTGTCAGGATTTGGCGGCCGGCCGCCATGATCTCGGCCACCGTCTTCCCGTCGCGAGCCATCTCGAGCAGCTCGGCGGTGATCAGCGCGGTTGCTTCCGGGCAGTTGAGCTTCAGTCCGCGGGCTTTTCGCGCTTGGGCGAGCTGCGCCGCCGTGAAGATCAGGAGCTTGTCCCGCTCCTGCGGCGTCAAGTGCATCGTGTTGGTCCTCGTTCGCTGTGGGGCCGGCGAGCGAGATCGCGCGAGATCTTCTCGACGAGACGGCCGACGCAGTGGAAGAGCTTAGAGCCGGGAAACGGCGAAAACAAGCGCCCGGCGGCTCGGTGTTCGATCGGAGCCCAGCTCGTCCAAACCGCGAACGTCCCGTTCGAAACGAGACGAGCCTGGCTCCCGATCGGCGGATCAAAGAGCCAGGCTCGCTGGATGCTCAAGCGCGATGGCAGGTGTCGCGCTGACTACCCCTTGGACTAGAAGATCAGCTGCATGCCCGTCCGGAAGATGTCGACGTTTCCGCCGCCTTCCACTTCGCGCTGTCCGTAGAACACGTCGAACCGCGCGTTGTGACCCTTGATGACGTACTGGAAGCCAGCGTCCCAGCCTTCGCGGAATTCGCCAGCCGCAGCGGCGAACTGCGCGTCATCGTAGTCATACTTCTGCCATCGGGCGTACGGGCGGATGCGACCGCACACACCACCGCAGCCGATTTCCTGGGGCAAGAGCCAGCCGGCGAAGATGAATCCGGCGTTGCCCGCGACACCGTTCTGGACGCCGCCACCGACGTCATAGTGGTAGTAGGCGGCTTCGAAGGTTCCCGAGCCCCACGCAGTCATCTTGTTTTCGAGCAAGAAGTCGATGTCGTAGCCGAAGAACGTGCCGACGCGGCCGTTGACGTCTTCAATCGCATCGGTCTGATCGGTCACGCTGGCACCGATCGCACAGATGTTCTTCTCGCCGTAGTAGGTGCTGCTGTTGTAATAGCCGGGTTCCGGATCGAGCAGGTTCAGCACGACGCGGGCAACGAGTTCGGGGTTACCCGTGAGGTTCGGCGAAGTCGCCGCGTTCCCAATGGGCCAGTCATTTCCGCCGTTGAAGCGGCCCTGACCGTTGAAGAGGCCGATCTGCCACTTCAACTGGCCACCGCCGTACTGACCCCAGTAAGCGGCACCCGTGTCACGGCCTTCAAACTGACCGGGGAAGTTCGAGACGAAGGGGTAATCCCAACCGTTGATGAAGAACGGTCCGTCCAGGTCGGCTCGGTCGTTCGGAGGCAGGAATCGGCCCATCCAGAAGTTCACATAGTCATTGAACTCGAACTTCACGATGGCGTCCAACAGGTGGATCGAGTCCTGCAGGTTGTTGATGTCGCCCGCCGAATCGGCGAAGCCTCGGCCACCCGCGCCCGAAATATCGGTGTTCAACTCGAACCCGATCACTTGCGTGACCTTGCCCGTGAAGAACAAACGAACTTCGTCGACGGCGAAGAAGTTCTTGTCGCCGACGTTATCACCGATCTCGTGGTTAAAGCTCGTGCGGATGCCGGCGCCGACATTGCACCACGCATTCGGGGAGAACTGGAACGTCGCGCCGTTCCCGCAGCAGCTATTGCACAGGCAGGAGTGCGAGAACAGGCCTTCCGACGGACAGCAGGACGAGTCGCAGGTTGGTGCGCAGGTCGGACCACAAGCCGGAGCATACGCCGGCGCGGCCACCGCAGCGCCCGGGGGGGCCGGCGGCACGTTGGTCGGATCAGTTAAGCTCGAATCCATCGCGATCAGCCGGATGGGAGCAGAGTTGTTTGGTGTGGGATCCGTCGACGGAATCGCGGACGCAGTCCGAGCTGCGCTTCCATCGGCCGGAACGCTTTCAATTGCGGTCCCATCAGCGAGGGCGACCGGGCCGACCGCAACGGCCAGCATTAGGACCGGCACCTTGCCGATGGACCTCCAGAATCCGTTCTTCATTGCTTCACCATGAGAAATTGATTTCAGGGTCGTTGCGCGAGATCGGCACTCCCGAATCGCGAGCGTCGCAATCGACGCCAAAACACGCGTTTGACCAGAGGTTCGACGGAAACGGGGGGACAAGTACCGACAGTAGCGAAGGCTGCTCGCGACAGCTCA
Organism: Planctomycetaceae bacterium; assembly: GCA_035687365.1. Lineage (GTDB taxonomy): Bacteria > Planctomycetota > Planctomycetia > Planctomycetales > Planctomycetaceae > DASPSM01. The sequence goes on along the minus strand of DASRXU010000150.1, from coordinate 10,187 downwards.
GTCGTCGGCGCGCGCAAAGCGTGCGCGCACGGAAAGGGCGGCCAAAGCGACCAACCGATTTGGCAGAACCGACACTCTGAGATGGACCGCTACAGCCTCGATAATGGACAAACCGCGTATCAGCGGTCCCTTCATCGAATCTGTCGCCTTCATATTCGGCTGGCAAATCGAAAAAACTTGTACCACCGGCTCTTAAGACACACGATCTTCCATGCCGAAAGGCGCTCAGTACCGCAGAATCGCTTCAGCCGTCAGTGTCCACGATCGGACATTCGCGCGAGCCCTCAAGGTCGGTCGGTGTTGAGCGCGCAAACGAAGACGGAACTGGCAAAGAGGGGACGGTGAGCCGTCGGCTCCAACCGCAACGCTGGCCGAGAGTTCATTTCCTCGCCGCGCGACCTGCGACTGCCGACTTGCGCCGGCACTCGCACCGGGCAGGAAATTGCCACTCCGGACTGTTATCCATTTTTGGCGACGAGGGGCGGCACGCCAAAACGGCGCTTCTGTTGCTTCATCACTTTCTCGAAGTGCTGCCGAGCCACCGTCCAGACACGGGGCTTGAGCGGCACGTCGCAGGCACCCCAGCCGCGGCACTCGTTCGTGCCAGGTCCGTCACCGCAACCGCCTTGGCCGCGGCAATCGTTGTGCCCCTTGCACGGATGATAGCGCGCCGTCGCGCACGTCCCGGTGCCAGCACATTGGTTGTGCCCCGTGACGTCTTTCCCACGACAAGTATTCAAACCACGGCAAATGTGGGGGTCGGCAAGGAGGGGATCGCGCACGGCGTTCCTCTCAGTTTGTGCAGCGACGGCGTGGCTCCCCGCGGCAAGGCCGGCGAGCGCCGCGAGTGTCAATTTCGCGAAATCCCTGCGACTGAAATCGACTCCCTTGAAATCGATTTGAGCTGACATGCGTTCAAACCTCGAAGTTAAGCCAAACCGTTGCCCGTCCACAGTCGTAATTGCCCCTAATAGCAATCGCCGAGCCGGAACTCCAAAAAACTCCCCCGCCGCGGCCGATTATGGACGCCTAACCCGCGACTGCCAAGTGCCTTGCGTCGAACACGTTAGTCAACCGTCGGCTGTCATTTGGCGAATCAGATGGGTCGCGTTTCAGTCTGCCGAATTCCCCGCGGGCCAGGGGACAAGAGCCCGAATCACCCCTCCGATTTCGGGCGGTTGAAGACTAACACAAATGCAATTCCCGGCTGAAAAACGTTCGCGTCCACCGGCCTCCCAGCCCAAGTCAGCGGATCGACGTAATGATTGGAGTCACGGCGCAAACGATTGGTGTTGGTCTGCCTTCAACGAGCGAAAGGATCGCGGAATCCTCTCGCCTCGGGTCACCATATTCCGTTCCGTAACGGACAGATACACTCAATTCAATGGCCCGCGGCAAGGTGAAAAAGACTCCGACCCTCCCCGCCTCGCCCCCTGTGCCGGGCGACGGTTCGCGACTTGCCTGGGCCTTGTGTTGTCTCGCGCTGGGATCAGCCCTCTGCGCGGCAAGTGTGCAATCGATCCTGGGCTCTTCGGTCGCCTCGGGTGGGTTAGCGTCTCACGGGCTGATGAATCGCATCGACAATTGGGTATCGGGCGAGGTGCCGACGGGAAGCGGCGAACCCCTGCTCCCGCCGTTCGCTCCGATCTTCTTGATCATGGCCGGCGCGAGTCTGATCTCCTGGCTTGTCGGGAGTTATTGGATCGCTCGTCGACGACGTCTCCCTTTCACGACAGCTGCTGCAAGGTGGGGACTCTCCGGTTGGCTTTGGTGGGTAGCCGGCGGCAGTTGGGAAGTGGTGCGATTGCTTGTCGGGCTGATCGGCCCAGAGTCGCAACTGTTCGTGCTCTCCAGTGCCAGCTTCTGGATCGCGACGGGTGTCGCCGGGTGGCTTGCCACGTTTTTGACTCTCATATTCGTGCCCTCAATGTCTTCTGAAGAGGAGGCGACGAGTGGCACGTCGGAGCCTGGCGAGTCAGATGAATTGTGTCCGAGCGAGCGGCGCGTTGCCGACGACTATCGCATCCCGCTCGCCGTGTGGCTCTGCTGCGGCGCTTACCTGATCGTGTTCGTCGTCATGAACTGGCAGCTTTACCGCGGGCTGCGGCTACCGCACGGCGATTCGGCGATGTACGAGGAGCATTTGTGGAACTTGCTGCACGACAAAGGATTCCGCAGTTATCTCGATCAGGGAATCTTTCTGGGTGAGCACGTGCAAGTGATTCACCTGCTCTTGATCCCCCTGTATCTGCTATGGCCGTCGCAGATGTTGTTGGAGTTGTGCGATTCGGCGCTGTTGGCTGCGAGCTGCATCCCTGTCTATTGGATCGCGCGACGCCATACCGGACTATCGCGCCCCGCCGTCTGGCTGGCAGGCGCGTGTCTGCTCTATTTCCCGCTGCAGTATCTCGACATCGCGATCGATCTAAAGACGTTCCGGCCCAACGGGCTAGCGATTCCGATCCTGCTGTTTGCACTCGATCAGTTCGAGCGGCGGCGGTTCAAAACCTTCTGCCTCTTGGCCGCGGTCGCTCTGAGCGCCCAGGAAGATTACGCGGTCGTGCTCGCCCCTTTGGGAGTTTGGATCGCGCTCTCGGCGACTCGTCGGACAGCGCTCGGCGGTCCATCAGGAGCTGAAGGGACTGCTCTCGCCGACGGAACCAGTCTCAGCAACGCGTCGACTCCTCAGCGGGCAACATCGATCAAAGTGAACTGGCCTCTGTTTGCATTCGGGGGCGGGCTGGCCGTTTTTTCGGTCGCCTATTTGATTGTGGCGACACGCGTCGTGATGGCTTACTTTCGGCACGGGCAGGAAATCCACTACGCGAGCTATTTCGCGAAGTTTGGCAAAACGCTGCCCGAGATCGCGCAAACCATGGCCATGCACCCGACGCGATTGTGGGAAGCGTTCGTCAATGCGCACTCGGCAGAATACGCATTGATGCTGCTGGCTCCATTAGGGTTCTTGCCTCTCTTCTCGCCGGGACGCTTGGCGGTGGCCTTGCCTCTTTTTCTGACGCTGTGTTTGAACGAAGTAATCGATTCTCCGCTGCATCATGTGCACGCGGCGGCCGTACCGATTTTGCTGTGGGCGGCGGCGGCCGGGCTAGGGACGGTGTCGCGCGGAAGACTCGGTATCGGAAGATTCGTCGGTCAAAAGAAGTCGGACCCAGTTCCCGGCGTAGTCGCAACTCGGGTGGGTTGGTGGGGGCGATTCGCCGCTGTTAGCGCTCTAATGACCGGACTGTTCTACGGTCTCAGCCCCTTGTCGATTGGCTTTTGGGATCCGGATTCCGGCTTCTACTGGCGGGAACTGTACGTAGTCGGCAAGCGGGGCGAGCTTTTCGAGCGGGTGTCTTCGCAAATCCCCCAAAACGCGCGCGTGGCTTCGACCGATTTCGTGCATCCGAGGTTCACACACTTTGAACGCTCCTACGACTACAGCGATTATCCTCGGGCCGTCAACAATTATCAGCCAGGAGTTCCCTCGGACACCGACTACATCGTGATCGACACGCAACATCCCTACAGCAAGATCAAGCACCCCGATCAAATGCCCGAGTATCGCGATCACCCCGATCAGTGGGAGCTGCTTCCGGACACGACCGAGGGCTTCTTTATCGTGCTCAAACGAAAACAGGCGGCGGCCGCTCATTGATGCGGCCGGCGGAGTTCGACTTTGCTCGTTCTGTATCTTTCGCCGGAATATCTGATTGGCATGGCCATCTGGCTGGTCGCGCTGGGCCTGTCGGTCGCTGCCTTGCTGCGGATTCGTCGTGGGTCTCATCAGGCGCCGCGACGGCTCATGTGGGCTAACGCCGGTCTGGCCGTGACGATGCTGCTCGGCCTCGTCACAGCGGGTGAGTTGGCCTTCGCCTGCTTCGCCGACTTCAGCGACACCTTTGGCGTCTCCAATGTTTCCAAACGCTGGTTGGCTGTCCACATCGAGGGTGAGAAAAACAACAATGGCTTTCGCGACCGCAACGAGGTGACGACGTTCGTTCCGGGTGGAAAAAAACGAATCGTCTTTCTTGGCGACAGTTTCACTGCCGGTCACGGGATCCGTCGCATGGACGATCGCTTTACCGACCGGATCGCCGCCCGGTTCGAGCGAGAGCAGCCGGGCAAATTTGTGGTCGCGAACATGGCGCTTCCTGCGTACGACGCGCTGTTCGTCACGCAATTGGCGAAGGACGAACTGCTCAAAAAACATTACGAGATGGCAGCCTGCGTCTATGTCTACAATCTCAACGACGTCGACCGCTTCGATCCCCATACGGAAGAATCGCTCCAGGCAATCCAAAGTTCTGAACCGACCTTCTTCTTGTTTCGAGACACCTATCTGCTGAATTGGCTCTATTTTCGCGCGATCGCGTTTCGGAACACGGGTGCCAATTCCTATTACGAGAATTTGCGGAAATCGTACGAGTCGGAACCCTGGGCCAAAGTCCGCGACCTGCTCAAAGATCTGCACCGACAATGTAAAGAGCAGGCGGTCGATTTCCGGATGGTGATTTTTCCGTTCGTGCGCGATGTCGGTGATGGCTATCCCTTCCGCGCGGCACATCAGCGAATCGTCGAGTTCTGCCGAACGGAAAAAATCCCCGTGCTCGACCTCGAACCAGTTTTCCGCGGGCACGCGGGCGAGGATCTGGTAGTGAGCCGGTTCGATGCTCACCCCAACGAGCGGGCCCACGCCATCGCGGCGGAAGCCATCGAAGACCAGCTGCTGGGCGACTTCTTCCAGCCGACGCGGCCTGAGACACATCACGGAACCTAGCGGAGGCCGATTCGGTGCTGGTGCTGTACTTATCGGACGGCTATCTGATCGGGATGGCCGTATGGCTGGTCGTGCTCGCCGGGCTATTCTTCGGCGTGCTCTGGTACCGCCGCAAACGCCGCGCGAAAGGTCGCGGTCTGGCGTTGGCGAATTTGGGATTGTCCGTGTGCATGCTGCTGGGAGCAGTCACCGCCGCGGAACTGGCATTCGCTTGTTGTGCCGACTTCAGCGACACGTTCAACATCACGAATGTGTCGAAACGTTGGCTGTTACTGCACATCGATCACGAACGAAACAACGAAAACTTCCGGGATCGGCTGCCGTTCACGAAGTACGTCGCACCGGACCACAAGCGGATCATTTTCCTGGGCGATAGCTTCACGATCGGTCACGGCGTCAAACGGATGGAAGACCGTTTTACCGATCGCATCGCCGCCTGGCTCGATGAGAAAGCGCCAGGCAAATACGTCGTCGCCAACCTCGGCGAACCCGGGTTTGAAGCCTCGCAGGTTGAATCGATTGCGGCAGCCGTGATGTCGGGAATGCATGCCGACGTCAGCATGTTCGTGTACGTCTACAATCTCAACGACATCGAAGGCTACATGCAGTTGGTCGGCCAGGATCCGTTGGAGGGCATTTATACCTCGCAGCCCACGTTCTTTCTCTTTCGGGACACCTACCTGCTCAACTGGCTCTATTTCCGTTTCGTGCAGTTCCGCGCGCGGAACAATCCCTATTTCGATCGGTTGGCGGCCGCTTATCACGGCCCAGCCTGGGACGGATTGCGGGCCAAACTGTCCCAGCTGCATCGCGAGTGCAAGGAGGGACATACCGATTTCCGGATGGTGATTTTCCCCTTCCTGCACGATCTAACCGGTGAGGATACCTTCCGCGATGCGCGCGCCCGGATCGTCGACTTTTGTAAGTCCGAACAAATTCCCGTGCTCGACTTGGAGCCCGTGTTGCGCGAGCACGCCGGAGAAAATTTGATGGTCAGCCGTTTCGACGGACATCCGAACGAGCGCGCTCACGCCATCGCCGCGGAGGCAATCGAAAAGAATTTGCTCTCCGACCTAGTTCCCGCCAAGCAGCCTTAAATCCCATTCACTCGCACACCAGCATGAAGCCCCAAGGCGCCGCCTCCCCAAGTTGCCCCGAACACAATCGCTCGCTTGCGCGATTCTGGCTGCCGGTCGCGCTGCTGCTCGCGCTTCATGCGGCTTTCGGAATCACCGCCGCTGCCCAACTGACACCAACGCATGACGAATATTGGCACTTACCGATTGGGCTGCTCAATCTCAAGACGGGGCGGTTCGACTTTGACGATCTCAACCCACCTCTGTGTCGCGTGCTGGCTGCGCTGCCGGTGACGATGACTTCCGCTCGGACAGGCGCTGCTGACGTGCACCACGATCCGATGGGGTGGGGTGACGTCTTCATCGCGGAGAACCGGGACCACTACCAACGTTGGTTCACGCTTGGTCGCTCGATGATTGTCATGCTCTCGGTCCTGGGGGGGCTGACTCTGGCGATCTGGGCTCGAGAACTTTTCGGGGACGGCGCAGGCATTTTGGCGGCCCTATTCTGGTCGTTCGAACCGAATCTCGTCGCACACGGTTCCCTCGTGACGACCGACATGGGAGCAGCGGCGTTTTTCGTATTTACGTTGTACGCTGCTTGGCGATTCGGTCGACGACCCAGCTGGACGAACGGATTCGTATTAGGCGCTTTGCTCGGCTTGGCTCAGCTCGCCAAGTTCACGTGCCTGGTGCTCTATCCGGTCTCGATCGTGGTCTTTGTGGGTGTGATGACGATCCAGCGCATGACGAGCGACCCTAGTGCGATTGCGCAGGAACGTGAGAAAAGTAAGCCCGGGGGGTTCAAACTTGCCGCCATCTGGTTCGCAGCGATTCTTCTGAGCCTCATCGTTTGGAACGCAGGCTATCTCTTTCGCGGATCGTTCTCGAAGCTCGAGAGCTACGACTTCCAGAGCGGAACTCTCAAGAATACGGCCCGCTTTGCGATGCTTCGTCACGTTCCGATTCCGTTGCCGCGCGATTACCTCACTGGGCTGGACCATCAGCGGCAGATCATGGAACAGAAGCATCCGGTATTCTTGGACGGGCAATGGAGCGAAGAAGGATTTCCTGGCTATTACGCCTGGGCGATCCTGTACAAGGTCCCGCACGCGTTGCAACTTCTAGCCCTCTTTGTGCTGCTGTGGATTGTGGTGCCCGGCGGACGGTCGCGGCGACTGCTCACTCAGGCGGTCATCCTCCTTCCGGCAGTCGTTGTGTTGGCCGTCGCCGAGAGTTCGCCCATGCAGCTCGGAATCCGGTACGTCTTGCCGGTGATTCCGTTCGCCATCTTGTTCGCGTCGCAGGCTGCTGGCTGGTTGGACTTCAAGACTTTCCCCGTGCGGAGCGTCGCGACGATTGTGTTAGCCGCCGCGATGCTGCTTTCGCTCCGCTATTACCCCGAGCACCTTTCCTATTTCAATGAGTTCGCCGGAGGCCCGCTCGGCGGTCGCGAGCATTTGCTCGATTCCAACCTCGACTGGGGCCAGGATCTGGGTAGCCTCGAACGGTATCTCGGCGAACATCCGGCCAAAGGAGCCAATCAGTCAATCGGCCTGGCCTACTTCGGCACGGTGCCACCGGAGGCACTCGGCATCCATTACTCGATTGCTCCGGCGAACATACCGCAGCCGGGCCGATTTGCCGTCAGCGTTAATTTTGAGCAGGGACGGCCTCATTGGGTCCGTACTCCAGACAACAAGATTCAGCCGGTCAACATCGGCCAGTTCGAGTACTTCGGCTTCTTCCAACCCGTCGCGCGGATCGGCTATTCGATCGACGTGTTTGAGTTGACCGAGCGAGATGTCGCCGAGTGGCACGCCCAGAGAAATCAGGCGATGCAACGCTGAGCAGGCCGATCCAAGGCGAGATACGCGTCGATGACGGCCCGCTCGCCTGCCAAGCCCGCGATCGCGCTCCCGTGTTCCATGCCCAAGGCACCGCGGTATCCGATCGCGTCGAGCGTCGCCTGCAATCGATGGAAATCTAGCTCCCCGGTCCCCGGCTCTTTGCGCCCGGGAAAGTCACCGAGCTGCACATGGCCGAGCACATCGCTCAGGTCACCCAGCAACTGTGGCACATCCTGTCCGGCCGCCGCTTGCTGATAAACATCGATCAGCACTCGGCAACAGGGCCGCTTGACCGCCTGGCACAATTCGGCCGCTTGGTGGGCCGATCGCAAGAACAATTGCGAACGCCCCGGGCCGTGGTCGACAGGTTCTAAGAGTAGCCTGATTCCACGAGGTTCGCAGATGTCGGCGCACCGCTGCAGCAGATCGATCGCGTTACGACGTTGGTCGACCGGGGCCATCGTCGGCTCGCAACGACCGGGGACAACGCTCAACACGCGTCCGCCGACTCGTTCCGCGGCATCGATCGCCAGCCGCAGTTCGCGCAGGACATCGCGCTGCAAGTCGCGGCGGCCTGAGGCAAATGTGGGACGGCCGAAGTCAGCGACCCCTGTGAAACAGGCCAGGGACATTCCGCGGCGGGCCAGTTCGCGACCGATTTGTGTCTGCAAAGCCGGCGCCTTGCCCCTCAGGCCGGTGTCCTCGATCGACCGAAATCCTTGAGCGGCCAAGAAACGAATCTGATCGATCGGATCGGTGCCCGCGTGATGATGAAACATCCCCAGTTGGGGGGCGTACTCTCGGTCAAAGCGTTGCGGCCGACTGGCCGCCAAAACCGACTGACCCACCGCCGCGGCGCACAATGCCCCCGTTGAGCCGATTTGCAGGAAATCACGCCGATTCATCATCAGTCGGGCTCGCTCGAGGGTTAAACTCCGCGCTCAGCGGATTATAGGCCTTTGCGTAGACGGATGGAGTCTAACCACCCGGCTTTTCGCCCAGAAAGGCGTCCGTATCTTGGTTAACGGCTTGCCCCGCCTGCGGTTTCTCCGTCAAGAGGGAGGAAATTCCAATGCGGGCCGCCTCGAGACAACGCAGTCCGGGCCTGGGCAATCCGGCACTGGCCCGATTGTGTCAATTCGACGTGCTGGGGGTCGAAGAAGAGCGGCGTCTGTTCCGCCATTTGAAAGCCGCCCGTGACGAGGTTGCTCGATCGCGCTTGCCGAGTCTCAGAAACAGGCCCGTCGTCCGTGGTAATACGTCCGCAGAGCGGGCGATAGAGCTTCGCAATCGCATCGCGATTTGCAACCTGCGACTTGTCGTGTCCGTCGCCAAGCACTTTGCAACTCCGCAACAATCTTTGGAGGACCTTGTAAGCGAAGCGTCCCTGCTGTTGCTCGGCTGTGTCGAGCGATTTGACGCCGAGCGAGGAACCCGTTTCAGCACGTACGCGACGCGGGCCTTGGCTCATCATTTTGCGAGACTGCGCCGGCGCGAGCGGCGACGAGCTGCCCGCTCGCTTTCATTTGACTGTGCGGACTCGATGCGAGCCGACGCCCCCCGTCGCGAGGACATCGACCGGCTCGTTCGCGTCGAAGAGCTGCAGCGGTTGCAAGTGAACCTCGCCGAACTGCCCACGCGGGAGCGGGCGCTGCTGGCCGGCCGTTTCGGGTTGGGGAATGAAAATGCACCGGCGACGTTTCGGGAACTCGGGGATTCGCACGGTCTGAGCAAGGAATGGGCGCGGGTGATGACGGCCGGTGCCCTGGAGCGATTGCGAGCATCGTTTGACCGCGAGTTTGCTAACGGCGAACCTGCGTCATGACCAGCGACACGTTCGTTTACCGCTCGCGAATGCCGGCGCGGGCCGAAGAAGTGTTTGCGTGGCACATGCGAAAGGGCGCCTTCCAGCGGCTCGCTCCCCCTTGGGATCGTCTGCGAGTGCTCGACGACGGCAACCCGATTCGCAACGGTTCGCGAGCGGAGATCGAACTGTCACTCGGCCCTCTACGACAGCGTTGGACGGCCGAGCATCGGGACATCGAGCCGGGCCGCCGATTTCGGGATGTTCAAATTCGCGGGCCGTTTGCCCGCTGGGAACATACCCATACAATCAAGCCCGAGGGAGCGGAGGGTTCTTGGCTAGAAGACCACATTGATTTCACTCCTCCCTATGGGGTGATGGGACAATGGCTGGGCCGGTCTTTCATTCGACGCAAGCTGCAATCGACGTTTGAATATCGCCACCGGACGCTCGCCGACGACCTGAACGCTCACAGCAAAGCACAGGTGGGGACGATGAGAATTGCCATCACGGGTGCGAGCGGTCTTGTCGGCAGCTCCCTCGGTCCGTTTTTGACGACCGGCGGCCATACCGTCACCCGTATCGTACGCCGGGATCGCGCGACCGGACCGACTGTTCGCTGGGATCCTGTGCTAGGCACGATCGATCAAGATGGTCTCGAAGGTCATGATGCGGTG
>DASRXU010000149.1:0-14744 GCA_035687365.1 Planctomycetaceae bacterium | reverse complement strand
CGATGGACCCAGCAGCGTGTATCGGGCGGCGGCGACAAGTCCTCGCAGCGAGCTAAACGTCTGCGCGACGGCTGTCGGCTCGTAGCCGCAGTGGACCATGCAATCTTGGCATTTGGAATTGCCGCTCTGGCGGCCGTACGCGCTCCAGTCGGTCGTGTCGAGCAGCTCCTGATAGGTGCTGCAGTAGCCTTCCTGCAATAGGTAGCAGGGACGTTGCCAGCCGAAGATGTTGTAAGTCGGGTTGCCCCAAGGCGTGCATTCGAGGTCCCAATTCCCCTTGAGAAATTCCAGGAAGAGCGGCGACTGGTTGAAGACCCAGCGGCTCTTGGGACGGGCCAGCGTGCGGCGAAAGAGTTCGACGGTTTGATCGCGGTGCAGGAAATGTTCCTGGTCGGGAGCCTTCTCGTAGGGATAGCCAGGGGAGATCATCATCCCTTCGACGCCGAGATCGGTGAGGATGTCGAACATCTCCCGCATGCGGCGAGGATTGGCGTTGTTGAACATGGTGGTGTTCGTCGTCACGCGAAAGCCGGCCGCGACGGCCGCGCGAATGGCTTTCACTGCGACGTCGAAGACTCCCTCGCGGCACACGGCAACATCATGCTCTTCGCGAGGGCCATCGACATGCACCGAAAAGGTCAGGTACTTCGACGGCTTGAAGCGGGGGAGATGCTTCTCCATGAGCAGCGCATTGGTGCAGAGGTAGACGTATTTCTTGCGGTCGACGAGTCCGGCGACGATCTGATCCATTTGCGGATGCAACAGGGGCTCGCCGCCCGGGATCGAGACCATCGGGGCGCCGCATTCCTCCGCGGCATGAAAGCACTGCTCGGGAGTAAGGTTCTTTTTGAGGATCTCGGCGGGGTACTGAATCTTCCCGCAGCCGGCACAGGCCAGGTTGCATCGGAATAGGGGCTCGAGCATCAACACCAGGGGATACCGCTGTTCGCGGCGGAGAGTCTTACCGATCACATATTGTGCGACCGTAAGCATTTGCGATACGGGAACGCCCATCCCTGTCTCCCGGTTGAGTCAGCGTCAGATTACAGATTTCTTAGCGAGGAATTGACGGCAGCCGTGCCGTGGGCCCGTTTCATAGCAAGTTCGGTACCGCGTGTCAGCCCCAAGGCGGCGGCAGCGGGGCGAGGCGGGGGAGCCGTAAATCTTGACCTGTTTCGCGGGACGGCCCGATTCGCGGGGACCTCTCGAGCGAACAAATTTCCCGATTTACCCGCACGGATTTGAGTGAAAGCTCCCCGAGGCGATAACGCGTGTTTCACTCAGTTTTGCGCGTCGGGCCCCTTCCGACGACCGAATATAGAGAGCGCAACAGTTGGAGCGATTGTCACGGTCGCGTTCCTGCGGCGAATTCTGCCGGAACGGGTCAACGATTTTCGCTCCTCTAAAGCCATGGGCCTGCATGAACAACCCGAGGGGCGACGTTTTCCAGGCGGACGCGACCCGCAAGCGCCGACACTCGCTCAACCAGGTGAAACGTCGGTGGTACGCACACCATCGCGCGATTCGCTTCGCTCGCAGGTTGTTTGCGCGATCCATTACTTAGCGGATTCTGATTGCTGTCCGCCGACAACAGTCGATGGTCTGACCATCGTTCTTCATAGAACCCATGCGCGGGCGTTGCCCGGCATGGGTTTTCTATTGCGCCGTTCCCAATCCCCGCGTGCCAACGAGGTTGTTGGCACCGAACCGAGGGGTTCGCCGACGGGTCTGAATCGGAAACTACCAACTACATCCGGCCGCCGAACATGCCGCCGCGGACGTGGCCCCTCGTAAGAACGCGGACGGTGACCAGGACGACCACAGACACGGCGATCATCACCAGTGAAACGGCCACAGCGCCTTCGACGTTGCCGATGCTGAGTTCCAAATAGACGCTGACGGGCAGCACCTCCGTGCGTTGCCGCGTCGCTCCGGCGAACACCAAAACAGGTCCGAATTCGCCCAGGGCGCGAGCCCAAGCCAAGGTGCCGGCTGAGAGAAGTCCGTAGCGAGCTTCGGGGAGCACCACCAGCCAGAATGCCTGGGCCCGACTGCAACCCAGCGTCAGCGCGACCTGTTCTTGCCGCGGCGAGATCTCGTCGAAGGTCGCGCGCAAGGTGCGGACTGCGAAGGCGCTGACGACCGCGAATTGCGCCAGGATCACCGCTGGCACATGAAACGCGATGGGCCACCGATCGTCGATGTGGCGCAGTGGCGTCTGCCGGAAGAGGATGAGCAGGCAAAGGCCGACTACAAGCGGCGGCAGCACGATGGGAATGTCGATGATCGCGTCAATCAGTTGCTTGCCCCGAAAATCACTGCGAGACATCAAGTAGGCGATGGGAACGCTGACCCACAGCGACAAGATCGTGGTGACGGTGCTCGAGATCACGCTGAGCCGAATCGCGTAGCGAATGTTTTGGTCCGCAAAGATGCGGGCGAAATCGCCGGGCCGCGCATAGATCAGCTCGGCCGCCACCATCGCGAGGATCAATAGCACATAGCTGCCACCCAGAACTGCGAGCGCCGCGTAGAAAGGGACGTCCGACTTGGAACGCGGGGTGGCGACAGACAAAGCCATCAAGACGGCTCGCAGTTACGTGATCAGAAGCCAGACAAATCGAGCAGTGCGATTCGCGGCTCAGTGCGAAGGCGGCTTACTCCCTACCACGTCGTAGCCATGTCGGGCGAAGACTCGCAATCCTTCGTCAGGATTTGTGAGGTAGCGGATGAATTCGCGCGCCACTTGCGGATCTTTCGACGAGGATAGCAGTCCGATGACGATTTCGTTTCTCGACCGGTCGAAATCGGGCACATGAACTGCCACCAAGTCAGGATATTGGGAGGCCGTGGCGTTCCAGACGATGCCCGCATCGGCGGCCGTCAGTTTCACATCGTTGCCCACTTCGTTGACCGTCTCCCGTTGGATGACGGACTTCTTCCAAAGCGGCTCCCAACGGTCCCCTTTCTCCAGCAGGCCGCTCACGACTTTACTGATTGCCGCTCGTTTCGGATCGGCCAGCGACAGTCGCACGTCGGGCTTGAGCAGGTCGCTCAGGCCGGCGATTTTCTTCGGATTGCCTTTTTGGACGAGGATCACCGGGTACTGGTAGGCGATCGTCACGATTTCTGGGGCGACGTTCTGTTGCGAAGTCGAGTCGAGGTACAGCCGATCCGCCGCGAGGAAGAGGTCTCCTCCTCCGACCAGGATCTGGCTCAGCAACGACCCCGAACCACCGAACTTCGTCTCAAACGTCACGGGATGGGAGGCTTCATAGTCCTTGATGATCTCAGAAATCGGCGGCTGCAGTCCTGCCGCACAGTACATCAAAAGCGTGCTGTGCGACGCTTTGGCAGGCGTTCCGGTCTGGGCTGGAGGGCTCGGCTGCGAGAAGATCAAGTAGCCGACCAGCGCCGCGACGACGACTGCTGAGCCTGCCATCAGTTTTCCAAATCCGCCGTTCATTGAGTCGCTTCCCCACCGAGAGATTTGCTGTCGACGCCAGCAGCTTCCTAAAATCGAGATTGTGAGATCGATCTCGACATTGTAACCGGAACCGCGACCCCTTCGCCGCGCTGGACTGGCCGAAAAGTCGGCCACCGCGGGCTCTGGAAATTGCCCGAGGCCCAACCCTTGCCGAATGATGAAAAACCTCCGGTTTCTGCCGAGATTTCACGGTTGGAATCGCTCTTTCGGAGCGTGCGCGAAGGCCGTCTGAGCGTCGAAGCGGCGGTGGAACAGGCCGCCGGCGACATCATCCCCGTCACGGTCGAGCTGCAAGACGCGCACGTCGATCTCGATCGGCGACGCCGCTGTGGATTTCCCGAGGTTGTCTATGGCGAAGGCAAGACGGCCGACGCCGTCGTCGCCATCTTCGAGGCGCAAGCCATGCACGGCGAACGGAGCTTGGCGACGCGCGTTTCAGCCGAACAGGCGTCGGCGGTGCTCCGCCGATTTCCCAACGCGCTGCACAATCCGATCGCTCGCACGCTCCGCTTGGCGACGTCGACATCCCCAGCGCCGGTCGGATCGGTATTTGTGATCACTGCCGGGACGAGCGACCGTCCGGTCGCCGAGGAAGCGCTCGAAACCCTGCAATGGATGGGATGCGGCGTCGAGCTGATCGTCGATATCGGCGTAGCGGGCCCGCAACGGTTGCTCCAACAGAAGCACCGATTCGACGCGGCCGACGCCGTGGTGGTGGTCGCCGGCATGGAAGGGGCGCTCCCTTCAGTCGTTGGCGGCTGGGTCGCCTGTCCGGTCGTTGCGGTGCCGACGAGCGTCGGCTATGGCGCGAACTTCGGCGGGATTGCCGCTTTGCTCGGCATGTTGAATAGCTGTGCGTCAAATGTCTGCGTCGTAAATATCGACGCCGGCTTTAAAGGTGGGTACCTGGCCGGAGTCATTTCGCGCCGAGTGCACGAACGCCGCAGTTAATCCTCGATTTTTGGCATGAGCGCAAGCCGTTCTCTGCCGCGCGCCGGAACACTTCGAGCAAATTGCCGAAACTCCTGACGTGAGCCGCCAATCGGTGGAGTTTCCGTCATCTCCCGTGCAAAAACGGCCCACTTCGCGCGCGAGACTTCAATCAAAAACCCGTCAACTGGGCAACCTTGTGGGGCTCTAAGGCTCTGGCGCCGGAGTCTCATTACGACTGGAAAGTTAGGACGATCTCCCATGATCCGCATTTTCCGTGCGACGCGCACGCGGTGGGTAACCGCCACGCTCGGAACGGTCGCCGGAAATTGCCGAGACGGAATTCTTCGAGCGCCCGCTCCTAGGACGGGGCTTTGTGAGGGGATTGGTCCATGTCGATCCGCGAGTTGCTCGCCTGTTGCGTCATCGTGGCGCTGAGCGGGTGCGTCTATCACGCCCGGGAGCGCACCGACGGGACGGTCGCTAACCTGGTGTCGCACCCGTACGACGTGATGCCTCCCACTGCGCTGGTGCCCGCCACAGCACCTGCTGCCCCTGGAGCGGAGGCCCCAACGATCCCGCCCACGCCGACAACGGCTCCCACATCCGCGGCTCCGAAGACGGACTCGTCGCCCGGAGGCTCGGCCCAGATCGACGTACAGACCTCGAAGTATCTGCTGACTTCCTATGAAGAAAATGCGCAGCCCGGGGTTAAGAAGTTCGAACCCAGAATTCCGCCCGAGCTTCCTGGCTCCGAAGCGAAGGCCGTCGAAATTCCGAAGGGTGAGACCGAGAAAGATCAGGCAATCAAGCTGCTCTTTCCGAAGCTTCCGCCGCTGGCCGCTGAGCCGGTGGCCTCAGTCAGCTCCGACGGACGCGCTTTCACACTGACCGACTTGCAAATGATGGCGGCCGGGAACAGTCCCGAGCTACGTCAGGCCGCCTCTGATGTTGAAGCTGCCCGGGGAAACCTGATCCAAGCGCGGACCTATCCGAACCCAACCACCGGTTGGGAAATGACTCCCTCGAACGACGGCAGCACCGCCGGCGCACAAGGACCGTTCATCGACCAGGTGATCAAGACCGGCGGCAAGTTGAAGCTGGCGTCGGCCGCTGCAGAAATGGACCTGCGCAACTCAGAGCTGGCATTGCGCCGCGCGCGCAGCGACTTGGCGACTCGCGTGCGCAATGCCTACTACGCGCTGTTAGTTGCGAAAGAAACGATGCGCGTCAGCCGCTCGCTGGCGCAGTTTACGGATGACGTCTATGCGCTGCATACCGGCTTGCTGGAAGCGGGAAATGCCGCCTCATACGAGCCGATGGCGTTACGCGCGCAAGCCTACTCGGTCCGTCTCGCCTATTCGCAGTCGATTCAAACCTACATGTTCGCCTGGAAACAGCTCGTCGCCGCGATGGGCATGCGCCAGCTTCCGCTCAGCCAGGTCGAGGGTCGGATCGACGTTCTGATTCCTTACTTCGACTATGACACCGTGCTCGGCTATGTGCTGCGCAACCACACCGACGTGCTCGCCGCGCGTAACACTCTCGACAAAGCCAAGTACCAGCTTAAGCTGGCACAGGTCACTCCGGTCCCCGACATCGATGTCAACGTGGCGCTTTTGAAGGACTACGTCGTCGAGCCCAAGGCGATGGTGGCCACTGCGACGATCGGATTCCCGCTGCCGATTTGGGATCAGAACAAGGGAAATATCCTGGCCGCCGAGTCGGGACTCGTGCGAGCCACCGAAGAGTCGCACCGCGTCGAGATGAATCTCACCGCGATGCTGACCACGAACTACACGAACTACCGCACGAGTCTGCAGGCGCTCGACTACTATCGAAATCACATCCTGCCCGACCAGGTGCGTGCCTATCGGGGCGTGCTCGAACGTCGTCAGCTCGATCCGAACGCCGCCTTCAGCGATTTGTTCGGCGCGCAGCAAACGCTGTCGGGGTTCGTCACAACTTACTTGGGCGTCTTGAGCACGCTTTGGACGTCGGCAGTGAACGTCGCCGACCTGCTGCAAACAGACGACCTGTTTCAGTTGGCACAACCGCAGGCCGTTCCCGCGCTGCCCGATCTGGGCGTGCTGTTGCCGTTCCCCTGTTGCCACCCGAGTGCTCCGGGCACCGTGTCACCCGGCGTTTTGCCATACGAGGCCGCCGCACACGTTCCCCAGACGACGGTGGCTGCAGCACAGCCGACGACCAAGCCCGCACAACCGACGACAAGCCACGCTCCGGCCACGGCGCGCCTCCCTCTGGCGAGCCCAGTCCAGGTTGGCACGCAGCAGCCCAGCACGCTCCAGCCCAGCCCGTCGACGAGCATTGACGATCTCGCAAACGCCGAGCCCGAGAGTGTCGCGAACTTTGGCACGGCGGCTGCGGCCACGAGCGGATCGGTCTCGAACGCGGGAAATCACTCGCCGCCGCCCCCGAATGGTCAGGGCATCGAACGGCCGTTTCAGCCTCTCACCTGCGAGAATCATTCGGCCAACTAAGCACGCAACACCGTTCGCGACGAGTCTGGCGATTGCCGAGACTTCGGACAACATCTGCCACAGAGGTCGGACATGACTTCCCAAAACAACACCCTCGCACGCCGAACTGTGCTGTCGCTGTTCGCCTTGGCCGTGTTGGTCGGATTGCCGACCCGCGCCTCAGCCCAGCAGCCGGGGTCGGTGTTCCTGTCGGCCGCGGCGCCTCCGATCGCTCCGCCCATCGTCTCGTCGAGCGAGGTTTCCTTTCTGCCCGGTTTGCCGAGCGCTCCCGAGGTTCCCGCGTCGCTCTACGCTCCGTCGGCGCCGACCTACACCTGCGAGCCATTGCCGAATCCCTATTTCGATTGTGACGCGCGCCTCGATCCCCTGATTCTGCCGCAGCCCGGTTGGGTGGCGGACGTCGAAGTGGATGTGAACCTTCCGCACGTCAGCAACGGAGTTCACGACACGGTCACGCTCGGCGGAGTGACCAGCCGCTTGGCCCTGGGAAGCGCCAAGCTGGACTGGACCGCTTCGCCGCGCGTCGAGCTGGGTTACCGGCTGCCCGACGGGTTCGGTGAGTTCGCGATCGCCTATCGGTTTCTCGGGTCGGACGGAACTGCGACGGTGACCGGACCGTTTGTCGCCCCCGATGGTCCGGCCACCCTCACCAGCCGACTCGCCATGCACGTCGCCGACTTGGACTACGCGAGTAACGAATTATCGATTTGCACCTGGTGGATGAAATGGCATGTCGGACTGCGAGGCGCGGAGGTCTTTTTTGACTCTCGAGCGGATGAAAATCCCGCAGTCGCCGCCGGCGGCAGTGGCATCTTCGAGCGCCGGATGACCAATAACTATTGGGGGCTCGGGCCGCACGCCTCCCTCGACCTCGAACGACGAATCGGCGATTCGGGATTCACAATCGTCGGCCGGCTGGACGGGGCAATCCTGTTGGGCGAACTCGAGCAGGGGTTCTTTGAGGTCTCTACCACTCCCGGCGTGAGTGCTCAGACCATCCGCTCGAATCCTCAGGCCGTGCCGACACTGAACTGGTCGCTGGGCGCCGCCTGGAGGCCAGGTAGCTGCCAAGCGCTTCGCGTCTTCGTCGGCTATCAGGGCGAAAGTTGGTGGGACGTCGGCCGATTTCCCAGCGTTGGGTCGGACGCTCAAATCTCCTCGGAAGGCATTTTGCTGCGAGCCGACTATAACTACTAGCGTGCAAAATGACTTGCGGCGTCGTGCACGAGGCGTCGCTTGCTGTTCAGATTCTGGTCAGCGTGGCCAGACTTTTGAGCGAGCGAGGCACATTTGCGATTTGCAATGTTGCGTAAGACCAGCGCCTTCAGCGACTTGCGCGATGTGATCTAGGCACGTGCTGCTCCGGCACTTGAAGTGCTTGAAGCGCGCCGGTTAGGATTTCAATCCCGCCGCGAAAGCGCTTCCTTCGGAGACTACCCACACCATGTCTTCGGGCCTGGACCCGGTGACTCTCCTGGTGGTGGAGGATGACCCCGTTCTGAGTCAGGTGCTTGGACAAACCCTGGCTAAGGACGGATATGTCATTCGACACGCTGCCACTGCTGCCGAGGCAGAACGAGAGGTTGCCGACCATTCACCTCGACTCGTCTTGCTGGATACCTGTCTGCGCGAGGGGACAGGACCAAAGCTGGCGGAGACGATTCGCGCCCAGCATGCAGAACTTCCGGTCATCTTGCTGACCGCGGGTGCGCATCCCGCCGGCGAGTTTCCGGGGTGGAACGCCGAACAGGTGCTGAGCAAATCGACCGACTTATCCAAGCTGCGCGAAACGGTCGCCGCAGGTTTGGCGGGAAACCTTGCGCCGCGACCCGCTTCTGCCGCCAAGACCGCGGCAAGCCCCGCGCCCTCATCAATGACCACGCAACCAGAGCGAGCCTCGAGCTACGGTAAGGAGCCGTCGATGCGTCTGCTGAATTCCAAAGTCTTCCGATATGCCGCAGGGCTGGTAGTCCTGTTGTTGATTGTTGCGACAATCGGCGCGGCGAACGGCGCGTTGAAACTACCTGGCAAAGAAGAGGCCTCGTCCGAAGCGGAGGGCCCTCGCAAAGACGTGGCTGCCGCGATCGAGTTGATCCCGGGCCAACCGCACACGCTCTACTTGCCGACCGACGTTCGCACGGCCCTCGGCATTCGCAAAGACAATGTCGATCAAATCGTGACGGCCGCTAAGCCGACGCGGACCCGTCCCTTGCTGATGCCCGGCACGACGATGCTCGACCCGACGCGGTTGCTGCCCGTCCGTGCCTTGTTCGCCCCTTCGCCGTCTTCGGCCCAAGTCGTCGAGATCGGCACGATCGAGGAAGACCGACTCAAGACCGGGTCGACCACCAGCCACCGGCGCGAGCTGCGTTCCGGCGACAAAGTGACGAAGGGCAATCTGCTCGCCGTCTTTTACAGCGTCGACGTCGGCAACAAGAAGAACGATCTGATCGACGCGATTTATCAGCTCAAGCTCGATAGCCAGATTCTCCAACGCTGGCAGGCCAAAGCGGCCGTCGTGCCCGATGTCATGCTCTGGCAGCAAAAGAAAGCCGTCGAGGGAGACATCAATACGCTCAATCGGGCGGTCAGCACGTTGCGAACCTGGGGCATTCCCGAGGAGGACATCCAAGCCGTTCGAGACGAGGCCGAGCATGTCAGACCCGAAGATGCCGAAAAGCGGATCAAACAGCACGATCGAGCCAACTTCGATCGGTGGGCCCGCGTAGAAATTAAGGCTCCCGACGATGGCATCATCGTCGAGCGCAACATCACGGCCCACACGGTCGTGTCCGACAACACACTCAACTTGTTTCAGATCGCGAAACTCGACGAAGACGGCGGCGGCCCGCGGTTGTACGTCGTCGCCAATTGTCCCGAAGACGATCTTCCCAATCTGCAAGCTCTGCCCGAGCGAGCTCGCTCTTGGACGATTACGACCGCCGGTTCACAACCGATGAAAGGCTACATCGACGATATCAGCTACATCATCGATCCCAACGATCACACGGTGAAAGTCAAAGGACACATCGACAACAAAGAAGGCCGGATGTTGGCCGGAAAAATGATCTCGGCCAAGATCGAACTTCCGCCACCGCCCGACGTCGTCGAAGTGCCGACCGACGCGGTGGTGGATGACGGCCAGCAAAGCATCGTGTTCGTACAGACTAATGCGGAGAAGCAGTATTACACCATGCGTCGCGTCGAACTGGTGGGCCGGTTCGATCACACGTTATTTGTCCGCGACAAACCGTTCACCAAGGCCGAAGAGCGGACTGCGGAAGAGGCCGAACTCGGGATGCTTCCCAAGCAGCCGCTGTCGCCGGGAGAACGCATTCTGCGGACGGGAGTCGGAGAACTCAAAATCGCGTTGCTCGATCAGGAATCGCAACCTCGCCAAAAATCGACACCAGGCGGTTAGCGATCACTACGCGACGGCAGCTTGAACCGGCGAGTTTGTCACCCGCTGCGAGGCACCCGAAGAGCGTGCGCCCTCGGTTCGCGCAAGTTGTCTGCGAAATCGCACCACCGAAATCACACCGCCGTGATGCGGCAGCCAGGCCCTCGTTTTAGAAACTGATCGCCCATGGTCCGTAAAGTCATCGAGTGGGCGCTCGCCAACCCGCTCTTGATCGTGTTGCTGACTGTCGGCTTGTCC
This sequence comes from Planctomycetaceae bacterium, assembly GCA_035687365.1. Lineage (GTDB taxonomy): Bacteria > Planctomycetota > Planctomycetia > Planctomycetales > Planctomycetaceae > DASPSM01. The sequence goes on along the minus strand of DASRXU010000149.1, from coordinate 4,168 downwards.
GTCGTCGGCACCTATTCGTTCCTCAACGTGAACGTCGAGGCGTACCCCGATCCGGCACCCGCCATTATTGAGGTCTTTGCCCAATTTCCCGGCGCGTCTGCGGAGGAGATCGAACGCCAGGTCACCGTTCCTTTGGAAGTGACCTTCGCCGGCATGCCTGGGCTCAACGCGATTCGCAGCAAGTCGCTCTACGGCCTCGCCGACTTGAAGATGAGCTGGAATTACGGCAGCAAGTACACCTACGAAGCAGGCCGGCAAGAAGTCATCAATCGGCTGGCGACACTCTCGCAGCCACTTCCCGCCGGCGTCACTCCGCAGATTTCTCCCGAGTCACCCACGGGGGAAATCTATCGTTACGTGCTCAATGCTCCCAAGGATTCTTCGGGCAACGATATCTACACGCTCAACGATCTGAAGGCGCTGCAGGATTGGGTGCTCGAGCGCGAGTTCCGCACGGTTCCGCGAATCATCGACGTCTGCGGCTGGGGCGGCACCGTTCGCCGCTATGAAGTACAGCCCGATCCCGATCGGCTGCGCAAGTTCGGCATCACATTGGCCCAGTTGCAAAATGCCATCCAAAACAGCAACGCGACGGTAGGTGGCGACTACGTCAACCAGGGCCAGGTCGCGATGACTGTCCGCAGCGTGGGCCTGTTTGGGGGCGGGGCCGATCCAACCGTCAAAGTGTTGGGGCTGAAAGATCCCAAGGAAGCTGCGTCAATCCTCCGCGACGAGGAGCTGCGCCGCATTCAAGACCTCCGCTCCCTGGTGATTACGTCTGTGAATAACCAACCGGTGCGGGTGGAAGACGTCGTCGAAGGGGGTCGCGCCTCGCCAGGCGACCTGGGTCGGCAGGGGGTCGTTGTCAGTCATCAGACGCGCCTGGGGCGCATCGGCTATTGGGGCGCCGACAGCAAACGTCCGCCGCATTCCACTCAGTCGATCGCGAACGTCGGTCACGACGAGCCCGACGTTGTCGAATCAATCGTGCTAATGCGCAAGAACGAAGAAACGCGGCCCGCTCTGAAGGACGTGAAGGCCAAAGTCGCCGAACTGAACGGTCCCGAGGCAGGTCGGATGCTGCCGGGCGTCAAGATCGAGCCCTACTACGACCGCAGCGATCTGTTGGCGATCACGACGGAAACAGTCCGCGAAAACCTGCTGGTTGGAATGGGGCTGGTCACGATCATTTTGCTGATGTTTTTGAGCAACGTGCGGAGCGCGTTGATCGTGGCCATCAACATTCCGCTCGCCTTGTGCTTCGCGTTCACCGTGCTTTTCACGCGCGGGATGTCGGCTAACTTGCTCTCCATCGGTGCCGTCGACTTTGGCATCATCGTCGACTCGTCGGTCATCATGGTGGAGAACATCTATCGCCACCTGAGTTCGGGCGAATATGCCGAGCTGACTTTGAAGCAAAGGATCCTCAAGGCCACGCACGAGGTCGAGCGGGCCCTCTTCTTTACGACGGCCATCATGGTCTGCGCCTTCGTCCCTTTGTTCACGATGAAGGGGCCGGAGGGTCAAATCTTCGGACCAATGGCCGACACGTATGCCTTCGCCTTGGCGGGCGCTCTGTTGCTGGCGCTCACCGTCGCCCCCGTGCTGTGCCTGCTCTCGTTCAAAAATCTGCGGCCGACCCCGGATAATTGGCTGGTGCGCAGAATGAAAGAGGGCTACATGCGGAACCTGCGCGTTTGTTTGCAATATCGCTGGGTCACCGTCGTCATCATGTCGGTCCTGACTCTCGGGACGCTGATGATGCTTCCCCTCCTGGGCCGCGAATTCATGCCGGCCCTGGAAGAGGGAAATTTGTGGATCCGCGGCACGGCTCCCCTCAACACATCGATCGAACGTCACACCGAACTTTCTCGCCGGGCGCGAGCCATTATGGCGACCTACCCCGAAGTCGAAACGATCGTCAATCAACTCGGCCGCCCCGACGACGCCACCGACACCGACGGCTACTACAACAGCGAATATTTCGTTCCGCTCTTGCCGGAGAAAGATTGGCCGCTGACCGTCGAACGCACGGGTTGGCAGAAATGGCTCCTCGGCGCGAAGCGGGCCCGCACCAAGGACGAGATCGTCGACGCCATGAATGCCGAGCTGGAAGCGAAGCTCCCCGGAATCTCGTGGAACTTTTCGCAGAATATCCGCGATAACGTGATGGAAGCCCTCTCTGGAATTAAGGGGGACAACTCGGTCAAGATCGTCGGCCCCGATCTCGACAAGCTGGAAACCCTCGCGGAAAAAACCAAGAACGTTCTGCAGCAGATCCCGGGCATCGAAAACGTCGGTATCTTCCACATCCGCGGGCAGTCGCACTTTGAATTCCGCGTCGACCCGCAAAAATGCCAGCGGTGGGGCGTCCAGACGGCCGACGTCAACAACGTGGTCACGAGCGCCCTGGGAGGCAAGGCGCTCTCGAGCATGGTCGAAGGGGAAAAGCTGTTTGATATCGCTGTTCGCTGGCCCAAGCGGCTCCGCAGCAGCGAGTCAGACATCCTCGAAATCCCTGTCGACATCGCCAATAACACGGTTGTGCAGAATCAGGGACCGGGAATCGTTCCTAGCGCGATCGGACACGGGACCGCAGCACCGTCCAACGTGGGGGCGCTGGCCAACACGGGCAACGTCATCAGCAATACGCCGCGGCTCCGCTTGAAAGATCTGGTCACCCCGGTGGGAGAAGATGGCGCGCCTGACTCGGAGGGGCAGTTCACACGTCCCGGCGCTTCGATGATTTATCGCGAGCAGGGGAAACGGCTGATCGCAATCAAATTCAGCGTTCGCGGCCGCGACCTGGCCGGAGCAGTGGCAGACGCTCAAAGCCAAACCAAAGACATCTTCAAGTCGCCTTATCGGGCGGTCTGGAGCGGCGAGTTCGAAGAAATGGAAGACGCCGAAGCTCGGCTGATGATCATCGTGCCCCTCTCGCTGACCTTGATCTTTATCTTGCTCTACATGGCTTTCCGCAACGTGCTCGACTCGATCATGGTCTTCTCGAACGTCGTAGCTCTCTCGCTGGGAGGCGTGTGGGCACTGCTTTTGACCGGAACGAACTTCAACATTTCGGCGGCCGTCGGATTCATTTCGATCTTCGGCGTCGCGATTATGGATGGATTGCTGTTGATCTCGTACTTCAACCAGCTGCGCTTTCAGGGACTTCCGCTCGAGGAGGCCATTCTGCAAGGCGCCGAAAAGCGAGTGCGACCCGTGATGATGACGGCACTCACCGCCATCTTCGGCCTATTGCCGGCGGCCCTCTCGACCAAGATCGGTTCGCAGACACAGCGGCCGCTGGCGATCGTCGTGGTCGGCGGCATGATCAGCACGCTGTTTTTGACGCGCTACCTGATGCCCGTGCTCTACACGTTCTACGGCCACCGGGAGCCGTCGGCAGCGTCCGCTCACATGGCTCACTAGTGGGCTCGTGGAACGCGCGGCGAGCCGCCAGCGTGAGCTGGCGGGTGCTTCGCGCCGACAATTAGTCGCACTCGTAGGGCAGGCTGTGCCTGCCGCAAGCGCGATGCGGCCTCAAATCGACGGCAGGCACAGTCTGCCCTACGACCGATCACCCAAACAGCTTGACGGCCGTGTGGTAATCAATCCGCGGCGCTTTGATCCGACCGCCGGCGAGTTTTTCGCCCTCGGGATTGAGATAAACGCGACCCGTCGGCGTGCCGAGACCCGGGCTCACGTTGAACACGTGAATGTTGAAAATGAACGCCGGCTCCGTCAGCGATTCGAACCAGTGGACGTTGTTCTTCTTGTCTGAGATCGTCGAGCACTCGCCCGGGCCAAACTTGCGGTCGATCGTCGGCTTGATGATGTACGAGTCGGTCAGATCCTCGAGCCGATCGTAGTGCCGGCCGCGGCAGTCACCTTTTAGCATCAAGAACGCGGTGACCATGTTGTTGTGCCCGTGCGGCACGACGGACCGCCCATTTTTCAGCCCGAAGATCTGCTTGCCGAACACGTATTTGGTCGGGAGGCCCTCGACCTGCGGAAATTTGAACGACAGGCTGAGGGCTCCCCGATCGACGAGCTTGAGCCCCTTCGTCAGCCGTTCGAAGTCGATCAGCTTGAGCAGGTCGGGCAAATTCACGCGCGTGAAAAGCTTCTCGACCTGATTCTGCCATTCGACCTGCGGCAGCTTCTGACC
>DASRXU010000148.1:0-2576 GCA_035687365.1 Planctomycetaceae bacterium | reverse complement strand
GAGCCTCGGTTAAAAGGCTCGAAGACTGCATCGAGGTCGCTGGTTGCTATTCCCGGGCCGGTGTCTTCGATGCGCAGAAAACCACGTTGGCCGTCGTGGAAAACGCTCACATTGACTTGGCCGCCATCGGGCGAATACCGAATCGCATTGTCGATAAGATTGCGAACCATCACCGCCATAGCCGTCGCGTCGGCGCGAACAGGTGTAGGCTCCAGACGGCAGAAACCGACGTCGATGGCGCGCGCTTGCGCGGCCGGCAGCAGATCGGCAACGACGGCTTTGGCAACGTCGTCGAGGCCGATGGGTGGTCCAAGGGCGGGCTTGACGAGGTCATATTTCGCCAGCGCTAAAAGCTGTTCGAGCAGGTGCGCGACGCGCCTGATACCTGCCCTTAGAGCGATCAGCCGGCTTCTGGACTCCGGCATCAGCTCGACGCGCTCGAGATTTTCCGCTTGGAGGCTGAGCGCGGTAATCGGCGTGCGCAGTTCGTGCGCCGCATGGGCTATGAAACGACGCTGTTGTTCCAAGATGACGGCAAGACGATCAAGCAACCGGTTGATTGAACCGACGAATGGGTGAAGCTCCTTGGGCAAGCCGTCGAGCGGCAGTCGCAGGAGATGATCGCGCTGCTTTGCATCCAATTGTCTCGCGAGCTCTGTTACGCGTCGAAAACTGTAGTGAATCACCAGCCCAACGACGACCATGAGGCAGGGGACCAGCACGCAGAGCGGCAACACCGCCCGAACTGCGGCATCGCGGGCGATCTCGTCGCGGGCAGAGGTTGGTTGTCCGACGGTCACGCGACTGCCGTCGGTTCGTGTGCGCATCAACACGCGCCATGGCCCACCGGCCTGCGACAGCGTGTGAAGCCCGTCCGATAAATCAGCGGGAATGTTCAGTCGCGCGTCGCCGCTTTCCGGGCCTTGCGTTTGATGGCCGATCTCCTGGATGACCAGCGTCGCCTCGGCGTCGACACCGGCTTGGGGCGGAAGCCGCGTGTCAATATGGTTTTGCGCCGCAAGGACGCCGACCTGGAGAAGGATGGCGTCCTGCAATTCGATCGCCTCATCGAAGGCCCACTGAAAGGCCCATACGCCGGCGCCAAGCCCCGTGGCGATGATGAAAGCAGCGAGGCTGATGAACAATCTTGCGCGCAGAGACGACATTCACGTCTCTCGATCCACCATCCAGCCGACCCCACGAACGTTGCGAATTGCCGTGGCCCCGAGCTTTTTGCGAAGCGCATGAATCAGGAACTCGACGGCGTTGCTTTCGACCTCTTCATTCCAGCCGTAGATATGCCGCTCAAGCTCCTGGCGAGAAAGGAGGACACCGGGCCGGGTCATCAGCGTGTGTAGCAGCGCATATTCGCGAGCCGTCAGGCGACTGGTGCGGCCGTCTGCAGAAGCTTCATACGTTGACGGGTCGAGATTAACAATCCCGTTGCTCAAAATAGGCGAGATTCCACTGCCTCGGCGGCGGAACACAGCACGCATTCTTGCGAGCAGCTCCCGCGTATCGAAGGGTTTGGTCAGATAGTCGTCGGCGCCCAGATCGAGGCCGCCGATCCGATCATCGACCGCATCACGCGCCGTGACGATGATGACCGGCAGCTGTCGCTGTTTGCGGCGAAAGTGTCGTAGCACCGACAGCCCATCGGGGGCTGGCATGCCAAGGTCGAGCAGAGCGAGCTCGTAAGATTCGATGCCCACTGCGTGCATGGCCGCCTCACCGTCGGTCACCCAGTCGACCGCATAGGCTGCGTCTCTCAGCGCCTGAGCGACTGCGGCGCCGATCATACGGTCGTCCTCGACCAAGAGCACCCGCATCGGTTTCCTAACCCCCGACTTTCCGCTTCAGTCGTCGGATTTGCCGTTACGTCTGCAACAAAAGCGCAGCCAATAAGGCTGAAACACCAGACTTAGCGTTCCCTTAGGACATGATTGGGGGTTCGGTGAGTGGGGACAAGGGTCCTTAAGCGAGAAACCGACCTAAGCCGACCCTAAGCTCCCTTCGTCATCGTGCGCGTCGCGGTGCGGCGCCCGCCAGCGCAATAGGTTCCGCTCGCCAACGAGCGGGTCGCGAACTCTTTGTCCTGAAAGGCCAAAGTCCTAAAAGGTCAAAAGCTCCCCTCACGTGGACAGTCGATCGTCGAGGGCCGGTAGAATTCATGGGCTGGAATAAATGAGGCTGCCATGACTGAAATGCCATTCGTCCGTATTGACGCTACCTATCACGACGGCTCGGATGGGCACATGACCGGTCTGGATTTCACGGTGGATTACCACGGCGGACCGAGCTCGATACAAATGCTTGGATTTCCGCAGGTGCCTGACCAAGAGATTGGGCGGATCTTTCGTCGGTGTCTTATGGCTTTGGGTGCTGCCCTTCAGGAAGTGGGTCAGTCGTCGGAAGGCATATCCTGGCACAGCGGCTTATCGCAGTAACCGCACCTGACGTTTCCGCGCGTTGTCTTTGTCGACGTCGCGGATACGTCGCGAAATGAGGAATTGGCAAAATGAGGAATTGATCGACGTCTCGCCGGTTCGCGAAATACTGCGGCAATCGGGTCAGAA
>DASRXU010000147.1:0-2614 GCA_035687365.1 Planctomycetaceae bacterium | reverse complement strand
CGCCAAAGCGGCGTCACGCCGGCGGCCGCGCCGAAAGCGCTCGAAACTCTTCGCGCGCAGCGCGATCGAATGGTGGAGGTACAGGCCGCCAGGCTTCAGCAGGCGATTGATGGCCTGGAAATAGGTCGGATGGTTGGCGATGCCGACGTGCTCGAACATGCCGATCGAAGCAATCTTGTCGAAGCTGCCTTCGAGGTGTGAATAGTCGCGCAGTTCAAGCGTCACCTTGTCGTCGAGCTTCAGCCGGGCGACTTTTTCCTTGGCGTAGGCGAACTGTTCTTCGGCCAGCGTCACGCCGTGGGCACGAACTCCATAGTGTTGCGCCGCATGGCAGACCAGAGCTCCCCAGCCGCAGCCGATATCGAGCAGCATTTCGCCGGGCTGGAGCCGCAACTTGCGGCAGATCATGTCAAGCTTGTCGGCCTGCGCTGTCGCGAGATCGTTGTTCCAGTCTTTGAAATAGGCGCAGGAGTAGACCATCTCCGGATCGAGAAAGAGTTCGTAAAACCGATTGGAGAGGTCGTAGTGATAATGGACGTTCTCCTTGTTGCTCGCCTCCGAGCCATCGATGCGCGGCTTTTCGCTGCGAACGCCTTCCAGCGGCCACAGGCCGCCGCGGGGCACGAACACAAACCTGGCGAGCGTTGTCAGCGCGAGAGATTTGTCGAACGATTTCATCAGCGCCCGGGTGCGGATTTTCGGCCTGCGTGCCGCGAGATCGAAAAACGATCCATTGCGCAGATCGAACCGCGACGTGACCCAGAGATTGAGGAAGGTATCGATACTCGGCCGCCGTAGCATGGCCGCCACGGCGCTCTCATCGGCAATGACAAAGGCCAGCGCATCGGAGGAGAGATCGGCAGGCACCGTCGAGCCGTCCCACAACACGAAGCCGAGATCGGGCAGGATCCGCTCGTTGATATGCGTGAGCAGACGCCTGAAACTATCGAGACGGCGCGCCGCTTTTGAGGCCCCCGGCAAAATGACTTATCCCCGTTACGAATTCTGACACTTCCTTCCTAAGGGAGCATCGCCTTTGAGGGAAATCAATAGTTTGGCCGAAGGTTTAGCCGGCCGCGGGAAGGAGCTCGACCTCTTTGACAGGAGCCGCTTTTGCCGCGGAATCATCGGCAAAGTATTCCCAGGCCTTCTCATGGCCGTAATACACGAACGGCCCGAGCACGAAGCCGGTGGCCGACAGGACCACCGCCTCGGCCACGGTGCCGACAACCACGTAATTCGTGGTGAAGTCCACAATCGTTGCGATCGTTCGGTAAGTGATCGTCTTGGCCAGCGCCGGGCTGATCGTGAGCCCCGTTGGGACACCGTCGGGGTCGGATGTGGGCAAATGCAGCGTGACGCTGGTTTCAGAAGGACGTAGATAATTCCACGCGGCCTCGTGGGCGAAATAGAAGAGGGGACCGGCGAAGAGATTGAAGGTCGACAGACCGGCTGCGGTGGCGATCTCGCCGATCACAATATAGTTCGTCGTGAAATCAAGCGTCGTCACGACGAGGCGAAACGTAATCGTTTTGGCAATGGTCCGTCGAAGCGGCAATTTTGTCGGGAACTGCGAAGGCTGTCTCACAGCCACTTCACGCGAGGGCGCATCGATCTGCGGGGACTTGACACCTCGTCGCGCGGTTGTCCCACGTCGTCCGGTCAGATACCGGGGCACGAGGAAAGCAGCGCCCCCGAGAATGATGCCGGGAACCAGCGCGACCTCCAGCAAGGCGGCGCCTGCGACCACGGCCAGTCCGATCGTGATTTCGCGCTTCATGAGCACCCGGGGGAGCGTTCTGGATATAACGGGAAAACTTTCGCTGAAATATAAGACGGAAATACAACGGTCTCTCGCGAGCCGTCGCGCATTCCGAACCATGGACAAGATGTCACGGAACGGGATGTCGAAAGTGTCGGTTATGCTTTGGGTACTGACGGCCGCCCGTCAGGGCCTGCACGGTCGGCTTCTGAACCTACCCCCAGACAGGTCCGGCCGTGCTCGCGTTTGAGCGACACACAGATAGGGCAGCGGATGCGGAAGATTGGACGATTCGTAGCGTTTGCTGCGTCAGCGATGCTGCTGTCCGTCATCTCGCTTTTGCCGCTCGCCTCGCAAGCCGAGGAAACAGCGCGTCCGAAAACGACCGGCTATCCGGCTGTGGGAGATGTGCCGCCGAGGCCCGACAAGCCCGCCATGACGGCCGACGAGCAATCGAAGCTCAAGAAAGAACTATCGACTGCGCGCGACCGCCAAGAGGGCCGTCAAGAGACCAAGCAGACTTCCAAGAGCAAAGCCAGCGCGCGGGCACGACGCCGGCAAAGCCCTGACGCCTTGTACAGCTGCGGTTACGTATTTCCCCTGGACAGATGGCGCGCTTACTCCGCTGGGCTGGGGTGTGGCCGCTCCGGATCTTTCCCATCTGACTGGCGTTGAGGCGCGTTAGCAACCGGTTGAGGAAATCTGGCGGCCCAGCGCTGTTCGCACTTTCTTTGAAGGTCCAGGGGGATGTTGACGCTCATGACTGACTCCCGTTTTTTTCTTTCGCCGACAACTTCGCGGAGCCGTTGGGATGCCAATGGGCGCAACTGTGTTCCGAATAAGAACCGAGCA
>DASRXU010000146.1:0-16282 GCA_035687365.1 Planctomycetaceae bacterium | reverse complement strand
TTCAACCCGGCCCGATCGACACCGACCTGAACCCCGCCGCCAGCGAATGGGCCACACCCCAAATCGCCAACACGGCATTGCACCGCTACGGCACCGTCGACGACGTCGCCGCGCTGGTCTCATTCGTCGCCGGCCCAGAATCGGCGTACATCACCGGTGCGAATCTGACTGTCGACGGCGGCACGAACGCATGAGAGTCGTCGCGAGAAGCGATGCCCAGGCCTAGCCGTGAGACCGTGCGGGAATTCGGGCCTTAACCCCGACAGGGGTGGCACTCTGCTTGCCACCCGCCTGCGCGGGTGGGATGCGAGCTCCTCTTCACTCTTTGAGCCCGCGAAAGGGGGCGACACTTCCTGCATCGACGGAGTGTCGCCTCCATCGGGGGCTTCTGGCACCCAGGCGAAACCGACATCCACGGGCTTACGCCACGTGGCCATAGGTGTGTCGCCCCTCTCGGGGCTTTCGCATCGGCCACCCGCGACATTGCGAGAAGGCATGCCCGAGCTGAGCCGTGGGCATGGCACCCAGCGTCAAAGGCAAACCGAGGGCATGGCAGCTGAGCTGGTTCAACGGCCCAATGTTCGTTAGGCCTTCTTCAAGCCGACCAATGTCGCACTGGCCACGGAGAAGGAGCCGCCCGTAGAATTTGAGGTCCCTCCACCATACGCGGGGCCTGTGACAACCATTTGAAGCACAGGCGTTCCGCCACCGGTGAGTCACCGAGAGCTCGGAGACCGCATGGCTGCAACTGATGTAACGACCATGGTGCTCAGGTTCCGCGACTTAGTGACGGCTCCCGGCGGAACGATGCAGGAACATCACGAGGTCATCAAACAGCAGGGGTTCGTATGGTGGGGCTGGTGGAGCAAGGCCGGGGAGACGATCGCCGATGACGTATTCCGACATCTCAAGGAACGCGCGAATGGCGACCCTTTGACCGTCTACCTTTTTGATTCTGGCCACAACCGCGTTTACCGCGCCACCTGCAACGACATCGAGTGGAAGACAACACACGCGCGATTCGGCTCACCCGACTCGAAACGTTCTCCACTCTATTACAAGGGGCAAAAATACCTCGCCTGGTTCAACTTTCGTGAGATCGTGATTGTCCAGGAAGATCCAGCCGTCCTTCAGACGCTCACCTGCCTCAAAGTAGACGAATTCTTCGAGAACCCGCCGTCGCGGTACACCCCGTTTTACGGGAAGAGAATCGACTCGCCGGAGGAGCTACGGCAGCAGGACCGTACCATCTGGTTCGTCCGGCCGTTCAAGGGAGGTGATGCGACGCATTCTGTCTCGCTGCTTGACCCGGATCAGGTCAAGCCGGCCCACTTTCCCACGCATGTGATCGAATCACCAAGCCCGTACGTCGCGCTGGTGTCCGACCTACATTTTTCCGTCGATGGTCACCACAATTTTCCCGAAACTTCCACGCACGATCGGTTCGACCTGGGCCAATGCATTGAGACGTGCCTGCTGGACAAGCACGTTGAGAGCATCGCGGCGATCGTTCTAGCGGGCGATTTGACGTGGAAGGCGACCAAGGACGAATACGAACTGGCGCGGGCCTTCCTGCATCGAATCACGACCTGGTCGAAACTGCGCAACTATCAGTACGTGATCTGCCCCGGCAATCACGATGTGGCGTTCAGCGACGACCCCTCGAAGAAGGGAGCGGCAATCACGGTAGCACCTGCGGACGCACGCCGCGCTTATGAGGATTTCTACGAAAGCCTATTCTATCTCAGGCCTAACGAGTTCCTCTGCTCTGGACGGCGCTTCCTCCTCGCCGGGAACATCCGCGTTGACATGGTCGCGATAAACAGCTCGCTGCTCGAGCAGCATAAGGGCGCTTTCCAGGGTCATGGCTTCGTCGGGGAGGCTCAACTCAGGCACGCTGCAGAACAGATGGGTTGGGATCACGACTCTCCCGACCACCAGCCGCGCGCTCACCGCGTCGTCGTCGTTCATCACCACCTCCTTCCTGTCACCTATCGTGAGGAGGCCAAATCGGGAGCGCTCTACAGCGTTGCGCTGGACGCCGAAGCGACGATGCGCTGGCTCGTGAAGCATAGGGTTGACCTGGTAGTCCATGGCCACATGCACCAACCGTTTGTGGCCGACATTTGGCGCCCAATCGACACAGCCAAACCACAAGAGAAGTGGCATCGCGTTACGGTTCTTGGAATGGGCAGCGCGGGCGTAACAACCGAGCACCTTGGAGAGGTGAAGGACAACACGTTTGGTCTGCTCGACTTTTCTCACAGGGATAGGGTTCAGGTGAAGGTATTCACCGTCCATCCGACCAACCCATCGAAGGACCTGTGGAGCTTCTCCGCACACGGCTGCGAGGACGACTAACGATGCCGCTTCTCATCACAGACCTAGACAATACCCTTTACGACTGGGTGACGTTCTTCGCCCTATCCTTCCGGTCGCTAGTCGAAGCCCTAGTTGAGGATATTGGCGTTGACCGTGAAAAGCTTCTCGACGAGTTCAAAGTAATTCACCAAATGCATGGGGATTCGGAATATCCATTCGCTGCTCTCGAACTGCCTTCAGTTCGTGCTAAGTACGGCGACAAGGGTACTGAGGAGTTGAAGAATGCGATCGACCACGCTTTCCACGCGTTTAACAAGACAAGGAAGATGCACCTCAAGCTCTACGACTTTGTAGAAACGACGCTGGCGACTTTGCGAAATGCGGATGTCATTGTCGTCGGACACACGGAAGCAATGGCGGTGAATGGCTTCTTTCGACTGAAACATCTAGGAATCGCGCGCTACTTTCGCAGGCTTTATGCCCTTGAAGGTCGTGATTTTAAGCCCGGATTTGACGATCGGTTAAATGATGACTTCATTAGGCTTGTACCGCGCGTTGAACGGAAACCAAATCCGCGACTTGTTCACGACATTTGCGAATCGGAAGGGGTGGAGCCTGCTGATACGTGGTACGTCGGTGACAGTCTCACGCGAGACATAGGAATGGCAAAGGCCGCTGGCGTGCATGCGGTGTGGGCCAGGTACGGTACGCAATACGATGGTGAACTCTGGAATAGTTTAGTGCGGATTACTCATTGGACAGCCGAGGACGTCACCCGCGAAGCTGAACTGCGCAGAGCATGCCGAGGTGTCGAGCCCGACTTCACGATCGACTCGTTTGCAGAGATCTTGCCACTCATGCGTATTGGCTGAACTGCACGACATTGATCCGCCGGGTGGCCGGGACAACTCGCTTGTCCCGGCTGCGCAGCAGCAAGAGGCTGCTCGATCGACTGACAGCGCTCAAGGTTGCTGAGAGGTGAATCTGGTGCCTCTTGTGCTTCGGGACCCGGACAACGAGTTGTCCGGGCCACCCTTTGAGACCGAGCCCGCAGCCCATGAGAACAGAAACTCTGTCGCCCCTGCCGGGGCTTCGGAGGTCTATTGCGGTTTGCATGACCCAGGGTTGAACACCCTGGGCTATTCTTGACGCTCCTGGGCGGGGCTCGAATTCAGGATCGCGTGCCGCAGTCCACGCGTTGTTGCTCCGCGGCGTCAATCTCGGATTCCGAAAAAACTGAGCTTGGATCAATCTCGATTCTGTGGCTGAATGGAGATAGTTCTTTTTTTGGTCCAAGGTCCTGAGTCCAAAGTCCAAGGTCTAAGGTCCAAGGTCCAAGACCGACACGGACGGATCCCAGCGAGCCGCAGCGGAGTTTCACCATAAAGGCTCGAAGGCACCAAAAAAAGGCGGCCCTCACGCTTCGCTCTCCCAGCGGCCTGGGAGAGGGTGAGATGGGACGGGGCCGGAGCTGTGCAGAATCTGATCACCGGGTCGGGCTTTGCAAAAAAACGCCGTCCCGCACAAAACTCGGACGGCTGCACAAAAAGTCCGGTCGTGTTCCCCGAGTTGTGTTGGCCTCGGGAGAGCCCCCTTTTTCAGCCTCCGCCGAGGCCGTTGAGTATCCGTGTGGCCAGCATGCCCTGCAACAAAGAGTAGACGAAAACGAGACTCGGGATTGCCATCCAAGCCACCAACGAGTTGCGCAAGGCGGCGGATGCCCAGAAGAGGAGCAGTAGGAACGCGGCGAGGCAAAACCAGCCCACGGCAACATTCGTGTCACTCGTTACCATCCAGGGAAGCAAGATCGGCGAGATCAGGTACCCGAGCGCGGGGTTCACTATTCCCCGCAGATTCATGACGCAGGCCACGGCAGGTACGTAAGCAGCAAGCAGGTTCACGCAGAAAAACACCGTAATTTTCTCGGGCGTTCCCCAGTTGAATGGGCGCGGGTCGACTGTCTTTGCGTGTTCGTCGCTCATGCCGTTGCTCCGGGGAGGTCGTTACTGCGCTGCGCGGTGCCAAAGCCCATTGGCGCGCCCCGCCGATTGGCTTGCAGCTCCCAAGAGGGCGTAACGGCCGGAGAAATGTAACGTCCCGTTCTTCGGTTCGTCGCTCATGCCGCGATTTCCGACCCAGTGACCCGCTGGTTGGGACGGGACACGAACGGGACGGGACCGCGGCGGCGTCCCGCGTCCCCCCTCACCCCCGGCCCCTCTCCCGCGGTGGGGAGAGGGGGGAAGACGTGGGGCGTGTTGGGGACTCTGTATCCCAGGCCTGCGCTACGCTCCGACCTGGGCTATAGAATCTCGCCCTTTTGGGGCTTTGGTTGGGCCGGGACACGAATGGGACGGACACCGGTCCGGACACTATTGATGGGACGGGACACGTCGCTTTATCGAGAACCGCCGGGAGAAATTGCCCTCACCCCGACCCTCTCCCATGCGAGGCGGACGGGCGAGGGGGAAGACGGGACGGGATACGGGTCCGGACACTTTCAGATTCGTAGGGTGTGACCAGGCCGCCGCGGCCGCCGGCACACCGATTCTTCTGCTTGCCCAAAGGCTAGTGGGCCCGCGCCCGACTTCGTCGGATTTGTCCCACCCTACGAATTCAAATGAATAACCTTGGTGCCCTTGGTGCCTTGGTGGTGAAATAATCCGGTCGCGCACTGGACGTCTCCAGTCCCTCATCGTTCGTAGACGGGAAGCAAGCGATAATTCAGGGCCAGGGAGAGCAGTGACAGCGATGTGGAGATCGCCGGGTTGAAGCGGCCGCGGATGCTGCCGTCGGGTTGCTGCGCCTCCTTGAGCCGGCGGACGAGGATCTCGTTCCATTTCTCCCACGCGACGACGTCGCCCTGAAAGAGGGCCTGGGCCTCGTAGTACAAGGTGTATTCCCCGAACGGTCCGATGGGCTCTTGGATTCGCTCCTTGAGGTAGCCGAGAGTTGCCTTGTATTCGGCGAGATCCTTGCGGCGGGCGACGGCGCAGGCGAGCGTGACGATGGCGACCCGGGCCGTCGAGGTGGCAATTCGATTGCCCAGATTCTCGTACGAGACGTCGCCGGACGTGTCGGTCATCGACCGGAGATACGCGATCGCTTTGTCGATCGACTGGTCGGGCACCTCGATCCCGGCGTTGCGGGCCGCGAGCAGGCCGATGATCACGGCGCCGGCAACCGAGACGTCGGCATCTTGGCCGTCGGGAGAGTATCGCCAGGCGTTGGCCGGATTCGACTTTTGCGAAGTGATCGCGGTTCGAACCGCGAGCTCGAGCGCCTGGCCGATCGATCGCGGTGCCTTTTCAGCAAGCCAGAGGTTGCGTTCGTCCACGGTGCCATAGGCTTCGGCGAGCGCTAACATCGCGAAGCCATGGTGATACATGCTCGGCCCGATGTAGCCGGTCTTCGCGTCTTGGGCGCGGATCAGGCTTCTGAGGGCCTTGCGGATGTGGCTGCTATAGATGCCATAGTTGGCGTCCTCGCCCGAAGCCAAAAAGGCGAGCAGGGCGAGGGCCGTCACTCCCGGCCCTTGCTTGCCACCGTCAGCCCAGGAACCCTCGACTCGCGCCGCGTTCTCGAGCCCCTGCTTCATGGCCGGCCCCGGCTTGCCCCCGTCCCAGCTTCCATCCTGAGATTGCGAGGCCGCGAGGAATTGCAGGCCGCGCTCGTACATCTTGCGAACGTCACGCGGGATGACGTCGCGGGATTGGATCTCCGAAGGCTGAGCGACGACAGACCCGCTCGGGCTCATGGCGAAGGCCGCCAGGGTCAGACCGATCACAGCGATCGAGGTGCCGGAGTCGATCACGGCTCGCTTCCAACGCTGTTCAGACGCCCGGGATCGAGCTGGCTGCAGAACGCGTTGATGGTACTCCCGGCGACTCGCTCGGGCAAAGGCGACGCGGTCGCCGGTGCAGCGTATTCCTCTTCTTCTTACTTCTTACCCAAAACTGGTTAGCCCGCGACCGGCGGGGCCTCACGACTACGCAAACAAACTCGCGCGAATTGGCAGTTTTTTTGTCCGATTCTGGATTCCGTCATGCTAATAGAAGGTGGGGAATGACGATTCCGCCAGAGTGCGGCCCTCGCCGAGCGATGCGATGTCGCTGCTCCGCAACGCTTTTCCAGAGAGTGGTTTCCCGACACCGGTTCCTCTAACCGAAAGTGGACAAAACCTTGCGATCCAATGCTTTCCGCCTTGTGACATTCAGCCTGGGCATTGCCGTCGGCCTCTGCTGCTCGACCGCGGCCCGTTCGCAAGACGGGCTGAGCACTGTGCCGCCGGAAAAGCGCGCCGCGCAAACGAAACCGGTCAAAAAGCCGCTGCTCACCTTCGCGCAAAACCTGCGGGCGAATTTCGCAAAATGGGACAGGGATAAGGATGGCAAGCTCAGCCGCAGTGAGATCAACCTGCTGGTGATGAGGCCCGACATTCGGGGGCGCGTCGCTGCGACCGTCGCCGTGTTGCACCTTTATCTGCGGGAGCGTCCGGAGCAAGATTCCGTCACGATGGACGAATTGATCCCCGGCGGAATTATCTCCAACGCCTCGAATCTGGATGGCTCTTTCGACACCTTCTACAGTCGCCTCACCAAGATCAAGCGCGAGGTCTTCGCCGGCGGCTGCACTCCTTCGATGGAGAATGCCTCGCAGCTGTTCGGCGACTGCTATTACCTGGCCACCCTCGGTTCGGTGATGGCCCGGGATCCCAAGATCGTACAGGAGATGATCCATCCCCAGCCTAACGGCTCCATTGAGGTCGCATTTCCGGCCGGCCCGAAAATTCGCGTTCGCAGAATGTCCGACACCCAGCTCGCGCTGACTTCGACGGCAGAAAACCAAGGGATGTGGCTCAACATCCTGGAAAAGGCGTATGGCCAGGCGTGCATGGTGCATCCCGAACTGCGGGGACCGAAACGGCAAGAGTACGATCTGGATATCGACGTCATGTCCCGGGGCGGGGACGCCCGGCACACGATCGAGCTGTTCGCGGAGCATGTTGGCACATTTATCACGTTCCGGCACGACGAAGAGGAGAAAATCCCGCCGACCGAGGGGGAGCTGTCTAAGCTGCGCCCCAAGCTCCACGAAATCATGAAATCGAGAGTCGAGAACCACGCGATCATGATCGGGGCGACGGCCGCCGGCGACCTGCCGCCCGGGATCAACGCCCACCATGACTTTTCGATTGTCGGTTACGACGCCGACCAGCGGATCGTTCACCTCTGGAATCCGAACGGGAAGTCCAGCCCAGCCGGCAGTCAACTGGTGATCAAACACGGCTCCTTTGACATGTCGCTGGATGAGTTTCTGAAAACCTTCGCCGCACTGTTTTACGAAACCGACGTTCCGCGTCCCGAGCGGCGGCATCGCACTTTGGGGGCTGCCCCGGCTAAGTGAGCAAGCGAGCAGGACGCAGTCGTTGATCGGGACGAGACATGCCCACGCGGCGCCGTGGGCATGACACCCGACGGTGGAATGCTAGCCAAAGATCGTGAGCACCGTACACCGCGCCGCATCAGGCGATTCAGGAAAGGATCTGGTGTTCAAATCCAGCGAGAGCGAAGAGGCGTTTTCCTAACACTTGTGTAGGGTCAGTGGATTCGGGGACCGTTTCATAAAACCGATTCAGCGAACGGAATTGGTAATCCTTGAATCCGCTCAGGGACCAGCAGATGTCTGTTTCTCCCGGTGGCTTCAATTCCTTCGCCTCCCAGAAACCTGATTGAAGTTCATCCGCCAGAGAATTCCATTCCTGGATCGACATCGGTCGACGAACAACAACCTCCTGTTCCGCGTCCTCTTCTGGTTTCTGCCATTCACAGATCAAGACGCAATCATCGCCGTCTCGCTCGATGTGTGCCGTCAGCCTTTCGTAGTGTCGAACCTGTCGATCCCCTTCGCGATCTCCGCGGCGATCCCAACTCACGTCGTACCATTCCGCGATGTCGGGAAGTGCGCCGCAGGTCCATTCGTTCGAGTACGGATAGTCGTCCCATGGCTTGATGGCCACCGTTGCTTCGGGGTCATCGATCTTCGGGCACCCCAGACCCCAACCGGCATTGGCAAACCTGGGAAAGTTGTTGCTGATCTCTGACCATGTCACCTCCTTGGAAAATGTCTCCAAACGCATGTGCTCTTCATCAAAGAAACCAAACTGCTGCTCCTCGGGAAGCCAGATCATCACGCCGAGCGGTTCGTAAAACTCGCAGCTCGCGAGCAGACTGACTCCTCTGACCAGGTAACAACCGTCTTCGGGCGAGGACATGTCGAAAGCATGCGGATCCTCGTCGTATTCCGTTTTGACGGCGAAAAGCTCCGTCTTGAGTTGTTCAATCGGCAACAATTCCACCTGGCCGCATTCACAGTCCTCCGGCTTGTATTTCAGTTTCTTTTTGGATCTCAGGAACTCAACGAGGTCGTTCGGCAGGTTCAAGTCCGCCATCGAGAGATTCCTTGTCGAGCCGTCTCATGTTTCAAGGTGGCCATTGAGTGTAGCGATAACAGTCCGCCCAGTCAGCGTCTTAGATAACGGGCGGCGAGACGAACAAACCGCCAACGAAAGCGCCTGGATCGATTGAATCTCCGGCTCCCTACTCAGTGGACGCGCGCTGGCCCGGTGGGCGATCGGCGGCATCGCGCTTCAGAGACCGCTCCTGCGAAGAGAGAGTTCTTCTGGCCGGCCTTGGCTTTCCCCGTAATGACGCTCGCGCGGGCGGGGCTACGCGTCCTGTTTTGAGAGCCGCTCAATCTCTGCCCACTGTTTGTCAGTGACTGGCATGACAGAGAGGCGTGACATGCGGACCAGGGCGAAATCCGCGAACTTGGGATTCGCCTTGATCTCGGCGAGCGAGACAGGCCGGTCGAGCCGGCTGATCGGTTTTACATCGACGACCACAAATCGAGGATCGTCGCGCTCGGGATCAGGATACGCGCCTTTGACCACTTCCATCACACCGACAACGGCCTTCTCTTTGCCCGTGTGATAATAGAAGACGTGGTCGCCCTTCTGCACCGACCTCAGATGCTTGAGCGCGACGTTGTTCCCGACGCCAGCCCATGTTGTCCGCTTGTCGCGGAACAAGTCCTCGAGTGAATAGTGTTCCGGTTCCTCTTTGAACAGCCAGTATGCCATCCGAGAACTCTTTTCGGGTTACGTGCTCACGGTTGTTCGTGCCGCTGATCGTAGCGACTCATTGCCTGTACAGCGCGGCTGACGGCAAGAGTCTTCGCCACGTAGCAGCGTGAGCAATCTTTGACGCTTACGCAAGCGAACGCTCTGGCCACGCGGCGCCTTAAGCTCAGCGCCATCTGTTGTACAATCAATGGACTTCGGAGCCGCTGCCGAACAAACGCCGGGTTACGCAGATCCCAGTTGGTTGGTGAAGGATTACGGCACGATGAAATCGCTTCGACTCCAGGCGTGCGTGCTCTGCTTGATGCCCCTAGCTTGTGCACGCTCACCGACGGCGTTGCCGCCCGCGAAAGGTAGTGGCGAGGGGCGGCTGGAGTGGGTCGATCCGAAAGCGATCCAAGCCGGCCCCGTTCGGAGAGATTCGCTCACTGATAAGCAGATGGCACGCATCCGTGCGCTTCAGGCCACTTTCCTCGAAGTAGACGGCCAGACGGTCGAGCAGTGGGTCGATAACTTCAAGCGGGACGCAAACCCCGACAAGGAACTTCAGATCTGGGAGCACATGAGTAAGGCGTTCCGCGCGTACTGCGACGGGAAAAAGCTGTCGCCAGAGGCAAAGAAGGATGTCTTCTCAGTTGTGCTCCTCCGATCGATGTCTCCGGAGCAGGAGGTACTGGAGCACGTGAAGCTCAAAACACTGTCCCGCGACGAGGCGATTGCTGTCATGAAAGGCTATTGATAGTTGAAGAAAACGGACTCAGCGGGTGGCACTGGCGGCTAGTCCGCCAGTGTTCCTGAGTCCGCCGGCAAAGAGCGCCCGGAGCGGTGGACGGTCCTCCCACTTTTCGGCTAGAACTAGCCTCGCGCCATTTAAAGCGTCCAGAGGTACTCACATGACGCCGGCCATTCTTCTGTTGTTCGCGGCTGTCGCTGCGGCCGAACCCGCTGCTACACCACTACCGTCCTCGCTTCCCGTCGAGGCGCGCGCCCTTAAACCGCTCGCGCACAGCGATCTCGGCAAAGCTTTCCTCAAGGCCGCTGAGGGCGCTCCGCCCTATACACCGCGAACGGTCTATCGCCGCGGCCGAACTCGGCAGTGGCTCGACGCCGCCGGCTTCGCAAAACTCGCGGCCGGCGAGCGCGCCGCTTGGACGCCCATGGCAATTGATGAGGACACCTACCAGGGCCTCTTCTACGGCTCGCCGTTGGCTTATCTGCTGCCGCTGGAGCGGCTCGGCGGAGTCGACTTCGGCACAATGCGCGGGAAGCGCGTGGCTGACTTCGGCCACGGCGGTATCGGGCAGCTGCGGCTGTTCGCGGAACTCGGGGCCGAGGCTATCGGCATCGATGTCGATCCGCTACAGCCCGTACTCTACTCCGCGTCCGGCGATCAGGGGCCGATCGGAGATGCGGGCGGGTCGGTGAAGCTGGTCAACGGGAAGTTTCCTGCCGATCCGAAAGTTGTGGCGGCGGTTGGCAGCGGCTACGACCTCTTCCTCTCGAAGAACACGCTGAAGCGGGGCTACATCCATCCGGCGCAGAAGGTGGACCCACGGATGCTGGTGGACATCGGCGGCGACGACCCTGTGTTCTTGAAGGCCGTCGCCTCGGCGCTGAAACCGGGTGGATGGTTCGTGATCTACAACGTTTGTCCTGCCCCGAACCCCGCCGGCAAGCCCTACATCCCCTGGGCAGATGGCCACTGCCCGTTCTCGGCCGAGGACCTCGCCGCCGCCGGCTTCGAGACGCTGGTCCGCGATGCTCTTGAAGATAAGTCCGCCCGCGCGCTCGGGGCAGCCCTCGGCTGGGACAAACCGCCCGTCAACATGAAGTTGGAAGCCGACCTGTTCGCGCTGGTCACAATCGCCCGCAAGAAGCCGCTGCCGGAACGGAACTGATCGCGCGGACAAACGTCCGCCGGCCAAGTCCGCGGTTGGCTATCCAGCGGGTTTGCGCTCGATGAGTGCCTCGCATTGGAGCGTTTCCGGTCCGTTCTCGGTGCAGACGGCGTACTTGGCCCCTGAGAGGAGCGAGACACCGGCATGCCGGCCTTTGGCGTCGAGAACGTAGAAGGTCACGTCGAAATTGGGATTGCCGCGCCTGTCGAGCAGCCGTTTTTCGACCGTGTTCGCTTTAATTCGCTGGCACGCTTCGATGGCCGCGTCCTTTGGGTGCATGCCGCGTCGCAGCGACTCGACGATCAGGAACGACGAGAGGCCGTAGAGGTTTGCTTCGCCGCGCCCGGTCGAGCCGGCCGCTCCGACGCTGCTGTCTACGTACAGGCCCGCGCCGAGGATGGGTGAGTCGCCGACTCGGCCGGGAATCTTGAAAGCCAGGCCGCTGGTCGTCGTCACGCCGCAGATTTCCCCCTTGGCGTTGAGGCCGTTGCAGTTGATGGTACCGGTCACATGATGGATGTCGATCAAACCCTCCTCGGCCATCTCTCGCGTGGCTTTGAGTCCCGCGTCGGATCGGCTCTTGGGATCCAGATAGTGTGCCGGGTCGGCGCGGCGCTTCCATTCCAGCCAGAGCCTGCGCGATTTCTCGGTGTTGAGGTCGGGCTCAATCTTGAAGCCCATGTTCCGGGCAAAGGTCTGCGCGCCGCTGCCGACCAACAAGTGATGGTCTGTGTTCTCCATCACCGCCTGGGCGACGAGCGACGGCGTCCGCACGCCCTCGATGGCTGCGACGGCACCCGCACGTTTCTTCGGACCGTGCATGACAGAGGAATCCAATTGCACCACGCCGTCGGCGTTCGGCAGTCCGCCGTAGCCAACGCTCGTCTCTTCCGGATCAAGCTCGAGGATATTGACGCCTGCGATCAGGGCATCCAGCACGTCGGCGCCTTCCGTGATCATCGCAAAGGCCTTCTCGACGCACGTGACCTTGCCGCCGTTCCTGAAATGATTGCCGTTGGCCGCGGAGATGACGACCGGCTTGACGCCGCGAACGACGACTCGCTGCGGCTCCTGGCTCTTTGCCATTGCCACTCCGGCGCCTACGAGGGCGGCCCCACCGACAACAAATTCACGACGCGACACGTGTTCGCTCACGAGGAACTCCTGGAACCTTGGATCGGTGTCCCGAATCATCGAGAAGGAGAGAGCCTTGCTCATGTGCATGTGCGGACGCGATCACATTCTGAATCCACACGCCTGAGTTTGCCAACGCTGGCGATACAATTCTGTGAAATCAGGGCGCCACGGGATCGAAGATGAACAAACGGGTCAGCCACTCTCACCAGAAGATTGCCGCGATCGCCTTGTTGCTGATCGTGTGGCTGCCGGATTGTTCCCGCGCTCAGAGTGCAGCCGCCACCAAGTCCGGCGATTTCTATGTTGCGACCAACGGAAGAGATAGCTGGTCGGGCAGCGTCTCGGAACCGAATGCGGACCGGACTGATGGACCGTTCGCCACTCTGACACGCGCGCGGAACGCAGTGCGCGAACTGAAGAAGGTGTCGCACAAGAAAGATTTCGTTGTGAGAATCCGCGGCGGAACCTATGTGTTGCGAGAAACGCTCGTCTTTTCGCTCGACGATTCCGCGCCGAACGGGGGGACAATCACGTACGCGGCCTCTCCGGGCGAAAAGCCAATCCTCAGCTCGGGCGTGCCGATTCGCAGTTGGCGAAAGTTGACTGAGAATCCACCGGAAGTTCCTGCCACCGCGCGCGGCAAACTGTGGGTGGCCGACCTGCCGCCAGACTTCGACCGGATTTTGACCTTATACGACGGCTTGGAACGGCTGCCGCGGGCGCGGACCAAAGGCTTTACCCCGCCGGAATTCGTGAAGCCGAACCAGCCGCTTGACCAGTTTCGCTTTCCCGTGGGCGCAATGAAGAATTGGCCCGACCTCAAAGAGGCGGAGTTGCTGGTCATCCCCAGCTGCGATTATGAAATGAACATTCTGCCGATCGCTTCCGTGGATGAGCGGGCCGGCGTGGCAAAGACTGCTTCAGCACCTTCCCGCCCCATCGGCAAGGTCAAATATTTCGACAAAACGCTGTGGATCGAGAATCTCCTCGAAGCGCTCGACGAACCCGGCGAGTGGGTCTTTAGCGCGGCTGAGCGAAAAATCTATCTCTGGCCCAAGGGCGAGCGACCCGGCGAGGGCATCGTCGCACCGGGCCTCACTGAACTGATCAAAGTCGAGGGAAAAATCGACTACGACGGGCCTCAAGATCAGCCGGTGCGGGGCCTCGTCTTCCAAGGGCTGACGTTCGCTCACGCCGAACGGTTCCCCTGGCACGGCTACACAGGTTGGAGTCTGCAGCACAGTTGGGAAATGTTCGACCGCCCCACCGCCGCCATGCGTTTTCGCGGCGCTTCCGAATGTGCGGTCGTGGGCTGTCGCTTCACCGCCACCAGCGGAACAGGCATTCGCCTAGACCTGACGTGCCAGCAGAATCGCATCGCCGGCAACGCATTCAGCCACCTGGGTGCGATGGCTATCCTGTTGGCTGGTTACGGCCCCGGCACCAAGAACACGAACGACCACAACGAAGTGGTCAACAACTGGGTGCGCGACACTGGGGAAGTCTACTGGGCCACTCCGGCGATCATGGTTTGGCAGAGCGGCAACAATCACGTGGCCAATAATCTCATCCACAACACGCCTTACACGGGGATCGCGGTCAACGGGCGCGTCTCCATGGGGCGCGGAGACCCCTCCGGCGACGCGTCGCGGGCGGTTCGTTGGCGCGAGATCGGCGAGACGAAATTGTCGTTTGATTGGAGCGAGTGGTACGACTACGAGAAGTTTCTCCACGCCCGCGAGAATCTGGTGGAGAAAAACGAGATCCATCACGTGATGGAATCGATGGGCGACGGCAACGGAATTTACATTTCCGGAAGCGGTCGGGCGAATCACATCTATCACAACTTCGTCCACCATTGCAGCGGCACGCACATGGGGGCAGGCATTCGCTGCGACGACGTCCAAAACGAGACGATCGTGGAAGGTAACGTGATCTACCGGATCCACAGTGTGCAGGTTGGCATCTCGATGACAGGCAGAAACCACATTCTCAACAATATCATCGCGGATATTCGCCCGAGCCCCAGGAAGATGCGGCCGGCGAACATCGTCCACGGATACATCTGCGTGCCCGGCCTTTATCCCTACGGCCCTAAGAACGCCAAACTGGACATCACCGGCGCCCGAATTGAGCGGAACATCATCTACTCTCCGCGCAACGATTACCTGCCCGTGCTCGAGTACCGCTCCTTCTCGACCGGACCCGGCGACCGACTCAAAGGCACCTACACAGACCACAACCTTTACTGGTGTCCCACCGATCCGGCCTGGGGCCAGAAATATCTGGACGGCCAACAACCGCTCGGTGTGGAAAACAACAGTCTCTGCGCCGATCCGCTGTTCGTGGATCTCGAGAAAGGCGATTTGCGTCTGAAGCCGGACTCGCCTGCATGGAAGCTCGGCTTCCAGCTGATTGATCTGGACAGCATCGGCCTGTTGCCCAACCACCCGTACTGCCGTCCGCTCGAAGCTAACTAAGGGGCGTTCGCGTTAGGCGCGTCGTTTAACGACAAGGGGCGAGCTGTCGACCTCTAGCGGCCCGATTCGGCGACGAGGGTCGACTTGACGAAGTCTTCGTTCAACGTCACCCCGAGGCCGGGGCCGTCCAGCACTTTGATCGTTCCATCGACGGCTTGGACTTTTTCGATCGTCAGCTCATGACGCAGCGGGAGATCCTCCACGCAATCCTCGAATAAAAAGGCGTCGCGGCACGTCGCGAGCCAATGCAGGCTGCTGGCGACGGTCAAGGGGCTCGTGTAGCAGTGGTTGCACAGGCGGGCGCCGATCTCTTCGACCCGGTTCTTGATGTATGCCGCGTCGGTGAATCCACACCGTGAGAGGTCCACCTGATAGACGTCGAGCGCGTGGCGATCGATGAGGGGCCGAAATGACTCGCGGCCGCATTCCCCTTCGCCGGCGGCGATGGGGACAGGCGAGCGATCGCGCAGCCAGACGTAGCCGTCGACGTCGTCTTGCCGCAAAGGCTCTTCGAGCCAGCCGATGTTGTAATCCGCAAACTGTTGCGACCGCCGCAACGCAGTGCGCGCGTCCCACACGAGGCCGGCGTCGATCAGCAACGTAGCGTCCTCGCCAATTCCCGTGCGGGCGCCCCGGACAAGTTCGAGATCCAAGGCCTCGGATTTCCCCATCGGCTCCCAGCCGAATTTGACGGCGCGATAGCCGGCCGCGCGCCAGCGGCGGCCGATGTCGGCTGTTTCACGGCCGTCGCGCCCGAATAGGATCGAGGCGTAGGCGGGAATGGCGTCGTGGCGTTTGCCACCGAGCAGCCGATGGATCGGCTCCCCATAGTGCTTTCCTTTCAGATCCCACAACGCCATATCGACGGCGGCCATCGCGGTGATCGTGACCGAGGTGCGGCCGAAGTAGACGGTGCCAGCCAACATTTTGTGCCACAGCCGCTCGGTTTCGAGCGGGTTCTCACCGATCAAGAGTTCGCGCAGCCCGCAGGCGATGTTGTGGCTGAAGGGAGCGTCGATGACCGCCTTGACGACTTCGGGAGACGAGTCGGCTTCTCCGATCCCTTCAGTCCCATCGTCGGCGCGAACCCGCACGAGGACTGCGTCCTGGCAGCTGGCCGTTTTGGCGGCGACGCTTCCGACCCGCAGCACCTGACAAATCACATGGGTGATCTTCACAACCGATTCCTCGTTTCATCTTCGGAGAAATCCTGCGCTTCCGGATGCACGCCCAGCCACAAGAGCGCGCCGACGACCGAGATCGCGCCCGCCACGGCC
Organism: Planctomycetaceae bacterium; assembly: GCA_035687365.1. Classification (GTDB taxonomy): domain Bacteria; phylum Planctomycetota; class Planctomycetia; order Planctomycetales; family Planctomycetaceae; genus DASPSM01. Next base: position 30 of record DASRXU010000146.1, on the reverse strand, counting down.
AGGCTCGCACGCCAACCCATCGCTGCTCCG
>DASRXU010000145.1:0-4536 GCA_035687365.1 Planctomycetaceae bacterium | reverse complement strand
GTCCGACTACCGCAATCCTGCAAGCTTTGCCGACAAGCGGGTGCTGGTGGTGGGGCTCGGCGTCTCGGGGACAGATATTGCCAACGAAGTCAGTCGCGTCGCGGCCCGCACGGTGATTGCCTTCCGATCGGTGCCGTGGATCGTGCCGCTGAATGTATTTGGACGCCCAGGGGACGTCGCCGCCATCGGTCCGACGTCATGGCTTCCGTTTTGGGTTCAGCGCGAATCGTTCCGCGTGATCCGCGCGATGACGGTCGGTCATCCGCGCGGCGTCGGACTTCCAGCACCGACCGACCGCTTGTGGGATCAATTCGCACTCTCCGACCGCGGCATCGTTGACGCGTTAAAGTCGAAACGAGTCCTGCTGCGCTCAGGTATTGCCGCCATCGAAGATGGGGCCGCGAGCTTTGCGGACGATCCTCAGAATGCTGAGCCGATCGACGCGGTCATCTTCGCCACCGGCTACGAACGCAAATATCCACTGCTCCAGGGTGCGGTCCCGCCCGGCCGGGCGCTCTGTGACGCGCTGCCGTTCTTAATTTTTCATCCGACCGATCCGTCATTGGCGTATCTGTCGGAAACGATTTCGCCCTGCGGCTGTTGGCCCGTGTTTCTGGAACAGGGTCGCGCGATCGCGGCATTCTTCGCCGCAGAACAGCGTGGACAAAGCCGGGCGAGCGAATTCAATGCGCTGCGTCTACTCCCCTCCCCCGATGTCAAAAGGAACTGGTACCGCAAGGCCGACGGTTTTCACGTCCACGTCGGCACGTATCTGCGGACTTTGAAAAAGCTCGCGGCTTGGTTTTCCGATTCCCGTCTCGTTTCGGGCCGTCCGGCCGGCACCGATCGACGGGCTCAAACCAAGGCCTCATGATCGAAATTCGCACGTACGAAGGCGAGCCCGAGGAACTGGCCGCTTTCTGCACCAACATTTGGAAGGCGCGGTATCAGGGGAAGATGCCGGTCTGGCTCTGGACGGGCTCCTTCATCGACTGGGAGCTCTTTTCGGACCGACCCGGCGCGCGCGACTTTCTGGTGGCCGCGTACGACGGCACCAAACTGGTCGGCGTTCATCCGGCGAAGCCCGTGCACTTTCACTGGCACGGCGATCCGATCTTCGGCACTTCGGGCGCCTACTTCTCCGTCGATCCCGCGTACGAATCGCAGGCCGTATCGCTGAAACTCGTGCTCGAGCAGCGCCGCCGCCATCGCGACCGCGGCGCCCAGTTCGATATGGGCTATTTGATCATGGCCTCACAGTCGGCGATGGGAAAGGAATTCTGGTTGCGGCTGAAGGCGATGCAGGTCGTCGCGAAGGTGAGCCTCTGGACCCGCATGATCGACCATCAAGCGCTCACCGAGTTCGCCGTTTCGGCCCGCGATCGCTGGGGCTCCAAACTGATGGGGCTCGTGCAAGGTCGGCCCAAGCCGCCGGCCGATCCTTCTCGCGTTCGTCCCTACCGCGACGCCGATCTCCCCGATTGCCTGGAATTGGCTCGTGAGCTCAGCCGCGCGGCCGACTTCGGCATCGTGTGGGACGAAGTTTCACTCGCCAGACAACTGGCCTTTCCAAATGTGCCTCGTACGCTCGTCTTCGAACTCGATGGACGCGTCCGCGGCTTTGTGAACTTCTCGAAGCAACCGTTTTGGGGTCGCCGCGAGATCCTGGTCGGAATGATCGATCTGTTATGCACTCACCGGCTCAACGCCCGGCAGACGAGAGATCTGCTGCGTGCCGCGTTGGTCGAAGTGGCGGAAGCGGGGTGCCACGTGGCCACTCTTCTGGGCACGCAAGGCGTGCCCATCGGATCTTTGCTGCGGACGGGCTTTATTGAGGAATTGCCAGCCGATTATCTTTACGTCGCGCAAGCAATGACGCCCGACGCGCCGACGCTCAAGACGAAGCGTCTTCACGCAATTATGCGGTAGCCCGACTAGAAGAGCTCGCTGATGGCCGGGCCGTCGTAGACCTGATGTGGGCGACCCGTTTCGTCGCGCCAGGCCAGCGTCTCGGGCAAGCCGAGCGACTGGTAGATCGTAGCCGCGAGATTTTCAGGACTCTTCGGGTTGCTCGCCGGAAACGCACCGATCTTGTCCGATGAGCCGACGACCGTCCCGCCCCGCGTGCCGCCGCCGGCAAAGAACACACTCTGCACCGCGCCCCAGTGATCACGTCCAGGCAGTTTGTAGAACTGCGGCAGGTGGCTGATCCGCGGCGTGCGGCCGAACTCACCCGCCATCACGATCAACGTCGCTTCCAGCAGTCCGCGATCGTGCAGATCGTCGAGCAGCGCGGCCACACTCTGGTCCGTGGGCGGAAACAGCTTGTCGCGCAAATGGGGAAACGCTTCGCCGTGCGTGTCCCAAGTTTCATTGTTGCCCAAATGAACCTGCACGAGGCTCACGCCCGCCTCGATTAGCCGGGCTGCCATCAACAGCGACCAGCCGAAGGAATGGCGACCGTAGAGGTCTTGCAAACGCGCAGGAGCCTGCTCGACGTCGAGCGCGTCGCGAATGCGTCGATCGGTGAGCAGTCCGATGGCGCCCTGGCGAAACCGGTCAAACTCTTCCACGTCGGCACAGCGTTCCAGGTCGGCCCGCTGATGATCGACGACTCGCAGCAAATCGGTACGCCGCAGCATTCGCGTGCGGGTCAACGATTGCGGCAGCGACAAGCTCGGCGCCTCGAACCGCGTGCGTCGCGGCGTGTTCGGGCGATCCTGGTGATCGAACTCGTAGGTCGGGAAGGCCCCATAGCTGGCGTGACTGAACGGGGCTGCCTCGACGAACCACGGATCGTGCCGACTTCCCATGATGCCGGCGAACTGCCCGGGAATAATGCGGCGCGTATTGTGCACGAGCCGATCGGGCAGCACGGCCGCCGGAGGCAGGTTGTTCCGCTGTCGCACCACGGCGCCAGCCACAGACGCGATCGACGGCCAATCGCTCGATTGGGCCGCGACCGGGCTAAATCCCTTCGGAAGGTCGCTACGGCCGGTCAGCATCATGTGATGTCCGGCTGAATGGTCGTTCGAGCCGTGGGTGAGCGATCGACACAGCGACCACAAGTGGCTGCGCTGAGCCAAACGCGGCAGGTGCTCGCAGATTTGCAGCCCGGGCGTGCTGGTTTCGATGGATCGAAATTCGCCACGAATATCGGCCGGGGCTTGCGGCTTCGGGTCGAAGCTATCGATCTGCGACAACCCGCCCGACAAGAAGATGTAGATGACGCCGCGCGCCTTCGGCTCGGTCACTGGACCGGCGGCCGCCTGCCGCAACGGAACAAGATGATTCGCACCCAGCCCCAAGAGGCTGAGCGATCCGGCCTCGAGCAAAGTGCGACGATCAAGCAGCGGATGTTGACCACCGAACATCGATCACCTCAGGGGGAGGGACAGAACATTCCCCGTTCGGACTTTGTGGCGGGACGCGCGGGCGGGAATCGTTGCGGGGCGAGGCGTGAGTGGTGTGTGTCCAGCAGATAGTAACAATGCCGACCGCAATTTTCTGCCTCATGCAGGCGGCTGGTTCCACTTTCGGGCTTGAATTCAAGTTTGTGTGCCACTGCTGAGCGGTCGCCGCTCAGCAGTGTCTTCGAATGGGTCGTCTAACCACGAAGTCATCGAGTCCCAAATTGTGGACGGTCTCGGCTTCCCAAGCGTCAAGTTGCTGCTGAGCTTCTATGGGATTCGTTACAAGTTTAGACCTCAGAGCCTTGGCTTGATCGGAAATCTCGCGCTGCCATGCGACGTTCAAGTCAAGCTGACTCAACAGTTGGTCGAGAACCTCAACCGCTTGCTTGGTTTGACCAGCACGCGCAAGAGCAAACGCGATCACCTTTGGCGTATGTGGGTTGCCGGAAAACGACTTAGCCACCTCAACGAAGTCGAGAAGGGACTCGGCGCGCGATAAAAACGGCACTGCTTGGAGTTTCAATGCGCTACCGAGTTCTGCGACCAAGTTTGGCATCCCCATGGTCCATCGATCTCCCCCTCCTTTGTGTCGGACGCGATTACCGAAATTGAGGTACAAATGGTTTGTCGGCACGCAAAGTGGCATGACGAAAGTAGTCACGGCAAAGGATGCCTTATCGAAGCTCGATCCTTCAAAGCTAATGCCACGCAGGAGGTGCTCCGCTGGTGCAACAAACATCAGCGGCCCTTTGATGGCGAAGCTGGGGAGATCCGGCAATAGGCTCTTTTCGAGCGAGACAATCTCTTTCGTCGTCATGGCCGCACCTCAGTAATCGGCCGGCGGCCGAGCCGCCCCACCATTGCCCTCGGTCCCAAGCTCGGCTTGGGACCGCATGTCCTCGAAGCTCCGCTTCGATTTCCACGCGCCCTCTTGCGAGGAGTAGCGATGATGGGACCGAAGCAGAGCTTCGGGGAAGTGCGTTCCCAAGCTCCGCTTGAGGGTGTCCGGGAATTGCTTGAGCTAAACCCAAGGGCCTCCGGGCGTTTATGTTTTTTCTGCCAAGAAGAAACTAAACGCCGCAGGAGGGCCCAAGGATGGGAACTCGTGCCAAGTCCGGCACGT
>DASRXU010000144.1:0-2141 GCA_035687365.1 Planctomycetaceae bacterium | reverse complement strand
TGAAAATACTGCGACGCAGTGAGGACAACGACTCCCGTCGCGCCCAATCGCACAGCTGGAGCAAGCGTGCGAGACTTGGCGTGGAGCCGAGCAGTGAACGATATCGATGGGTCGCGCTGCGACCCAACCACTGTCTCAGCTATTTGCATATACATGTGTATGGCTGAGTCTCTATTAAAAACATAACAGTGCAAATTGCTGGGACGATGCGGCGGGTCGCGACGCGACGAGACGAGACCATACCGAGTGGAGAACATCAAATGACTTCGCCACTTCCATCGTATCGATATCATTATGGCTTGGTCGGGAACGTCACTCGCGCAGCCGAAAAGGCTACTGAGGATCATTCGCCAGTAATTGATTTACAATCAAATATTCAAGTTAGGCCATTGCGTTGTAGTCTTGTGGATCGGATGGTTCATTTTAAAAACCAAGTTTTGTGAAAGTTACCCACGCCAGCCGGAGATCAGATGCGCGTTGCAAATGGCGCGCGTCGGGCAATCCTCGGCCGGCGTGGAGAAACACATTCCTGATGGTCGTCCCAGACGCAAGCCGGTTCCGACGCGGCAGCGTGCTCGAAGCAGCAAGCCGAGGGTAGACGGTGAGCAACAGTTAGTCCTCTTCGATCGGCCCTAAGTGTCGCTTGGGGGCTCCCATGAACTTGACCGGCGACAGGATCGTGCAGTTGCCCTCTTGTTTGCGCAACACCTCGTCGGCAAACGATATCTCAGCCAACAGCATCGAACCGTAGACAGCCCGCATCAGCATGTCGCGTTCAGCTTTGACCTCTTCGGGCGTAGGCGCGCGACCGAGGCGCCGGGTAAGCCGCGCGATAGTTTGTACGGGATATTCCATAATGAGCCCCGTTTGGTTGCCTGTTACGGCCGCATCCTTGTGAGATCACCACCTTGCCCGGTGTGGCAGGTTGGCGAGGGCGGCAGCCCTGCTCTTGATGCAGAATGACGAGTTGGCGGAGTTGCGCAAACGGAAAGCCCCATCCATTTCTCCTGGTTCGTTCTCAGAAGATGTCGCCGTCCTCGGCGGAGTAGATGGCCGCTGCTTCATCTGCTTCACGTATGAGCTGTTCGTCTTGTTCGGCCTCTGCCTCCGCTATCAGCTCTGCCTCCGCTATCAGCTCGGGCGTCAGAGTTTCGACATACTGGTCCACGGCAGCGAGGACCCGTCGCCCGTGCTCTTCGTCGTTGAAGATGAGCACCTCCCATTGGTCGTCGCCGATCGGCACCACCTTGTACCAGCGCGAGGTGATTTCGACGTCGCGGTGAGGAAGGATGAGCCAACGGCGCTCGCCGATGACGACGAGGGTTTGCAAGTACGTGCCGGTTTCGCTGCGCAGGCCGCTCAGGGCCGCGGCCTTGATTGATTGGTAGTACGACGCCTCGCGCCAGCGGTTGGGAATACCTGGGTCGACGACGAACACGAGAAAAAATTCGCCGCCTTCCTCGGTGATATAGATGACGATCTTGGAGCGTAGCGGCTGCCACTCGTCGCCGACCTTAGGATTGATCAGCCACTCGCAGGCGAAGTCGCGGCAGACCGGAGGTCGCTCGTCGTAGATCGCGCAGCCGCCCTTGCCGGGGCGGCAGTGCCGGCACCACTCGTTGGCCGGCTTCTTCAGCTCCGGCTCGTCGATCTGCAGCAGCTTGCAGCAGAGCGAGCACGCGCCGCAGGCGCGGCCGAGGGCGTCGCTCAGCGCGCGGACAACTTCCTCGTCCAGGCGAAGATTTCCTATCGAAGGAAGGCCCAGCGCGTAACCGGCTTCGTGGTGGGCGATGACCGCTCGTTCACGCTTCCTCATGGGGTCGCCTCCCATAGCGCGCATCCTTTCGCACAGGCAGCGTAGCTCCATGCTGGGGAATAGCGACCGTTCCATATGCTCCGATATGAGACGGCGAAATCGATCCGGCGGTCGCATGGCGGCTGGGATAGCTAGGCCGGGGGTCGATCCGAGATTTTCGTAGAAAATCCTTTAATTTCAACACTATTTGGCGGAGAACATCACCGTCACTTGGCGGCGCTCGGCGCGGTCTTCAGGAGAGACGCTCGGGGCACTCGACGTGGTCGCCACGTCAGCGGAAGGCGGCTTGCCGCTCGCATCGGTCCGCAGAGCTGCGATAGCTTCG
>DASRXU010000143.1:0-20945 GCA_035687365.1 Planctomycetaceae bacterium | reverse complement strand
CGTCGCCTGAGCTTGGATCTCCGCGGTCTTGCGGTCGATGGCCGCCTGCTTTTGCACGGTCTCGGCTCGCGTCTCTTCGGCCGTCTTGCGTCCTTCGGCAATCCTTTCGGCTTCGAGTTTTTCGGTCTCGACGGCGATCCGCTGTGATTCGTATTCGACCTTGGCGGTCGCTTCCTGCAATGTCGCTTCGGTCTTCCTTGTGATCTGCTTCTGCTCGTTCGTGAGTTTCAATTCGTCGGCAATGAAGCTCTCTTGAATCGGCTGCCGAACGTCGAGCGGAATGTAGATGTGCCGCACTAGTCCGTGTAACAGCGTGAGGTCCTTTTCTTGCAGGACCTTTTCGAACGCGGCTGACGTATCCTCCTGGAACTTCATGCGCGATTCGCCTACGAGCAGTTCGACGGCGCCCAAACGGGAACCCTGGTTACGGCAGATGCTTTCAATCTGCGGAATGACGACTTTCGTCTCGACGGCGTCGGTGGTGCCGAACTTGCGAATCACGTCGGGGGCTTGCAGCGGCGAGATGCCCCAGACTGCGGTGAAATCCATGTGGATGTCGAAGCCGTCGTTCGAGGGGAAGCGAATACCGCTGTCGTCATCGGCGATAATCGGTTCGCCGCTCTCGTCGATCAACACCTGGTTGTCGGCTTCGCGTTTGAAATTCGAGTTGACGCTCGTGACGCTGAACCCGACGCCGATGATGTCGATCTGCTCCTCTTTCGGATTGACCGGATACAGCCCGGGCTGCAGCACCTTGTTCTGAATGCCAGGGAGCGTGCCGCGCGCTTTGTTGGGAGTCAGGCACGTGACGACGCCGACGTAGCCCGTCGGAATGTTGACCCACCCCGCGTGTTTATCTTGCGCGCCGGATTTCAGGACCTTCTCGGCCATGACTTCCACCGTATAGGCATACGGATTGACCCGATACCGGCCCGGCGCGAGCACATTGCGCAGGATACCTTTGTAGGTCGTTGTGCCAAGCGTGCCGTCGACCAGGAATTCGCCGCGGGGCAGGTCGTCACCCATCTTGCAGGTCACGACGCCGACCTTGCCGCCGTCGATCACCAGGTCTTCAACCAACTCCCGTTCCCACCAGAGCGGACAATAGAAGTGTCGACCGGGACCTCTTAAGCGCTCGAGGAATCCAATCTCGAGGGGATTGCCCGCGTCATCAACTCGCGCGAAGTGTCCCGGCTGGGCCGGCGGTTTGCCGCGCACGAGCACCGGAAAGCCCTTATAGCGCAACAGAAGGCTCTTCCCTTCTGGAACATAGATGCGGTTGAAATTCCACTCGATCATCTGCCACGCAACGGCGGAGACGAGCACGATCAGCGCCAACGTCGGAACGAACCGTTTTGCGCGGGAGGACGTGGAACTCGCAGGGTTAGTCATGGGATCGCTCTCCTTGGCTCGGGCTCGACTGCCGAGCGCCGCCGCCAATGCTGGGAACGCCGCCGTTGTCACTGCGGGTCAGACTGGCGGCCCGCGGCGTTGGATTGGGTGGCGACGTTGGTGCAAGTTTCTCGGGCGTGCCGAGTTTCCCGGCCGGTTTGTGCGCCACGTCCCCCGGTGCGTTGAAGGACTGGAAGATTTGCATGATCGGGCTGTCTTTGGTGTTCACCATGATCTCGCGGTAAGCCGCGGACATCTTTTTGTAGAGCGTGAAGCGTGCGAAGGCACCCCCTTCTCCACCGAACGCCGCCACCGATTGTTTCCAACCGGCGGCCTCTGCCTCATTCTGGAACTGCACGACTTCCGCAGCCGCCTTACCTCTCGAGACGACGGCCGCCGCCTCGTCCTTGGCCGCTTCGAGTTTAAACTGCGCGACTTTGAGGTCCTGGTTGGACTTCGTGATCGCGACGTCCATCTCTCGTTTGGCTTGCGTCGTGAGCTTGATCACCTGCTGATCGGCTTTGACCAAGGCTTCCTTCTGTTTCACCATTTCCGTTTCGATCGCCAGCTTCTGCTGTGACACCTGCTGCAAAATCTGCTGGCGGTACTGCAGCTCTTGCTGCTTGGCGATCTCGCGCTCGCGCACGGGCTTGGCGATTTTCTGGGGCGGTTTGATCTTGGTGATCAGCGCCTGAATGATCTCGACGCCCAGCGGATCGCACGAGGCCTTCATCGCCTTTTGAAATTCGTCCTGAAACATCGTCCGCGTTACACCCTGAATGAATTGGCGACCGCTCTCGTTGGAGCCGTTCAGACGGCAAAAGCTCAGCGCGCTGGGCCGAATGATCTTGTCGATGATCTCTTCGTCGATCGCGTCGCCGTTTTTGTGTTCGTTGTAGATGACATAAACCTCGGCGGCTTTTTCGGGCTTGATGCGAAACTCGATGATTCCGTCCAGACTCACCCAGAAACCGTCCTTCGACGGAAAGCCCATGTCTTCGTTCTTCGCCGCCAAGTTGAAACGCTGGCTGCGACAGTCGACCAGGTTGATTCGCATTTCGTACGGATTGACGTAGTAGGTCCCGGGCTGCAGCGGCTCTGCCTCGACGCCGCGAAAGCCTTTGGGCACCAGAAACCGGTTCGGATCTTTGGCGAAGGGGCCTGCCAAATTGGTCTGAATTCCCACGAAGCCCGCGGGAACAGTCACCGGTTTGCCTTGATCGATTTGGAACAAATAAGGGTTGATCTGATAACGACCCGGCCGGAGCACTCCTGGGACGACTCCCTTGGTGGTCGGCTGGCCGTCGGCATCGAGCTTGGCTAAGAACTCGCCATACGGCAGGTCATCGCCGGCCAGGCTAATGCGAATCCCCATCATCCCATCGGGAATGGCGACCTGCGGCTCGATCTTCCAATCCCAATAGTAGGGATTGCGGAAGTAGCGTCCCTCGGTGAGCATCGCACGCTGCACGCCACGATGGTCCTCGTCCGGGGCGACCTGGTCATTGTTGTCGAGGTCGAGCCCCTCCTTCTTGATCATGATCGCGACGTGCTCTCTCGGCACATCGACCAGGAACTGGCGATAAAGCACCCAGCCGATCAGCACGGTGCCGAGCACAATGCTCGCCGTTCCGAATCCGAGGTAGTTGACCAGCTTGGGTGGGGCAAAACGACCCGACGTATGTCCCGGCTTCCACGGCTGCGATCCTGAATCCCGATCGTCCGGAAAGGGACCGTCTGCATTTGGCATGGCGAAACACTCCTGGCGGTCGTGGACTTTGACCGGCCTCGAAACAGTCCGCGGTGAAGCGAACCGGCGCCGAAACGGAACGAGAACAGACGCGGCTGCGTGGCCGCGTTCGCGCGGCTGGCGGCACCCGACGTCGCTTGATCGATCACGCTTGACCGCCGACCGGTCCGCCTGCGCCCATTGATATCCACAAACGTAGTCCGTGTCCAAGCGGATCACCGCAATCGCGGACGCCTTCAGAATCGATTTAAATCCAGATTTTTCCAGCTCTTACGCAATCCGCCCAATCGGAATTCGCGGAGGGTTCGGCACCGTCTGCTCAGAGAGCAAAGGTGCCGGCTTGGGCGAGGAGACTCGCTGAAGGACGTTCGCCGCAGCGCCCGTTTGCGGCCTCGCCCAGGCTGCCCGCCCGATTGCGCGATTCAAACTGCGGCGTCCGCACAAGCGGCCGTTTACGGAGGCCCGCGCGGATGACGGCACATCCCGCAAAGTCCATACGGTCTACGTAGCGAGGCGTTCTTACGAGACCGGAAGGGTCTTTTTAAATTGCGTTGCTTGCCCAGACGTCGATACTTCACGGGCCAATACCCCTCCCCCTCGACGTTGGATGTGACAGCGATGAACTACGACCTGCTGGTGATTGGAAGTGGACCTGCCGGACAAAAGGGCGCGATTGCCGCCGCCAAGCTCGGCAAACGCGTGGCGATCGTCGAGCGTCGGACCGACTCGATGGGCGGCGTCTGTCTGCACACGGGCACCATCCCGTCAAAAACGATGCGCGAGGCCATCCTGCATCTGACCGGTTACCGTCAGCGCGAGATTTACGCCGACGCGTACCGCCGCAAACGGCAGGTGACGATGAGCGACCTCCGCCGGAAGCTCGAGCAAGTCACGCAGCACGAAGTCGACGTCGTGCAGGATCAACTGCAACGTAACCGCATCGACCTGTTCGCGGGCGAGGCGAGGTTCGTCGGCCCTCACGAAGTTGAGGTGACCAGCGGCGACGAGGGTTCGCGCATCCTGCGCGCCGAATACATCCTGGTCGCTTGCGGCACGAAACCGTCACGCCCTTCGCACATCCCGTTCGACGGCAAACACGTCTTCGATTCCGACGAATTGTTGAAGCTCGAACAGATTCCCCGTTCGATGATTGTGGTGGGTGCCGGCGTGATCGGCATTGAGTACGCCATCATGCTCGCCACGTTGGGCGTGCAAGTCACCGTCGTCGACGGCCGCGAACGCATCCTCGACTTCTGCGACTCCGAAATCGTCGACACGCTGATTTACCACGCCCGTTCGCTGGGAATTGTCTTCCGGCTCGGCGAAGACGTCGTCGGCATCCACAAGCTGCCGCAGGGGATGGTCTTCGTCCAACTCGAAAGCGGCAAGCGGCTCGTGGGCGAAACGGTGCTCTTCACCGTCGGACGCGTTGGCGATACGGTCGGCCTCAACCTCCAAGCAGCCGGGCTCGAGCCCGACGAACGCGGACGCCTCTGGTGCAACGAACACAACCAGACTTGGGTCTCGCACATCTACGGCGTCGGGGACGTCGTCGGCTTCCCGGCGCTCGCGAGCGTTTCGATGGAACAGGGCCGCCGGGCCGTTTGCCATGCCTTCGGCCAGCCGTTCGAGGCTTGCAAACATCTGCCGTACGGACTGTTTTCGATTCCCGAAATCTCGATGGTCGGCCAGACCGAGCAAAAGCTGACGGCCGAGTGCGTGCCCTACGAAGTCGGCGTCGCTCGCTACAAGGAAATCGCCCGCGGCCACATCATCGGCGACACGACCGGCATGCTGAAAATCCTCTTCCACCGCCACACGCGCAAACTCTTGGGCATTCACTGCATCGGCGAAGCGGCCACGGAAATCGTGCACATCGGCCAGGCGGTGATGGCACTCGGCGGCACGATGGACTACTTCCGCGACACCGTCTTCAACTACCCGACAATGGCCGAATGCTACAAAACCGCGGCCTTCGACGGCTTCAACAAACTGAGCTACGACCACTGGTGCGAAGCCGATACTGCGATCGATCGACCCGAGGTCATGGAGACGCTCGAGTTGGCGGCCGCGACGTAGTCCTCGATTGCCCGCTCGTCGATAAGAGCCCGTAGGTCGACGGGCAGCGGCGATTCCAACGCGATGCGGCCGCCCAGAATCGGGTGCTCGAATTCCAAACGGTGAGCGTGCAGCGCGTGGCGGCCGGTTGGGTCGCCCACCTCGGTTTCGTCTGCTGAGTCGCGATTGGAGTCGTTGGCCTGGCCATTCGCCCGTCGGGCGCACAGGGCTTTGTACTCGGCCTTGCTGAGTTTGATCGCGCCGAAGGGGCCGTAAAACTCGTCGCCGACGAGTGGGTGGCCAATCTCGGCGAAGTGCAGGCGGATCTGATGGTTGCGACCGGTGCGAGGATGCGCCCGGACGAGTGTGTGTTCTGAACCTCGCGCGATGACCTCGTATTCAGTACGGGACGGACGCCGATCGCCAGCCTCGGCACTGCACGACATCAAAACACTGCCGACGTCCGGCGACGTCCCGATCGGGACATCGATCGTTCCGTGGTCGCTCGACAACACGCCTTCGACGAGTGCCAAATAGCTCTTGCAAATGCGTTCCTGCTGAAATTGGATCGAAAGCTGGCGATGAGCCAGATGCTCTTTGGCGACGACGATCAGCCCACTGGTCATGCGGTCGATCCGATGAACGATGCCCGGCCTCAGCAATCCGGGCCAGCTCGTTTGCTGATCGAAATGATGCTGCAGCGCGTTACACAGCGTATCTGTCTGCAAATCGCCGGCCGGATGCACGATCTGCCCCGCTGGCTTGTCGACAACGATCAGCCATACATCCTCGTAAACAATGTCGAGCGGCAAAGACTGGGGACGATGCAACTTGTCCGGCGGCTCAATCAGCCGCACGCTCACCGAGTCGCCGTAGTAGACGCGTTCCGTGATCTCGACCGTGTTGCCGTCGATCTTCACTTGCCCAGCCGTGACCAATCGCTGCAGCCGCCACGGCGTGTAATTGCGAAAATGCTTCGCCAAAAACGAATCGATCCGCACGCCACTCAAATAGCGTTCGACGCCCAGCTCGGCAGTGAAGGGAAAATGGGACACACTCCGATTTTCGCACGAACAGCCGCATCACGCGACGATCGCGGCCGAGGATTTCGATTGAGAGCGATTCTATTTTGATATAGTGATCGCGCCACTGAACGGACCGCGACTCTTCGGATATGACCCACGCCCATGCCGAATCGCGCATCATCCAGCGACCGCTCTGTCGAACCGACTCGTTCGAGAACGGTGTTGGGGTGGGCCGCCATTGTGTGCTACGTGATTCATGCGATGGTCCATCTCGTTCGGGGCGAGTGGTACGACTTGTTTTGGGCGTGTCATATCGCGGCCCTGCTCGTTGGCGCCGGTTTTCTGATGCAAAACGCGGCACTCAACGGCGCGGGTGTGCTGTTGGGCCTGATGGGCCTTCCACTGTGGCTGGCCGACCTGGCTGCCGGCGGAGAATTCTTTCCGACGTCAGTTCTGACACATGTCGTGGCACTGGGAATCGGACTCTACGGAGTCGCGCGACTCGGAATGCCGCGCGGTGTTTGGTGGCGTGCAGCGCTGGTGCTCGTCGGAGTGATCACTGTTAGCCGCCTCGTGACGCCGCCGGAACCGAATGTCAATGTCGCCTTCGCGATCCAGCACGGCTGGGAGCAGCATTTCGCATCCCACGCCAGTTACCTGGCTTGGATGATCGGAAGTGCGACGGCTTACTTCTTGATCGTCGAGCAGACTCTACGGTTGTTGATCTTTGCAGTGCAGAAGAGAAACCAGTCAACGCAGCCCAGCGGACTGCCGGCCTCCTCAGATTCTACGTCCCGATAGGTTGCCTATGCCCACATCAATCGCACAACCCGATTTACACCGACGACTCGTCGTCTTTGCAGCCTTGGCTGGATTGTTCTTCGGCCTGATGCCGCCGTATGTGCTCACGATCGTCGTCGTGGCCACATGGGGGGTGCCTCCGCTCGAAGCGCCGGCTGACCAAACGTTTCGCGCGGTCTATTTCCTGAGGCTCGTGCTGGGCAACGCCATTGGGCTGACCGTCGGAGCCGGAGCCGCGGCCGCCGCGGCCCATTTCGGCCTGACACTGGCGGGTAAAGCGACCTATGCAAGAGGCGCCATCGGCGGAGCCATTCTGGGTGGATTGGTTGGGGCCATCTCGGCAGGCTCCTGTCCGCTGGTCCTCTTGATCAGCTCGACGAACCGCGAGTGGGCCTGGATCATGATCGAGCGCTCGTTCCTCGTCGGCGGCTGCATGGGAATCACAAACGGCTTGGCCGCGGGGATCGTGATCGTCTATCTCGTTCAGCGGTACAACGCGAGCGGAAGCACAGAGCGGTGAGCGCATTGCCATAGGAGAGAGGGCGAACCTATCCATTTCGGCGTGTGTCCGGCCCGAAATGCCAATACAAATCAACTTCGAACTTTGAGGTCGAGAAACCGAGAGAAAGTAATGGAGACAGTCAATCGGATCTTAGTGACTCTGGTCGAGGCTAACCATCTGGCGTGTGCGACGAACCCGCACCATCAGCGACTCGCAATCGTTCTTCTGGACAATATCATCGAACTTGAATTGCGCAGAACGGCAGAAAAAGCATTCTTATGGGACCGAACCACTTGGTATGCGGGCGTTCGCAAACACAATAGGAAACGCCGAAACCTGGTTTCACGGCAATTTCACGAACTCCTGACTCTAGCTGCTGAGGAATCGCTGATTACCGACGACGATACGCAGCAGCTGGCCTACACGCACCGGGTAAGGAATCGCGTTTTCCACCAGGGCTGGCCTGAGGATTCCAGCGATTTACTGCTGAGCATCACTCTGCTTTACCGCTTCATCCGACGACATTTTCCGATTTGGCGATCCAGCGGATGGCTTATGCTTCCTCGCGAATCGGCAATTCCGATCGCTGAAGCGAAGGACGATCATTCGGGTCGAGCACCATTGTTATTCGGGTTCGAGGATCCGAAATCCGAGGAATGCCTGGACTTCATGCATGGATTTCAAAGCGAATCGCACTGGTCTCGCGTCCTCGAGCACTGCCTCACATTCGATGATTCACGGGATGTGCGGCCGTTAATCAAACAACGGATAACTAACTTGCTCGATAAGATTGAACAACGCATCGATTACCTGACGGAATCCGACCTCACGGATTTCAACTCGGTTCTCGCTCAGCGATTCTCAATCATGACCCCAGTTTTCGAGGAATATGAGATTCAGGGAAAGGCCATGCGCGATCCTGCGACTGCGCTAAACATTTATTTGGCGGTCCTTGATTCCGAAGAACGACTACTCGACATTGCTGACCCAGCTGAGCGTGCGGCCAAGTTCCACGAGATCCTAGATGCCCACAAGTTCCGGCCCGACATAATCTCGTCGCTTCAGCTCGATGAATATCGTCAAAGAGCACAACGCGTGACCACCCAATCGGAGCCTATCGGCATCACGCAATTTCTTGAAATTGAAGAGCGGCTTGAGGCTGTCGGGCGCGCGGCATCCGAGTGCGCGCTCGACCTCGACGCCTACGAACAGTGGATGCTTGATTGCTCGAGGGGTAAATAAAGCCCGACCAAGTCCGCCCACCACGAAGTAACGGGCGTCGCGCGACGCTCCATCCTCGTTGCTCGCCGCTCAGCCCTTCTTCGGCCGAATCTGGTAGTTGCGACGCGATTGATCGAATTCGAGATCGATCAGGTTGCTGGCGGCAGCGTCTTCGAGGAGTTCAGAGAAGCTGTTGTAGCCGTAGTAGCCCTCGTTGAAGCCGGGGTGTACGCGGCGGATGACTTGCTTGAGCATCGAGCCCCAGATCGGGTCGTAGTCTTGCTCGAGCGAATGCACCACATCGAGCAGCTGGTCGAGGGCCTCTTGCTTCTTGTCCTCGCGGCGCTTGACGCCCTTTTTCGGGGCGGCGGCCGCGGCGACCCCCTTTTGGGCTGTCCGCACGAGGTCGTCGTAATAGATGAATTCGTCGCAGTTGGCGATCAGCAAGTCCGACGTCGAGCTTTTCACGCCGCAACCGATCACGCGGTTGTTGTTTTCCTTGAGCTTCGAGACCAACGGCGAAAAGTCGCTGTCGCCCGAGACGAGCGCGAACATGTCGATGTGATGCTTCGAGTAGCATAGGTCCATGGCATCGACGACCATGCGGATGTCGGCGCTGTTCTTGCCACTCATCTTGCTCTGCGGGATGTCGATTAGCTCGATGCCCTGCGCGTGGAATTCGCGGATGGCGTCGCGGTAGTGGCTCCAGTCGCAATAGGCCCGCTTGAAGACGATCCGCCCCTTTTCCAGCAGGCGCTTGAGCACGAGCTGGATGCGGAAGTCCCCCGATTTCATTCCGCGCACGCCGATGGCGAGATTCTCGAAGTCGATAAAAACCGCAATCAGCGGTTCGTCAGTACGGGACGCCGGGGCAGTTGCGCTCAATCGTTGGCCCTCGGATGATGATCCGGTCTGGGGGACGAGCTATTCGGACGCAAGAATAAGGAAAGTGCCCCTGGGCGGCAAGACGGCCCTGGGGCGACCGGCGGCCCGATTTGCAGTCTGCTCCCCGGAAACTGACCGTTTCGGCGCGCGTTAGCGACGCTGTCGCTGCTGCATGGCCCGGGTGACTTCAAGCTCTTTGCGGGCGACCTGATAGTCGGGGGCCAGCTGGATAAGCCGCTCGAGCCGTCCGATCGCCTCGTCGTATCGCCCTTCCCCCCGGAGAGCCACGGCGATGTAGTGATGGCAGTCGATCAGCTTCGGATCAAGGGCTAAAGCCCGTTCTCCCTCGGCGATGGCACGGGGGTAGTCGTGCGTCTTGGCACACAACAGCGACAGGTTTGCGTGCGCATTGGCCAAGGCTGGGTCCAGCTCGATTGCGCGCTCGAGATGTCGTCTGGCCTCGGCGTCCTCATGCCGGCTCATCAGCAGGACGGCGAAATCGTTGTGCGGTTTGGCGGATGTCTCTTCGAGCGCGAGTGCCGCCTGGTAGTGGGCAAAGGCTTCGTTGCCACGGCCCGCCTTGTCCAGGGCGTTCGCCAGTTCGTATTGCAGCAATCCATAGGACGGCCCGGTTCGCAGAGCCGTTTGCAGCTCGGGAATCGCCTTTTCGGGCATTCCCGCGTAGAGATAGGCCCCCCCCAGGTGCTCGTGGGAATTCGGATGATCGGGCGCGAGAGCCAGTGCGTGGCGAAAGAGGGTGATCGTGTCGCGCCAGCAACCGATCTGGTGGAAGGAGGTGATCCCGAGAGCGATCACCAGGATCGCGGCCCCCCCCGGAAGCACCCGAGCGCGCCACACCCCCGCCGGCGTCCAATCGGCGACGAGCCAGGTCACCGCCAGAAAGATGCCGATCAACGGGAAATAGGTATACCGGTCGGCCATCTGCTGAGTGCCGATCTGCACGAAGCCAATCATTGGGACCAAGGTGCCCAAGTACCAGCACCAGCCGACGAACAGATACGGAATGCGGCGCAGAAACAAAACGGCGACCGTCGAGACGACCAGCAGCACCAGGCCCGACACAATCACGCGTGCGACTCCGAGCGGCAAGCTGAGTGCGAAGCCCGGATGCGGATAGTAAATCGCTAAGTCGATCGGAATCAGGGTTTTCTCCAGATACGTCGCGTAAACGACGACCGCGTTCATGCACCGCAAGGAGAAGGGAAAGGCTTGCTGGATCGCGCCTCCGCGAGCTTGCACCGACGCGGCAACCACCGAAAATCCCGCCGAGAGACCGAAAAACGGCAGTTTCTCGACGACCAGGCGCCAGATCGACGCCGATTGAGACGGGAGAGCGGGCGCTTCGGCACCGGGCAACGGGCCGCGCGCGAGCTGCCAGCGCCCGAGCGGCCAAAGGTCGAGCAGCAAGAAAACAAAGGGCAGCGTCACCAAAGTCTGCTTGGCCATCAGGCTCAGTGCCAGGAAGAAAAAAGACAGCACGAGGTTGAGTCGCCCGCCGCCGATTGCCGATCGCACATAGGTCCACAGGGCGAGCAGTCCGAAAAAGAGGCTCAGGACGTCCTTGCGTTCGGAGATCCACGCCACCGATTCGACGTGTAACGGATGCAGGGCAAACAGCGCGGCGACGAATGCGCTGCGCAGGTCGTTGCCCGTCGCTCGCGCCAAAGCCAGGAACAGCAACACGGCGCAGGCCGCGTGCAACAGCGTATTCGTGACATGAAAGCCGCTCGGGCGACCGCCGTAGAGATCGACGTCGAGCATGAACGAGATCCACGTGAGCGGAATCCAGTTGGCGTCGTAGATCGACGTGAAACTCCAGACGACGTTTTGGCCGCTCAGCCCGCTCGTCACATGCACGTTGTCGATGACGTACGTCGGGTCATCGTAAGACAGCGTCCCGTACCACCAGGTCGGCGCGTAGACGGCGACCGAAGCGACGGCTAATAGGATCGCTAAAATCCACTTCCGGCCTCTCCCCCCTTCGATCCCGAGGAGAGAGGGAGAGAGGCTCGCGCTCGGCCCATCGGGAGAAGCAGCTGGCGGCGACCGACGACGACTCATCACGGTACCAAGTCTAGCCGCCGCTTCGACCGCGAATCACGATCTCGCCAGGTCGCGGAGCACTTTGTGGAGAATGCCGCCGTTGCGGTAATACTCCACTTCAATCGGCGAATCGATCCGGCACAACGCCGTGAAGCGGACGGGCGTGCCGTCGGTTTTCGTCGCCGTGACTTCGACCGCTTGCCGCGGCTTGAGCGAGTCGTCGAGGCTGATGTCGAAGGTCTCGGTGCCGTCCAAGCCAAGGTGCTTGACGTCTTCGCCTTCGCGAAACTCGAGCGGCAACACACCCATGCCGACCAAGTTCGAGCGGTGGATACGCTCATAGCTCTTGGCGATGACCGCCCGAACGCCCAGCAAATAGGTTCCCTTAGCGGCCCAGTCTCGCGATGAGCCCGTGCCGTACTCTTCTCCGGCCAACACAATCAGAGGCGTGCCATCCTCTTTGTATTTCATTGCCGCGTCATAGATCGACATTTGCTTGCCGTCCGGCAGGTAGCGAGTGACGCCCCCTTCGACACCGGGGCAGAGCAGATTCTTGATGCGGATATTGGCGAAGGTGCCGCGAGTCATCACGCGGTCGTTTCCCCGTCGACTGCCGTAGCTGTTGAAGTCGAGCGGCTTGATGCCGTGCTGCTGCAAGAAAAGTCCGGCCGGCGAGTCGGCTTTGATCGAACCAGCCGGGCTGATGTGGTCGGTGGTCACCGAATCGCCCATCCAGGCGAGGACGCGTGCCCCAGAAATTGCCCCGATCGGCGGCGGAGTTTCCGGCATGTCGACGAAGAAGGGAGGCTCCTGGACATAGGTGCTCGCGTGGTCCCATTCGTAGAGCTCCCCCTTCCCGGCCGAAATCTTTTGCCACTCGGGAGGCCCCAGCGTCGCATGGGCGTATTCGCTGATGAAGGCCTCGGGCGACATCGAAGCGGCGACCGTATCGGCGATCTCCTTTTGGCTCGGCCAGATGTCTTTCAAGAAGACGTCTTTGCCGTCGTGCCCTTTCCCCAAGGGTTCTTTGACCAGATCGATATCGGTGGTGCCGGCCAACGCGTAAGCCACGACCAGCGGTGGGCTGGCTAAGTAGGCGGCCCGCACTTGCGGATTGATGCGCCCCTCGAAGTTGCGATTGCCCGAAAGGACGGCCGCGGCCACCAGATCGCCCTTGCTCACCGCCTGAGAAACCGATTCCGGCAGCGGACCACTGTTGCCGATGCACGTTGTGCAGCCGTAGCCGACCAGGTTGAATCCGAGGTCGTTGAGCGGCTGGTCGAGTTGGGCCTTCTTGAGGTAGTCGGTGACGACGCGGCTGCCGGGAGCGAGACTCGTCTTCACCCACGGCTTTTGGTGCAGTCCTTTTTTCACTGCGTTGCGTGCCAGGAGCCCTGCGCCGATCATCACCGACGGATTGCTGGTGTTCGTGCAGCTCGTGATGGCCGCGATCACAACGGCTCCGTCCGTCAATTCGGCCGAGTCGCCGTTCAGCTTCACTGGAATGGGAGCAGTCGGCGCAGGCTTGCCAAAGGCGCCGGAGAGATCCTTCCGCCACTGGGTCTTCATGTCTTTCAAGAAGACATGATCCTGCGGCCGCTTCGGACCGGCCATAGCCGCCTCGACGGTGGCCAGGTCGAGCGAGAGCGTGCTCGTGTAGTGCGGCTCGGGCGAGGCCGCCGTGCGGAACAACCCCTGCTCTTTGCAATACCGATCGACGAGATCAACCTCTTCCGCCGTGCGACCCGTGCGCTTCATGTACTCGAGCGTTTCCTGGTCGACGGGGAAGAAGCCCATCGTGGCGCCGTACTCGGGAGCCATGTTGGCGATCGTCGCGCGGTCGGGCAGGCTCATCGCATCGAGACCGGCTCCGTAGAACTCGACGAATTTTCCTACCACACCCTTTTTGCGGAGCATTTGCGTCACGATCAACACCAAATCCGTGGCGGTCACGCCTTCTTTGAGACTGCCAGTCAGCTTAAAGCCGACGACTTCGGGCGTGAGCATGTAGAGTGGTTGACCGAGCATCACGGCCTCGGCCTCGATGCCGCCAACGCCCCAGCCTACGACGCCCAAGCCGTTGATCATCGTGGTGTGACTGTCAGTCCCGACAAGCGTATCGGGGAAGGCCACTCCGTCGCGGGTCAGCACGACTTTTGCCAGGAACTCGAGATTCACCTGGTGAACGATGCCTGTCGCAGGCGGGACGACGCGAAAATTGTTGAATGCCTGCTGCCCCCAGCGCAGAAACTGGTACCGCTCGATGTTCCGCTCGAATTCCTTCTCGACGTTGAATTGCAGCGACTCGGGAGTCGCGAATTGATCGACCTGCACGGAATGGTCGATCACCAAATCGCACGGCACCAACGGATTGATCTTCTTCGGGTCGCCCCCCATGCGCACCATCGCACTACGAAGTGCGGCCAAGTCGACGATTGCCGGCACGCCGGTGAAGTCCTGCAGCACCACTCGCCCGAGCTTGAACGGAACTTCGTTCGTCTTGGACGACCCGGCACTCCAATTCGCCAACTCGACGACGTCCGACTCGTTGACGATGAAGTTGTCAACGTTCCGTAGGCACGATTCCAACAAAACGCGAATTGAATACGGCAGTAGATCGACGTTGGCAATGCGGTCTTCGGCCAGTTTTCGCAGCCGGTGGATGGTGTAGGTGCCCCCCTTCGTCTTAAGGGTCGCCTCGGCCTGAAACGGATTCTGCGTTGCCATCGTCGTTCTCCTGGCGAGCCGCGGGCACGCCGTTACAATCAGCGGCGATCGGCACGGCTCTGAGCGAGGATTCGCCTACCTTCATGAGCCGGCGTCGTTCGTGGTCCGACACCGCGTTGGGCCGACATTGTATTGTATGACCGAAGGCCGGCAAAGCAGCGCGGCCGCCGTTGGGCCACGCGACTTTCGTCACGCATCTCTAAGCGACGCAACTTCGAGAGACAGAGCCTCAAGAGGACTTCCCCATGCTGCACGCCTTGGCGACGCTGATTGCATTCATCGTGGTTCGCGCGGCTCATGCCGACGAGACTGATCCCCTGAAGCCGCCGGCCATCGCCACTCAGAGCGTCCCGAACATTCCCGAAGAAATCGCCGACCGCCTGCGGCAATATCAGAGCGCGCGGACGGCCGTCTTTCACGGCTGGGCGCCCGACGGTAAGGGTCTGCTGATTGCCACGCGGTTTGGCAACACCATGCAACTGCACCGCGTGTACGAGCCGGGGGGCCGACGCGAGCAAATCACGTTCTACGACGAGCCCGTGCTGGGGCACACGCTCCGCAAGGCGACCGATGGCTCACTCCTAATCTCTATGAGTGAAGGTGGGAGCGAGCGGGATCAGGTGTATTTCTTCGACGGCCAGACCGGCCGTGCCACGCGGCTCACCGATGGACGATCCCGTAACCAGGTCCAAGCCGTCAGTCGCGACGGAGCCAAGATCATAATCGCCAGTAACGAGCGCAATGGCCGCGACACTGACCTGTTCACGGCGAATCCGCGGGCACCTCGCTCGATGCATCCCCTATTCCGCGCACCGGGACAGTTTTGGAATGCGCAGGACTTTTCCGGCGACGCGTCGCGCCTGTTGATGAGCCGCTATGTCTCGATCAACGAGTCGTATCCGGCCATTCTCGACGTGGCCACGGGCGAAAAACGCGACATTCCCCTCGAAGGGCAGCCTCCCTACGCCTTCGGCCCGATGCGCTATGCGGCCGACTCGAAATCGATTTACCTTTCGAGCGATGCCCGAAGCGAATTCTTGCAACTGGCCCGCGTCGACGCCGATACGCTGCGATACACCTGGTTGACCCCAGACATTCCCTGGGACGTGGAGGAAATCGCCGTTGACCCCCGTTCGGGGCACGTCGCTTTCACGGTCAACGAAGACGGAGCGAGCGGCCTCTACTTGCTCGAGAACGACCGTCCCAAGCGGACGCCAGTCGAACCGGGCGTCATCACGGGTCTTGAGTTTTCACCTGACAGCAGCAAGCTGGGATTCACCCTGGCTCGGCCCGAAGCGCCGTCCGACGTCTTTTCACTCACGCTGGCCGATGGCCAACTCACCCGCTGGACCTTCAGCGAAACGGGCGGCCTGCCAGCTTCGACCTTCGTGACGCCCGCGGCCGTCCACTACAAGTCTTTCGACGGCCGCGAGATTCCCGCCTACGTTTACAAACCGCGCGGTGCCTCCCCGGCGCGTCCGGCGGCCGTGCTGATCAGCATTCACGGCGGTCCCGAGGGGCAATATCGTCCGCTTTTCTCCGACATCGATCAGTTTTACGTCAACGAATTGGGGCTGGCGGTGATCGCCCCGAACGTTCGCGGTTCGTCGGGTTACGGCAAAACATACCTCAAGCTCGATAACGCCGAGCTACGCGAGGACAGCGTCCGCGACATCGGCGCTCTGCTGGATTGGATCGCCACGCAACCTGATCTCGACGCCCACCGCGTGGCCGTTTACGGCGGCTCGTACGGCGGCTACATGGTCTTGGCTTCGCTGACGCACTACAGCGATCGCATTCGCGCGGGCGTCGACATCGTGGGCGTCGCCAGCTTCAACACCATGCTCAAAACGACGAGCGCCTACCGCCAGGATCTGCGGCGCGCGGAGTATGGCGACGAGCGCGATCCCAAAATGCGGGCCTTCTTCACCCGGATCGACCCGCTCAACAACGCGCAGAAAATCCACTCGGCCCTGCTCGTCGCGCACGGACGAAACGATCCGCGGGTCCCCTTTACCGAAGCGCAGCAAATCGTCGCGAAGGTCCGGGGCAACGGCAAAGCGGTGTGGACCATCTATGCCAATAACGAAGGGCACGGCTTCCAGAAGAAAGCCAATCGTGACTACCTCAATGCGGCCATGGCGATGTTCCTGAAGCAGAACCTCGCGCGCTGAAAAGACCGCGTCGCATCGCGAACTCATCCAAACGTGTGAAAACAGGAACACATCAGCACACACTGATATGTACAGGTTCTTTCCGCTGGACAGATGTCCGACTTAAGAATCTGTAATGCAGTGCCGTCAAAGTTGCGTCTGCTTCCCCAGATTGTTGCCATTGTCCAATTCAATGTGCGACGTCTTCAGAAACGGAGGAAGAAAACGCCATGACTGCAACTGCCTATATTGCACTTTGGTTCGCAATGTTGCTGCCGGCGCCGGGCCAGATTCACTCGGAGTACTATCCCGCGTACGTCGAGGCCCGCAAGTCGGGCAAGATGCTTCTGGTCGACTTCGGCACGGGCTTCGACTTCAAAACGGTCGACGCCAAGAGTCTCGAACGCTACGTGATTTGCCGCGTCCCCGTTGACTACACCCTCAAGATCGACGGCAAACAAAGCCGGCTGATCGACGCCCCCGCTTTCACTTGTCTGCAACAGCAGGCGGGAATCGCGGTCGTCGATCTGCACAACAAGGAGCATTTCCGCGAAACCGTCAGCGTGCTGCCTCAGCGGTATGCGATGAGCGGTTATGTCGCGGCCGTGCTCGACCTTCCCGCCGGGACACTTACCCAGCGGACCCTGACGTGGGCCTTCCGCGTGCACCAAGAGCGGCCGCCCTGCACGAACGGAATGGCTGATCCCAACATGATGCAGCATGCCGACGCTCATTCGCTGAACCAGGCGAATTCCAACTCGATGTACCACTCGAGCAATTTCCCGGGCAGCTTTGAGATCGTGGCCCAGTCCATGGGCAACGGCAACATCGACGACATCGCGGTCGAGCTCGTGAACCTCTGGCGAAGCTCGGCCCCCCATTGGGGAGCTGCCAGCACGCCCTGGTCGGCATTCGGCGTCGATATGCAGACCAATGGCAGCGTCTGGTACGCTACGGGCGTCTTCCGGTAAGACGCTGCGCGAAATTTGTGTCGAACGAGCGGCGGCCCCGTAGCGCACAGCGGGGCCGCCTGCGTTTCGAATGGGACGAGGCGTGGCTCCAATCACGCGCGACCTTCCACGGGCCGGGGACAGTTGGCTTTGGTATGCTGGACGTCGGACTTAGTTTGCGTTCGGCACAAGCGACGAATTTGCGGAGCCACGAGTGATTGGCGATTGTCCCAATTTCATTGCCGGGGAGCGGCGTCCGTCGCGGGCCACCCAGCAGTTGCCGATCACGAATCCAGCATCGGGTGAAGTGCTGGCCGAACTGCCGCTCTCGACGGATGGCGAAGTCAACGACGCCGTGGAGAGTGCCCGCGAGGCCTTCGCAGGTTGGAGCGAAACGCCGGTGATGGAGCGGGCCCGCGTTCTGTTCCGTTTCAAGCAAAAGCTGGAAGAGGCGCGCAGCGAGCTGGTCGAGCTGGTCGTCGTTGATAACGGGAAAACGCTGGCCGAGGCGCAGGGCGAAGTGCAACGCGGGATCGAAGTGGTCGAGTTCGCCACCGGCATCCCCGCTCACATCCTGGGGACGGTCGCCGAGGACATCGCCCGCGGCATCGACTGCGAAATGTTCCGGCAGCCGATGGGCGTCGCCGCCGGATTCACGCCCTTCAATTTTCCCGTGATGGTGCCGCTCTGGATGATACCGGTGGCCGTCGCCTGCGGCAACACGTTCGTACTCAAGCCTTCCGAGCGGGCCCCCTTGGCAAGTGTTCGTGTGGCGGAGCTGTTCGCCGAATGCGGCGCGCCTCCCGGGACGCTGAACGTCGTGCACGGCGCGGCGGAAACGGCCGAGCGGTTGCTGGTTCATCCGCGGGTTGCGGCAGTCTCGGTCGTCGGATCGAGCCCTGTCGCCAAGCATGTCTATGCCACCGCGGCGGCTCGGGAAAAACGAGTGCAGGCGCTGGGCGGAGCCAAGAATTCCCTAGTCGTCATGCCCGATGCCGACTTGAATGCCACCGTCGAATCGATCGTTGCCTCGGCTTTCGGGTGTGCGGGCCAGCGTTGTCTGGCTGGCTCGAATTTATTCGCAGTCGGAGACATCGCCGAACGGCTGTCCAAAGCGCTCTGCGCAGCGGCCGCCGGATTAAAACTCGGGCCGGGCATCGATCCGTCGACAAAGATGGGTCCCGTCATCACCGCGCAGGCCAAGGAGCGCGTGCACGGGTACGTCGATGCGGGACGTCAGGCCGGCGCCCGGCTGCGGCTCGATGGCCGCAAGGCGAGGGCTGCCGCCTGCCCCAACGGATACTTCGTTGGCCCAACGATTTTCGACGAAGTCGCGCCCGAGATGTCGATCGCGCGGGAAGAAATCTTCGGCCCGGTCGTCACGATTCTCCGAGTCAAGAATCTCGACGAAGCCATCGAACGCGTGAACGCCAGCCCGTTCGGCAACTCGGCCAGCTTGTACACCGCCAGCGGCGGTGCCGCGCGGGTGTTCCGCAAGCGAATTGAAGCAGGAATGCTCGGCATCAACCTGGGCGTCCCCGCTCCGATGGCCTTCTTCCCGTTCAGCGGCTGGAAGGGC
Organism: Planctomycetaceae bacterium; assembly: GCA_035687365.1. Taxonomy (GTDB): domain Bacteria; phylum Planctomycetota; class Planctomycetia; order Planctomycetales; family Planctomycetaceae; genus DASPSM01. Next base: position 1,838 of record DASRXU010000143.1, on the reverse strand, counting down.
TCGTTCTTCGGCGACCTGCACGCGCAGGGCAAGGACGCGATCGACTTCTACACCCGTCGGAAGGTCGTAACGTCGCGCTGGGGCGACAGCGATTTCCTCTGGAAGTCCAGCGGCGCGAACTAACGCATCAACGACCGCAATGCTTATTTGATGGCGGTTGAAGTTACGCGCTGTGGCCTTCGAGTCGACGCACACTTTTCCCAAGCCGACGGCTTGCCGTCGCTTCCGAAACGACAGCAAGCTGTCGGCTTGGGAACGTGAACGCCGCGACGATTCCAGAATCGACGGTGCCACTACAGCCGCTCTCGCTGACTTAGCCGCGCTCGTCACTCCGGCAACGGCTTGCCCCGCGTCTCGGGCGCCAACCAGATCAGTCCCATGCCGATCACGTACACGAGACTCATCGTCGCGCAGGCGTGGGCGTGAGACAGAACTTTCGTCGCGCCGAACTGGCTCAAACTCATCAAGTTGCCCGATTGCAGCGCGCCGATCGCCGCCAGGATCCGACCGAAGTTGAAACTGAAGCCCTGCCCCGTGGCACGCACGCGTGTGGGGAAGAGCTCCGGCAAATACAGCGGCAGCCAGCCGTAAAACGACGCAGTAATGCCACCGACGAAAAACATGCTGATCAAAAGTGGCCAGCCGAACTCGCTGTTGCCCAGATAGAACATGAGTGACACGGTCAGCGACCCAAAACAAAGCAGCGTATAGGTCGGTCGACGGCCAATCACGTTGCACAAGAGGGCTCCGGCCATCGTTCCGAAGATCGCCCCGAATCCGGAAATGATCTGCGTCCGCGCGCTGGCGGAGGCCGGACTGATTCCGTCGGCAGCAGTCGGCAGGCCGTCCTTGGCGTGCTGAGCCTCGACCAGCTTCGACGCCCAACTCGGCGCAAGCTGGACCGAAGCCCAGGTTCCAACCAGCGCGACGCCACTGAGGCACGCCCCCAACAGCATGCGGCGCAGCGTCGGTCCCACGGGCAGAACTGGGCCGGCGGACGCAATTCCCGCTCGCGTGAGATAGCGGAAGACCGGAAAGATAAAACCCACCACGGCCAGCCCGACGCCGATGATCGATCCGCCGATTCGCACCCCCAGCGAATACGCACTGTCGGGCACCCACAGAAAAATCATCAGGAGGGGTCCGGCCGTACCGGCAAGCACCGCCAGCAAATCACGGCTGGCCCAATGCGACGTCGAGCCCTGATCCTTTTCGTGCTGCCAGCGTTTCGATTCGGGCACGAGCAGTTGGATGAAGAACGTGAGGAGGGCCGGCACCGCGCCGATCAGCATCATGAGCCGCCATCCCGAGTGTGCGACGAGCTTTTCGACCCAAGCCGGCGAGAGACCCGCGTCGAGCAGCGTGTGCTGCGTGAGGCCGAGGAACTGATTTAGCACCAAGCCGATGGCGGCAATCGCCAAGAAGCCGACGTTCGAGGCCGCACCGATCAGCCCGGCCATCATCCCGCGCGACTTGTCGGGCCAGATCTCCATCACCAGCGCCACGCCGAGCGACCATTCGCCCCCCATGCCCAAGGACGAAATGAAGCGAAAGAAAAAGACCTGCACGGGCGAGTTCGCGAGGCCGCACAGCCCCATGAAGATGGCGTACGTGAAGATCGAGAGCGTCATCGCCTTCACTCGGCCCAGGCGATCTCCCAGCCAGCCGAAGAGTACGCCGCCGGTCGCCGCGCCGACGAGAAAGCCGGCGATCATTAGCCCGAACCAAACGTCGACGTTTTTTTGCCCGGCCTCGCCGAGCAAGTCGATCAGCGCGGGCCGACCAACAAGCGGAAAGAGGCCCATCTCGAAGCCATCGAACATCCAGCCCAGGAAGGC
>DASRXU010000142.1:0-18123 GCA_035687365.1 Planctomycetaceae bacterium | reverse complement strand
TCTCGGGGTTATAGGCGGGCGTGAAGAGGGCCATCAGCCGGTAGTAATCGCGCTGAGGGATCGGGTCGAACTTGTGCGAGTGGCAGCGGGCACAATTGACGGTGAGCGCGAACAGGCTGTTCCCCACGACCTCGACCGTGTCGTGCAGCACGCTGTAATAGATGAGCGGGATGTTGCTCTCGGGCTCGTGTGAATTGTCGTGAGCCGTGCGGAGGTAGCCTGTGGCGATCAGGTCTTCGCGAATCTCGTCGGTGAACCGGGGAGCGTGCCGCCAATCGACTAGTTCGTCGCCGGCCAATTGTTCGGTGAGAAAGCGGTCGTACGGTTTGTCCGCATTGAATGCGCGGATGACGTAGTCGCGATACTTCCACTTCCCTTCGCTGAGGATCAGGCCGTTGGGATCGATGTCGTACCCGACCGTATCGGCATAACCGACTACGTCCAGCCAGTGCCGGCCCCAACGTTCGCCAAAGCGGGGCGACGCCAAGAGCCGATCGACCAGATGCGCGAAGGCGTCGGGCGACGCATCGGACAAAAACTCCTTCCGCTCGATGGGAGTCGGCGGCAGGCCGTGCAAATCGAGGAACGCCCGCCGCAGCAGAGTCTCTTGGTCGGCAGGCTGCGAAAAGCTCAAATGGCTCGCGCTCAATCGGGCGAGCAAGAATGCGTCGATTGGCGTTTTCGCTCGAGCGGCATCGCGGGGAATCGGCACCGCGGGACGTCGTACTTTTTGAAACGCCCAGTGCTCTTTGTCGCGGGCCGTGACTTCCGCCGATTCGCTGTCAGCACCTCTCGTCGCCGACGGCGCGAACCCAACAAGGCTTCCGCCAAGCAGGACGGCAAGTGTCAGGCGGACGACAGCCGACGGCATCGTGTGGGTCTCGAGGGCAGGCCGTGCGGGCGGGAAATTGAGGCGCATGGTCAGGCGTGCATCGACGATTCTAACGCGCCGACCGACCGCGAAACTACCTCGCGGCGTCCTTTTGCGGTGTGAATCGCTGTCAATGAGACGACCTAAATTCCGTTGTTGACTCTCCCCTTGGGGGAGGCCTTACGATTATTCGCACCTCGAATCGGGAGCGAAATCCGCGATGTTCACGATCGGCGAATTCTCGAAACTCAGCGGACTGACGGTGAAGACGCTGCGCTTCTACCACGAAGAGGGGCTGCTCGTTCCGACTTTCGTCGATCCCGACACGAGCTACCGCTACTACAACGAAAGTCAGATCGGGACCGCGCGGGTCATCGCCTATCTCCGCAGCCTCGAATTCCCGATCGGCGACATCAAACAGTTGCTCGTCACCGAGGATGAGCATGGCTTGCTCGATCGGCTCGAGCGGCAGCGGTCCCAAATCAAAGAACAGATCAAGCGTCTGCAACGGACAGTTCGATCACTCGACCAATTCATCGCCGAAGAAAGGCAAGGTCAAGCGATGGCACAAACATTGGAAGGCGTAACAGAGAAGAACGTGGACGCGCTGCTCGTCGCGGGCATCCGCATGAAGGGCCGCTACAACGAGTGTGGCAAGGGATTCGGCCGGCTGGGGCGGAGCTTTGGCCGCCTGATCTGCGGCAAACCGCTGATGCTGCACTACGACTCCGAGTATCGGGAAGACGACGCCGACTTCGAGGCGTGCCTGCCGATCCGCCAGCGCAAAACGGTCGAAGGCGTGTCGGTGCGCGAACTACACGGCGTTCGCTGCGTCGCGCTCGTGCACAAAGGGCCGTACGATCTGCTCGGCCGTTCGTACGCGCAAGTCTTCAAATGGATCAAGGAACGCAACTGCAAAGTCACGTTGCCGACGCGCGAAGTGTTTTTGAAAGGCCCGGGAATGATCTTTCGCGGCAACCCGAAGAACTACGTGACGGAGATTCAGATTCCGATCGAGGCCTAGGGTCGATTTGTGATGACCAGTTTGAACACGAACCCAGCCTTCAGGTGCTGGTATCGGTCTCCGAATAAATCTCGCTGTACCCCATCAGCCAGTTGATCGCCAGATGTCGTTCCAGGGCAAGGCTGCTGACCATCTTCCGCGCAGCTTCTTCCGCGTCGTGAATGGCCAAGCTGCCGATCGCGAGATCGTTGTCAATGAGCCTGAAGGCACTGATATCGAACGATCCGAGCCAGCACGATTTCGAGTAGGCTGCGAAATCCATCGACGCTCGGTGAATCGAATAGCTCCGCAGCCGCCAATGCAGCATCAGCAAATGGGTCTGCATGACGCCAAGTTCTTCAGCGGCGCGAAGCTTAGGTGAGCGCAAACATTCACGCGCGACGGCGACGTCAAACAAGCCCAGGGACGCAAAGTGGTCGCCCGGATCGATGAGTTCGTCATCGGGCGGCAGCTTGTGAAGCTCTAGCGCCCACGCGAGAACAGCCAGTCCCTCGACGCGCCACATCGCGTTGATGTGGTCTTGGGGGTCGATCCCGCCAACCGGGCGCTGGAGCACTTTCCATTCGTCCGGCTCCAATTCGTCGCCAATGTCGAGATCTTTAAACCAATTCAGCAAACGCTGCCGATGACTGTCGGGGGCTTCGAAGTGCGGTGCATCGAGCTCGAGTACCGCCCGCGCCGCGACAACAGTTAGCGCGAGAGCTCGCCGCGCGACGCGCTCGGGCGACGGCGGGATCGGGTCAAAGTCATCCCCTTGCTCGGCACTGTCGTCGAGCACGTCGACGGCGGGTGGGGGCATCCGCGGCATTATGGCCGAAGGATCGGCCTGGCCGGCGGCGTCGATCAGAATTCTGCCCTCTGCGTCGCGGAGCGATGACGGCGTGAATATCGCACCGTCCAGGTGCCGGCAGACGGCGACAAGTAGCTTAAGCCGCTCGTCGTTGCTATCGATGTTCAGGTCATGCTGTGGCACAGAGAGAGCGAAGCGAAAGGTGCCAATCAGCCGGAGGATGTCCCCCTGGGTGGGTGTGTCGGGGAAGCGTGAGAAATATCCCTGCATGCCCATCACCTGTCGCTGCCAGCCATCTCCGTCGTAGTAGTTGCTGTCGTGACCGAAGGTCATGACGCGTGGTTTGGAAAAGAGGGTCCCCTTTTTTAGGGTGACGATAATCCGCGTCCAATCATCTTCTGGGCCTTCGACCTTCACCTCGAAGCCGCTACGGTGCAGCACCTCTACCACACCGCGTGGGTCGATGCGCCGAGAGAAGATGTTGATCGGCTCGAACGCCATGGGCCGTGCTCACGTCGTTGCGAGTTATAAGTCGACGCGCCCGGAGAGTGCGTGGCACAAAGCAGCACGGCCACAAACGTGCGGCGTGCTTTCAGACTACTCCTCATCCGCCGGCGGCGCAAAGCCGCGGCGGAACGTGTTCTCGGTGATGTTGATCGGGATCACGAATTGCAGCAGGTAATCGGGACCGCCGGCTTTTGTGCCGATGCCGGAGAGTTTGAAGCCACCGAAGGGCTGGCGTTCCACCATCGCGCCGGTGATCCCGCGGTTGAGATAGACGTTCCCGGCTTGCAGCTCGTGCCGAGCGCGTTTGAGATTGGCCGGGCTGCGGCTGAAGAGGCCGCCGGTGAGAGCGTAGGCCGAATCGTTGGCGACGTCGAAGGCTTCGTCCAAGTCCTTCACCTTGATGACAGCCAGCACCGGGCCGAAGATCTCCTCGCGAGCCATGCGCGACGTCGGCTCCACGTTCCCGAACACATGGGGCCCGATGTAGTAGCCATCCGTGGGCACTCCTTTTTCGCCGGCCGCCACGACCGGAAAGGATTCTTTGCCGAGCTTGATGTATTCGTTGATCCGCTTGAACGAGTCTTCGTCGATGACCGGGCCAATCGTCGTATCCGGCAGCTCGGCCGGTCCCACTTTGAGCGACAGGGTGGCCTGCGCGAGCTTTTCGACGAACGCGTCGTAGACCGATTCCAACACGATACACCGAGAGCAGGCGGAACACTTTTGGCCCGCGTAGCCAAAGGCGCTGTAGGTCACGCCTAACACAGCCTCGTCCAGATCGGCATCGTCGTCGACGATGATCGCGTTCTTGCCCCCCATTTCGGCGATCACGTGTTTGACGAACTCCTGGCGATCGTCCGGCTTCGACGCCTCGTGGTTGATCGCCAGTCCAACCGTTCGCGAACCGGTGAAGGCGATCAGATTGACATCCGGGCTACCGACTAATTCGGGCCCCACGTCCTCACCAACTCCCGGCAAGAAGTTGACGACGCCGTCCGGGATGCCGACGTTTTGCAAAATCTCCATCAGCTTGTAGCCGACGATCGACGATTGCTCGGCCGGTTTCATGATCACGGTGTTGCCGGTCACTAGGGCGGCGGCCGTCATCCCGGTCAAGATCGCCAGCGGAAAATTCCAAGGAGCGATGATCACTGCCACGCCGCGCGGCCGATACGAATAATCGTTCTCCTCGCCCGGCAAATCACAGCGATGGCCCGACATCATGCGGCGGGCCTGTGCCGCGTAATACATGCAGAAGTCGATTGCCTCAGCCACGTCGGCATCCGCTTCGATCCACGGCTTGCCGCACTCGTGCACTTCCCACGCCGCCAACTCGAACCGCTGGTTTCGCATCATGGCCGCGGTGAGTTCGAGATATTCGGCCCGGTGATCGGGTTCGACGCGCGACCACTGTTTGAAGGCCCGCCGAGCCGCGTCGATGGCGAGCGACGCGTCTTCTGCCGTGGCGGAGGAAACAGTGCCGACAACTTTTGATTTGTGCGAGGGATTGATCGACTTGATCTTCCCCATCGTTTCGATCGCCCGCCCATTGATGACGAGCGGGTATTCTTTGCCGAACTCTTCGGCCGTTTCTTTCACCGCTCGTTCCATGGCCTTCCGGGCTTCGGCCCGGCTGAAATCGGTGGTCGGTTCGTTGGTGAAGGTGCTCACAGGTTCGGCCGGCATCCGCGCGGCCAGGCGGGCCGAGGAAACGGGTCGAGCGGCGGCATCGGTCGGTTTCATCAGCAGATCCTCGATCGAAACCTGTTCGGTGAAGCTTTGTCGCAGGAACGAGTCATTGGACGTGTTTTCCAACAGTCGGCGGACGAGATACGCCATGCCGGGAATCAGCTCGCCGAACGGCATGTAAATCCGCACGCGCTGGCCGCGGTCGGCCAAAAGCTGGGCCTGGTCGCCGCCCATGCCGAAGAGCATTTGCAGCTCGTACGCTCCCTCGGGCACTCCTAGCTGTTTGGCACAGGCGATGCCATAGGACAGACTGCGGATGTTGTGGCTGCCAAGCGCCGGACGCAGCCAGCGGTAGTTCTCCATCAGGAACCGGATCAGGCGCTCGAAATTCGCGTCGGACTCCCACTTTTGCTGATAGACGGGGATGGGCCAGCCGTGGACCTGGGCCATGATGGTTTCGTAGTCCCAGTAGGCCCCCTTCACCAGCCGCACCCAAATCGGCGTGCCGCGGGCGGTGGCCCATTCCAAGAGCGATTCGGCGTCCCGCTGCGCCTCGGGCATGTAGGCCTGCAAGACGATGCCCACGTCGGGAAAATCGCGGAACTCGTCCTCCATCAAGATCTCTTTGAAGATCTCGAAGGTCAGATCCTTGTAGGCGTACTGCTCCATGTCGACGTGGATGTAGGCGTCATGCTCCCGCGCGGCTCGCAGTAACGGCCGCAAGCGGGCCTTCACATGTTCGGCGGTCCCGGCGGCGTCAATCGGGCGGAACTGGCTGTAAAGCGCCGACAGCTTGAGCGAGAGATTGACCCGCGGAATGATGCCTTCGTGATCGCGATCGAGACGGGGCACTTCCGACCAGGATTGCACTTCGCCGGCCATCCCCTCGATCAGATTGAGATAGGCTCGCTGATACGCGTCGGCGTCGCGCTCGCTCGTCGTCGCTTCGCCCAACAAATCGAGGGTGAAGGCGAACCCCTGCTTTCGGAGTTTCGTGACGGCCGCCAGAACTTCTTCGACTTTCGCCCCGGCGATGAACCGTTGCGACATTCTTGTGGCGTTGGAGCGCGCGTTGAGCGCCAGCGCCTTGCCCAGCACGGAATTGGGTTGAGAAATCTCCAGCCCCAGCCGTACGGCCAACGGCAGATGGGAGCGGACCTCGTCGAAATACTCCTGGAGATGGCGGGTTACCGCGTCGTGCGTGTGCAACATGGGCAACACGTCGACGAAGCGGAACATCTGCACCTTGACCGATTCGTCGGCCATGGCCCAGGAGAGAATGCGGTCGTCCCACCATCGCCGCTCGAAGATCGACGGGCTGCGGCGCTCCAAGCGGGTTAGCAAATCGCGGCCGATCGCCTGGGTTTCGGCTTCGATGGCCGAATCGACGTCAACCGCGCCAGTTACGGCGGCCGTGGGCGCAGCGGTTTGCGCCGCTTTCCCCCGCCCTACTCGACCTCGGCCTTTTTTTGACGTCGACATCCGGCAATCCTTGCTGGCAGTACCGGATGAATTATTGCGAAGGAGGCAAGCCTTGCGAAGCGAGTAGGATTTTTCCTTCGGCGATTCGAGCGGTTGCTTGGCTATGGCAATTGCCCTTGCTTACGCTTCGGGTTAGTAAGGCCTACACCAACCCGACGCGTAAGCGAGGGCGCAAGGGACAACGCAACGGACGCGCGAGCGACCGCCGCCAGCAACCCATCGGCTTGGGAGAGCCCATGCACGGAGATCCCATCGGCTACTTCCTGACCTGGGTAACCTACGGTACTTGGCTCCCCGGAGATTCCCGCGCTTGGGTCAAATACCGAGCCGGTTGGCAACTTCCCGATCCCATTCGCGAGCATGACGCGAAGGCCCTCATGGCCGAGAACGCCTGCATCCTGACCTGGGAGCAGCGCCGGGCGGTGGAAGCGCAAATCGACGAGACTTGTGCCCAGCGTGGCTGGACGCTTCATGCGGTGAATTGCCGCTCGAATCACGTACACGTCGTCGTTAGTGCCGAGGTGGCCGATCCCGACAAGATTCGAATCGACCTGAAGGCTTGGACCACGCGAGCACTCAAGGGAACCATCGGCAGCAATCGCGAGAAATGGTGGGCGGAACGAGGCAGCATCCACTATCTCAACAGCGACGATGACCTTGAAGCAGCGATCCTATATGTCCGCGACGGGCAGGACAGAAAGAGAGGCTAGAGCCAATCAAGGGCTTGTCTTATAAGGTCCAACGCGAAAGACCTCGCATTGCCGATCGGATGTTGCCCTCGCTTACGCTTCGGGTTAGTGACGCCCCCACCAACCCGACGCGTAAGCGAGGGCACTACCTCACCCGCCCACGCACGGCCTTCACGTTAAGTCGTGTAATCGGCGTTCAAACGGATATACTCGGCCGTCAGGTCGCTGGTCCAGAATCGCACGGCATGACTGCCGAGCGAAAGCTCCAGTTCAATCAACACGTCCCGATTCGTCCGCAGCCCTTGCGAGAGGCTCTTAGCGTCGAAATCGGTCGGCATGCCGGACTTGTAGAGCAGCACCCCGTTGACCTTGAGGCTCAAGTTCTCCTCCTGAAACAGCACGCCGGCGTAACCCGCGGCCGAGACGATGCGGCCCCAGTTGGGATCGCCGCCGGCAATCGCCGTTTTGACCAGCGGCGAATCGGCGACCGCCCGGGCGATCCGCATGGCGTCCTCGCGCGCCCGCGTGCCGCGCACCTCGAGCGTGATGAAATGATCGGCCCCCTCGGCGTCGCGGATGATGGCCTGGGCCAGCTCAGCGGCCACTTCATCGACCATTTCCTGAATCGCGATCGGACCACCGACACCGAGTTGCGCCGCGTCGCGGGCATTGGAGGCGAGTAACAAGACCGTGTCACTCGTGCTCATGTGGCCGTCGACGCTGATGGAATTGAAACTGCGTTCGACCGCGTGACGCAGGATCGAATCGGCCTGCCGCTGGTCGAGCGCGGCGTCGGTCATGATGACCGAGAGCATCGTCGCCATGTTGGGCGCAATCATGGCGGCTCCTTTGGCGACGCCGCTCACGCGCACTTCCGTCGTGCCGACCTGGCGGGAGCGCGTCGCCAGCTTGGGAAACGTGTCGGTCGTCATCATCGCCGTGGCCGCGTCACGAAAACTCTCGGGCGACGACGCGAGGCGACCGGCAACCGCCGGAATTCCGACAGCCAGCTTTTCCCGGGGCAAAAAGCGGCCAATCACGCCAGTCGAGCAGACGAGCACGTCTTCGGGCGAGCAATCCAGCCGCTGCGCGACCTCGGCTGTCATCCAGCGGGCGTCGTCGTCCCCCCGGGTCCCCGTACAGGCGTTGGCGTTGCCCGAGTTGACGATCACTGCGCGGGCCGTCGTACGGGGCAGCCGCGAGCGGGAAACTTTGACCGGCGCGCCGCACACAAGGTTGGCGGTGAAGACGCCCGCGGCCGTTGACGGCCGGTCGGCGGCGAATAGGGCCAAATCGAGCTTCGAAGGATCTGATTTGAGGCCGCAAGCGACCCCCGCCGCGCGGAAACCGACAGGCAGTGGGACCAAGGTCTCCAAAATGCGGACTCCTCAAAGCAATATCGTGGTATCGAGTGGAATCGAATCGCGCCGCGCAATCGCATCGGCTCAGCGCGGCAGGCCCATTGTCTCAGGAAAGCCGTTCATGAGATTGAAATTCTGCACCGCCACGCCCGAGGCCCCTTTGATGAGATTGTCCGTCACCGAGATCACGATCAGGCGCCCATGCGTCATGCGAGCCGTCACGTAACAGTAATTGGTGTGTGCGACATCCTTGGTCGCCGGGAGATGATCGACGACGCGCACGAACGGCTTGCCCGCATAAAAGGCCCGCATCGTCTCGAGCGCATCGGCCTGCGTCAGCGGCTTCAGCGGTCGAGCGTACATCGTGCACAGGATGCCTCGATCCATCGGCACCATGTGCGGCGTGAAGATCGTTTCGACGACCTGGTCGCTGGCATGGCTCAGGACCTGGTCGATTTCTGGTTCGTGCCGGTGATTGCCGACGGAATACGCCGAAAAGCTCTCGTTGCATTCGCCGTAAAGAATGTGCAGCTTGGGCGCCCGGCCGGCCCCCGTCACGCCGCTCTTGGCGTCGATGATGATGTCTTTTGGCTCGATCAGCCGGTTGCACAAAAACGGCGCGAGCCCCAGGATCGAAGTGCTCGTGTAGCAGCCGGGATTAGCAATGAGATCCGCCGGCGGAATCTTTTCGCCAAAGAGTTCCGGCAGCCCGTAGACAGTCTTCGCCAGCCGGGCAGCATCGGTATGCGCGTGGCCGTACCATTTTTCATAAACGGCCGCGTCACGAAAACGGTAGTCGGCACTCAGATCGATCACGCGACAACGGTGAGCCAACAGATCGGGAACCACGCCCATCGCGGCGACGTGTGGCAGGGCTGTGAACACGAATGAGGCCCGCGAGGCGACCTGGGCAGGCGTCAGGTTCTCAAGTGGCAGGTCCAGCCGCCCGGCCAACGACGGATGCACAGAATCGACCGAGGGCGCGCCTTCTTGGCGAGTCGTGAGGGCGGCAATCTCTACCTGAGGATGTTGGAGCAGAAGTTTGATCAACTCCAGCGCCGTATAGCCACTTGCCCCGACGATTGCGACCTTCACCATGCGACGATTCCGATTTCCCCCGGCGAGCGGCCATGACTGCTGGTCGGCTCTTCGATTGCGATTCCGGTCCGCGCCTCGCGTGAAAGCAGACCGATCGCCAAGCCGTCATTTTACGAGGCTTTGTCCTTTGGACAAACGCTCCCTCGAACAGGTTCGCGGTGCGGGTGCGCTGTTCCTGGCTGTTCTCCTCCGCTGCCATGGTTTGAATTCACGCGGCAACCCGTCAAAATGAGGACGCTTTCGACGAAGAAACGCGGGTATTGGGCGCCTCAGAATGGCGACTGTGAAAGGCGATTGAGCGATGGCGAACGTGAAACAACTGGCTGAGGCTGCGCTGGCCGAGGGGGCGGGAATTTTGCGACTGGCCCCCAACTGGGTGCCGCGATCGTTTTTGCAGCCGGGAAAGCGAATCAAGCTGCATCCGGCCGATTATTACGCGCTGGGGACGCACCGGGGCGGCATCGACGAGCGGTGGTTCGCCTCGACCACGCCGGCCACCAATGAAGGCGCGCCGCCGGACGAGGGGCTGAGCTACGTCGTGATGGGCAAAGAGCGGTTTACGCTACGGGACGCGGTGGCCGACCTGGGGGCCGAGCTGGTCGGCGATTCGATTTGGAAGGCCTACAGCCGCTGGCCCGTCTACTCGAAGTTCTTCGACAACATGGGGCCGATCCCCCATCACATGCATCAAAGTGACGCTCAGGCGAAGCTGGTGAAGCAGGAAGGCAAGCCGGAGTCGTATTACTTCCCACCGCAGCTCAACGCCATCGGCAACAACTTTCCGTACACGTTCATGGGTCTGGAGCCCGGGACGACCAAGCAGGACGTCATTCGTTGCCTGGAGCGTTGGAACGACGGCGACAATGGCATCCTCGACCTCTCGAAGGCCTATCGGTTGAAGCCGGGCACCGGCTGGCTCGTTCCACCCTGCGTGCTGCACGCGCCCGGCAGTCTCGTCACCTACGAGCCGCAATGGGGCAGCGACGTGTTCGGCATGTACCAGTCGATGGTCGAAGGCCGAGCCGTTCCTCGTTCGCTGTTGACGAAGGACTTTCCGAAGGAAAAGCACGACGACGTCGCCTATCTCGTCGACGCGCTCGACTGGGAAGGCAACGTGAATCCGAACTTCAAGGATTCGCACTACCTCGAACCGATCCCCGTGGCGCGGACCGAGATGGAAGGTTATGTCGACCGCTGGATCGTCTACGGCAAATTCGCCGGCAAACAGCTATTCACGGCCAAGGAGCTGACCGTGGAGCCGGGAGCCAAGTGCACCATAAAAGACGGCGGAGCCTACGGCTGGATCACGGTGCAAGGCAGCGGCCGCATCGGCAAGCTGCGGCTGGAAACTCCCGCAATGATCCGCTTCGGCCAAATGACCGAGGACGAAGTCTTCGTCAGCGCGAAGGCCGCGGCCGCCGGCGTGGTCGTCGAGAACACCGGCACCGGTCCACTGGTCGGCCTGCGCTATTTCGGCCCAGACGCGCAGCCGAACGCGCCAAATGTGGGCGACCACAAGAAGCACTGAACCGCTCACTTCGTACTGTGCTGCGGTGGCAGGACAGCTATGGCCAATCGGCGACGCACACATTCTCCAAGCCGACGGCTTGCCGTCGTTCTTCAATTGCTATGACAGTTTGGTGGCTCATCACGTGGGGAACGTACGGATCCTGGCTGCCAGGAGATCCCCGAGGGTTTAGAACATGGCGGCGACGCCGCGAGTACGTGCCGCCCCCCTACGGAAGAGCACAAGGCGGCGAACCGATCTACGATTCTGCCCCATTTGCAGAGCGACACGAAGACGCACGCAGTCGATTGACTTCAACCCCGGTTTCTTTGACAGTGGCCGATCGTCGAGAAGCCTGTTCTGCATTGGTTGTTGAAATCGCGGCGCTGCGCATTGTTCCGGCGATTTTGGCAGTTGCGAAGCGTCATGCACATTTCATTTCGCAATTCGGCGAGCTGGAAATTCGTCCAACCGTTGGTCGATTGAAAGCAGCAGCGACTCGCTCAATGAAAAACGTTTGCTGCGACGCGCCATCCCTTTGGGCGAAGGGCTGCCATATAGAGTCTCTCAATACTGAAGATGACTTCGTGGCGGCGTACCAGTACGTTGAGCAACATCGATCGCGGGGTGCTGCGATCCATAAATGGAATGCCAACATCGAATGGAAATCTGACGGGTGACTGGCACTGTAAGAAGAAACGACGGCAAGCCGTCGGCTTGGGAAATGTGAGACCGGTATAACCATTCCATGCGCCAGAGGCCAACGCGCTTTCACTCGCTGCATAGGACATCACCATGACGACATCCACGCGAAATAACTTTCCCAAGCTTCACAACGCCGCCTGGCCGGGGGTCGTCGGCAAAGGGCCTGATTCTGAGCCGCCGATTGAGTTGGACACGATGCTCGACCTGACGGCCGCGGCTGAGGTCAACGGCACGAAGTTCGATGGCGTCGACCTGTTTCTGTTCGCGCCGCACGTCGACATCGATTCGTCGGACGACGATCTGAAGCGGTTGGCTGAGAAGATTCGATCGCGCAATCTGGTCATCGGATCGGTCGTGGCGCCGGTCTGGCCGCCAACCGGTGGCGGCTCGGCGATGGGCAACGACGCCGAGCGGAAGTCGTTTCTCGATCAGGTTCGCAAAGGTTGTCGGATTGCCAAGCGGCTGCGGGAAATCGGTGTGCGGCCGTATGGAGTCGTGCGGATCGACTCGGCTGCCGGCCCCGGCGATTGGTCCAAAGATCCCGAGACCAATCAGCGAAAAATCGCGGACACGTTTCGGCAAGCCTGCGACATCGCGGCCAACTCTGGCGAACGGCTCGCCGCCGAGGGGGAGATTTGCTGGGGCGGCATGCATAGCTGGAAGCGGATGCTGCAGCTGTTGGAGCTGGTCGATCGCCCGGGCACGCTCGGTTTCCAGGCCGACATGGCCCACACGCTACTTTACACACTCGGGCACAACGCGCCGGAGGATCGGATTCTTCCTGGCGGCTTCGATTGGAAGGACGGAGGGCAACTCGACAGCGCGCTCAAAACGCTGACCTCCGCACTGCGACCGTGGACGATAGATTTTCACGTCGCTCAGAACGACGCGACGGTCAAAGGCTCGGGCTCGCACGACAAAACCGGCCGCCACTGTTTGCCGAATGACCCGAACGGCAAATTGAAAATCGCGCACCACGCCGGCTTCTGGCTGCGTGACAGTTACGGCAATCTGACCAAACGGCTGCGGCACATTTGCTGGGACGGCTGCATGTTCTCTAACGAAACGATGATGAAGCCGCAGACTTGGAACGAGATTCTTGGCGCGATGGTCAGCGTGCGAGATGCGCACGGCTGGAAGGAATAATAGATTCTGTAGGGCAGGCTGAGCCTGCCGGATATCAACGGCAGGCATAGCCTGCCCTACCCCTCTCCTCCGAGATCGACATGCCACAACCACTCAACATCGGCCTCATCGGCTACGGGTTCATGGGGCGCGCGCACTCGAATGCGTATCGCCGCGTGAACAACTTTTTCACACTGGCCCATCGGCCCGTGCTGAAGGCGATCTGCGCTCGCACCGAGGACCAGGCGCAGATCTTCGCTGATACGTGGGGTTACGAGTCGATCGAGACCGATTGGCGAGCACTCGTTGCGCGGAAAGATATCGACGCGGTCGACATCTGCGTGCCGAACAATCTGCATCACGATATCGCCATCGCCGCGGCCAAGGCCGGCAAGATGGTGCTGTGCGAAAAGCCCTTGTCGATGAATACGGCCGAAGGGCTCAAGATGGTCGAGGCGGTGGAGAAGGCCGGCGTGGCGAACATGGTTTGGTACAACTACCGCCGCGTTCCCGCCGTCACCATGGCCAAGCAACTGATCGATGAAGGCCGCCTCGGCAAGATTTTTCACTATCGAGCCGTCTTCCTGCAGGACTGGACGATCTCGGCCGAGCTGCCGCAAGGGGGCACGGGGCTTTGGCGGCTCGACGCCCAGGCTGCCGGCAGCGGAGTAACCGGCGATCTCTTGGCCCACTGCATCGACACGGCCCTCTGGCTCAACGGCAAGATCGAGAGCGTCACCGCGATGACCGAGACCTTCATCAAGGAGCGGTCGCACACCTTGACCGGCAAAGTCGAGAAGGTGGAAATCGATGACGCGTGTGCCTTCCTGGCTCGGTTCGGTAACGGATCGCTCGGCACGTTCGAGTCGACTCGCTATGCCCGCGGGCACAAGGCGCTGTACACGTTCGAGGTCAACGGCGAGAAGGCCTCGCTCAAGTGGGACCTGCAGGATCTGCACCGGCTTGAGTATTTCGATCACGGCGATGAGGGGAAGCTGCGCGGCTGGCGGTCGATCCACGTGACCGATCATGGCGGCGAGCATCCCTACATGGACAAATGGTGGGTGCCCGGCTTGCAGATCGGGTACGAGCACAGCTTCGTGCACCAGGTCGCCGACTTTCTCGCAGGACTTGAATCGGGCAAAGCGGCCGAGCCGACCTTCCGTACCGCTCTTGAAACTCAGAAGGTTTGCGACGCCGTTTTGACCAGCGCCCGAGACGGCCGTTGGGCCAGAATTGCGTAGATATTCGCAGTCGGCCGCCGGTATAATCGCGGCGTCCTCGGTGCGTTTCGGGGGACAGTTGCAAGGGGTCTCGCCACAGATCGGCGGACGCCTTTTTTTGTTCCGCCTGTGTCACCCGCGCCCGAGGCGCCTGGTCTCGAATCCGCCGGCTGAGGCATCACGCTCGGCCTGGGGAGTTGGTTACGTATGGAAAAGCAGCCGATTTCACGCGAGGGGTACGACAAGCTCCGCGAGGAGATTCGCCGCCTCGAAGACGAAGAGATGCCCCGGATTGCCGCACAAATCGCGCTCGCCCGGGCCGAAGGTGACTTGAGCGAAAACGCCGAGTATCACGGCCAGCGCGAGGCTCAGGGACTGCTGCAAGCCAAGATCAACCAGCTCAAAAGCAAGCTGGGCAATTGCTACATCGCCGACAAATCGACGATGCCCAAAGGCGTGGTGACCTTCGGCTCGACCATCACCATCAAAGATCTGTCCGACGGCTCACTCGAAAAGTACGAGTTGGTCGGCCCCGGTGAGGAGAATTATGACGGGGACGTCATGAAGATTCTGACCAGCAGCCCGATCGCCCAAGGCCTCTTAGGCAAGAAAGTCGGCGATTCTGCAGAAGTCACCATTCCTCGGGGAGTGCTGCGAATGCAGGTCGTCGAAATCGTCGACGCTTAGCGCTCCACCCAACCGTTCCGCCCCGCCGCCCGTTCTCGCCGCTGCCCCGCTGTTCCTCCCGCCCCTCGACCTCTTGCAGAGAGTGTCACCATCGTGCGCCCGAGATCTTCCGTCTGCTACGCCTCAGCCGTTGGCATCAGGCGATGTTTGAGTACGCTAGCCGTTGTCTTAGGGCTGCTCGCCCCTGTGGCCACTCGTGGAGACGACTGGTTCCAGTTCCGCGGTCCCGACGGCGAAGGTCATTCTTCTGCTGTGGGTCTGCCGACACACTGGAGCACGACGCAAAACGTGCGCTGGAAACAGGCAGTTCCCGGGAAAGGCTGGTCGTCGCCGGTTTGTGTCGGGCATCAAATCTTTCTCACGACGGCGGTTCCCGCAGGCTCCAGCCATTCACTGCATGCCGTTTCGTTAGATGCCGTCACGGGGAAGATCCTCTGGGAGGTGCCGGTCTTCGATCGGCTAGTTCCAGAGCGGGCCCGAATTCACGCGAAGAATTCTCACTCTAGCCCGACGCCGATTGCCGAAGGAGACCGTATCTATGTTCACTTCGGCACGCACGGCACCGCCTGCCTGTCTCTCGATGGGAAAGTGATCTGGAAAAGTCGCGAGCTGGTCTATCAGCCAAATCACGGCAGCGGTGGCTCGCCGGTGTTGGTCGACGGGCTGATCGTCGTGAGCTGCGACGGATCCGACGTTCAATTCGTCGCTGCCCTGGACGCAAACACCGGACAGTTACGCTGGAAGAAAGACCGGCCGCCGTGCGACGAGCCCAAGAAATTCGCCTTCGGAACGCCCCTGGTGATCGAGTTGAAGGGCCACAAGCAGATTGTCAGCCCCGGGGCGAACTGGGTCGTCGCTTACGAACCAGAAACGGGCGATGAAATCTGGCGTGTGCGTTACGACGGCTATTCGGTCGTGCCGCGGCCGGTAGTCGGCCACGGACTGGTGTACGTCGCGACGAGCTTCGATTCTTCGCAGCTCCTGGCCATTCGTCCCGACGGGCACGGCGACGTCACGGATTCGCACGTCGCGTGGAGGTATACCCGGTCGATGCCCTCCACGCCCTCGGCCCTTTTAATCGGCGACGACCTCTTCCTCATCAGCGATGCGGGGATTGCCACATGCCTAAATGCTAAGACAGGCAAGGTGCACTGGACTCACCGCGTTGGCGGAAAGTTTTCAGCGTCGCCCTTTGTGGCCGAGGGCCACATCTACATCCTGAGCGAATCGGGGGAGACAACCATTTTTCAGGCGACTCCCGAGCGGTACATCGAGGTTGCCCGCAACAAGCTCGACGAACAGGCGCTCGCGTCCCCGGCGGTGATCGAGCGCGGGTTGCTGATTCGGACGGCGGGCGAACTTTACCGCATCGAGAATTAGAGCGCGGTCCGTTCCGGATCGGGAGTCGTAGGTCCGAGGCCCGACGACGATCTCATCAGCCGACCGAAATCTCGTTCACGAGGCGCACGGCCGGAGCTGCCGTGAGAATTGCCTGGGTGACCAGCTGCTTTGCGTAGTAGGTGGCAGCGCGGCCGGTCACAACCATGCGGCCTTCCCGCTGATGGATCGCCAGCTCCCGGACCTGCTGTTGCGTTTGACGGTGAACAAAGCGAATTAGCTCAGAAAAACTGGGCGAAGCAGGTCGGGCCGACGTCTCCGTCATCGTCGCGGGAGGCATGTTTGCTCCAAGTGCGTGCATTTGCGGGGTTTGACAGCAGCATTACGCGAATGGCGTGCCAGCTGTCCCTAAATGAATTTTGATGGATCACTAATCGCGTCAGCGACCGATCGCCGACGCGGTGGCTGAACTTCCTGGAGCGCGCACAGGCAATGTAAGTCGATATTTGGCAAAGAACTAGCGCGATTCCGGCAGGCATCGCGTAGGGTCGGCCCACGCGCGATCAAGAGCGACGAAACTGCCTCTAGCATCATCTGTCCAACGGCCCCTTGACTGTGCGCCTGTCGCGGATATAGGCAGACCTGAAAAAATTCGGGCACCGGGGAGTTTTGATGGGACCTTGCGACTAACAGTTGGCCGAGCCAAACCTGAAGTCGGATTGGCCGTCCCGGCAAACAAAAAAAGGCTCTTGGCTGCAATGCGGCCGAGAGCCCTCTTTTGACTGTTTCGTAGAGTTGATTCGAGGGCGACCAGCCTCGTGAGTTGGTCGCCGGACCATGAGGCCCCACCAACCTGCCATCCGGACGACGTCAGCCTGGGATCTCAACGTGCGGACCGTGGTCGTAGCAATCGCGATCGTGCCAGAGGGGGAGACCCGCCGCGTAGCGCGCGGCCAGCATCAAAACCTTGGCTTCGGATCCGGGTTTGGCCTCTGTGGGGCGCACGGGGTCGACGCCTCGAGCCCGGAATTGCTCTTCAGTGTAGTACTCGATATCTCGGTCAGTTCCTTCGTATTCGTCGCTCTCGACGTCCCGATCGATCGTCTCGACGGCCTGATCGGTGTCGAACTCGTCATCCTCAAAATCGAACGCCATTCGTCAAACTCCAACTGTTTTAAGGATTCAAGTAAGAAAACCAGCCAAGCGCAATTGGGCCACGAACTCCCGGAAACCAGGCTTGCACAGCATCGCCGTCGGCATCACAAACTCAAGCGTGGTTCGAGAAACTCAGACGGTTCGAGTCGGCAAACAATGACGCAGCGGGCGTCAGGCGGGCGGGCCGAAACATGGGCTGGTCCATCAACCGATTCTTGGGTTCCGCGTGCTGATTGTCAATAAAAAAAACAGCGAAAATGAGCTGAAAACGCGAACCGGCGACTCCGCGCGAGCCCGACAGGGCCTTCTCAATTTCGAGAGTCCCCTTCAGGTTCACCAAAACGGAACAACCCTTCGCGATGCGAACATTTCCCTCCGAGGCTCACGCGGCGGAAAAAAGCCTCAGCTCGCCCGGCGACCGTGGGGGCGTGGGAAGCCGTGATCAATTACCGCGAGGGCTACTGAACGGCCACCCAGTTGAAGTGCCGTCAGCGCACTTTCCGGTGGGCGTCGTAGCGCTTCAGTTTCTGGTAAAGAGTTGAACGTTCAATTCCCAGAATCTCCGCGGTGCGGGTCATGTTCCAGTTCGTGCGTTCGAGGGTCGCCAAGATATGCGCCTTCTCGAGCGACTCCAGCGATGCATCGCGGTGGATTTCGTCGATCACGCTTACCGAAGGATCGGAGGGCGGAGTCCGCAAGGCGGTCAAACGGATATCCTCTTCCCGCACCCGGTCTCCGGCGCACAGAATCACGGCCCGCTCGACGACGTTCTGTAGCTCGCGCACATTACCCGGCCAATCGTAAGCGGCCAAGGCGTCGAGCGCACCTCGAGTGAATCCCACGACCTGCCGACCGGTCTTTCGGGCCGAGTT
>DASRXU010000141.1:0-22377 GCA_035687365.1 Planctomycetaceae bacterium | reverse complement strand
GAATGCGCCCAGAACCCGCCGCGTGGTGGCCTGCGTAAAGTAGATCGTTGCAGCGATGGCCGCGAGGTACACGCACGAGGCCAGCAGTATTAGTTGCTGGATTTGCATACACGACCTCCGCGAGTAGCTGATTCCTAGCCCCGGCCGGCGCCGATCATCATAGCACGCTCGCAATCTCAACCCTTATTGAGAAGGTGTCGTGAACCAACCGATAAGTGTCGCCCTGGCGGGCACCGGAAACTCATCCGTTTTTCGGCAAGCTGTTTCGCGTACCGGATTCTCATATGTTTTGGCGGAATGCGGACTCAGGCTGCTCGAGCGTACAAAACGCGCTGAAATCGTCGGCAGAATTCGAACGTTTTTCGACGCCGCTCCACGGCACTGTTCCCAGTCGATCATCACGGTGGTGGTGGCAGCAGGCATGGGGACTGCGCGGGGACCGCCGTTCCAAGGCAATGTTTTAAAGGGGCCTCTCATCTTGGCCGCTGCGGAGGCTATCCAGGTGAGGATTCAGTGTCCGGCGTACCAGTCATAACCACGCTCTGCCCAGTAATCCGCGGGACGCTCATCGGTGAAGCGAATCGTTCCGATGCGCTTGATGTTCTTGATGCCGTATTTGACCGGGATCGCCAGCCGCAGCGGTGCGCCGTGTCCGGGCGTTAACGGCTCGCCGTTCATCTCATAGCAAAGCAACGTCTGCGGGTGCAGGGCGCTCTCGATGTCGAGCCCCACGTAATAGGCTGCGTCCGGAGTGGAGAGCATCACGTACCGGAACAGGTCCGAAGCGGTGTGCTCGAGATCGATCGCGCGGCCGCTGCGCGTGGCCCGACCAAACTTGGCGACGAGGTCGGACATTCGTGCGCCCGTCCAGCGGACCGGATCGCTCCAGCCCTCGATGCACTTGAGCTCGACCACCGTGTCAACTCGCGGCAAGGCCTGAATGTCTTGAAGCGTCAGCGCGAGTGGCTTTGCCCCCGCTGTATTCTCCAAGCGCAAACGCCACGCCGCCGGATCAAACCGGCCGTCCAGCCCGATGTGCCCGTTGACACGCGGCATCCGCGCAATGTCTTGCGAAAAGGTCGGCGCCAGCCGCGTGGGACGAAAGTAGCCGCGGGAGACCTGCTCATTCCAGCGCAGCATCCGACGCAGCGGCCAGGGAATTGCTTCGTCATCGGGCCGCGTCGTGAGCCAGCCCCAGCCGGCCAGCCCGCCGACCGCGGCGACTGCCCCCACGGCGAAGCTGCGCCGCGTCATGCGCTGAATTTGCCGCTTGACCTGTTGGTCGTTTCGATGGTCCGACGAACTGACCGGCGTGGTCATTTTGTGGCTCCCGGCGCTGCGCCAATGATGGTGCCCGACGTCGCGGGCGTCGGCATCGCTCCGGCCAGCAAACCCGACGACGGCTCGTCCGCGCCCACGACTTCGAAGCCGGTGACCATCGCGCGAAAGTTGCTCCAACCCGCGCGAATCACTTGAGAGATATGGATCGCGAAAAACAGGACGTAGCCGACGACCAGCAAGAAATGCTCGAAGCGGGCGGCCTCGTATCCGCCGAGCAGCCACACCAGCCAGGCGAACTGAACCGGCTTATAAATCGCGATGCCCGTGATCACAGAACCGGCCCCCATCAGAACGACGCCCGTGTAGGCAATCCGTTGGGCCGCGTTGAATTTTCCCTGCGGCGGCAAAGTCTTGACGATTTTGAGATCGTGCAGCATGACCTGAATGGCCTCGCGGAGCGAGCGGCGGTTGGGCAACAACTGTCGCCACTCCCCCGAAACCGCGGTGTAAGTCACATATGTAAGGCCGTTGACGACGAACAACCACATCAGAAAAAAGTGCCACGCCATCCCTTCAGCGAGGCGAAATTTCAGGTGCAGCGCGTCATAGAACCAGTTGGGGAAAAAGTGGAATAGCGTGAAGCCGCCCCACCCGATTCGGTATACGTCGTTGGCCCAATAGATCAGCAACCCGCTCCAAATCATCCCAACCAAAAGCGGAACGTTGATCCAGTGAAACCACCGGACGGCACGGGGGTGCTTTGCTTCCAGCCGCAGCATGGTTTGGCCTCCAGACAAGCCAGTCGAGCGCCCACCGGAGATGCACAACTAAGACGACACAGGGATCGAAACGTTCGGCTACTTCTCGCTGCCCATCTTGTCGGAGCTCATCTTGTCCGAACCCATCTTGTCTGAGCCCATTTTGCCAGAACTCATCTTGTCCGAGCCCATCTTGTCGGACCCCATTTTTTCAGAGCTCATCTTGTCGGCGCCCATTTTGTCCGAGGCCATCTTGTCGGAGCTCATCTTGCCGGTTTCCATCTTTCCGCTGCCGCTGTTTTCAGAACAGCCGGAAATGCCCAGTCCGATGGCAACGGTCAGAACCACACACGACAAACCGAAAACGAAGCGACGCATCTTTTTCTCCAGGCTCGAGGTTCAGTGGGTCGAAGTCACAGCAAGGCTTGTTCACGTTCGGGCGGCTCCGAGCCTTTTGAGGTTTTTTGCCCGCGTCCGCCTGGCTTCTTGGATGATTTGATAGGTGAAGAGTTACAGGATTTCCCGACGATTTCGTCACCCCCGATGGGCGGCGTCCGCGGTCGCTGCGAGCCGGTCGCCGTTTTCTGGCAATGAATCAGAACGACCTGCCGCGCCCCCCGGCGAAGGATGGGACGCCAGGCGATGGTGACGAATGATGTGTTTCGTGAAGTCGAGATCCAGCGTCCAGCCGAGGGCGACGCGAATCTTCTTCTCGAGTCGCGGCAGTTTCATGAGATAGACCGTTCGCCAGAGCCACCAGGCGATGAATCCAGAAAAGTTGATACCGAGCACATTGGCCACTCCCGTGCGTCGGCCGACGGTCGCCAACTGCCCCAAAGTCGAGAAGCGAATCGGGCGCTTCGCTCGGCCGTCAAACGCCGCCGCCAGATTGCGCGCCACAGTCTTCCCTTCGCGGACAGGGTGCTGAGCGGTCGGCGGATGCAGTTTTCCCGACTCGGAATCGACAAGAGACGCACAATCGCCGAGCGCGTAAACGTCCTTCCACCCGGGAATCTCAAAGAAGGGATCGTCGACGATCCGTCCGCGTTCCATGCTGCACGGCAAATCCGCGAGCAACGGATGAATAGAGTTCCCGGCAGTCCAAATCAGCGTATTGGAGTCGATCCGACGGCCGTCGCTGAGCTCGATGCACTGATCGGTGGCGCCCCGGATTTGCACGTTCGTCAAGATCTCAATGCCGTGTTGAGCGAGCTTGCGCTGCGCGTACCGACCGAGCTTTTCCTTCAGTTCCGGGAAGAATAGTAGAGCCGGACGATACCAGCACGACTCGGATCATCTTCGATTCTAGATTCGGATAGAATCGCAGCGACTCGTGAATGAAATCGTTGATCGAACCGGCCGTTTCGACCCCCGCGAATCCGCCCCCGGCGACAACGAACGTCAACAGCCAATCCCGGCTGTCGGCGACACAATCGAAATCGGCTTCGTCGAGCTGCGCGATGAGATGATCTCGCAGGCGGATCGCGTCGTCGAGCGTCTTCATCGCAAAGGCCCGCTCTTCGACGCCGGCAAGTCCGAAGAGATCCGTCGTCGAGCCAAGGGCCAGCACGAGCTGGGTCATATTCCAAGTCGTGAGAGTGAGCCGATTTCCCATGCGTGACGGTGACGCGCTTGCCGGGCAGGTCGATCGACTGCACCTCCCCGCAAAAGAAGCGCACGCGGCGAAGCATCTTGCGGATGGGATTGACGATGCAATGGGTTTCCAGCTCTCCGCCGGCGACCTCGTGCAGCATCGGCGTAAAAAGAAAGTAGTTGTCTCGGTTAATCAGCGTAATTTCGACGTTCGCCTGGCGCGCCATCGTGCGCTCGAGCCCCTGCGCCGCGTAAATCGCGGAGAATCCGCCGCCGAGGATCAGAATGCGATGCCGAGCGTTGCGCCCTTACAGTCCTTGGAATTGCCCCTTGTTGTCAGATTGATGACGTCAAGTCGAACGCACAGCACGCGCCAGACTTGGATGCCCCGCGCGGGGCGGAGTTACTGAAATGCGGCGAATCCCAAGTTGAGCGCTCTGCTGTCCTCGACTCATCGCAGACGGCGCGTGTGGGCGCCTGTAACCTTCCGGCATCGGCGGTCATCAAAACGAAGGCACCGAGCCTCGAGCACGCGAAGGACTCAAAGTGGACAAGTCAGCTTGTGTCATGCAATGCATGGAGATTATCGGCGGCAATCGCGCCGAGCGGCAGACGATCGCCGCTCCGGGGCTCGACATCTGGGTCGACAGCCGGCCGCTTGGACTCGGAAAGGGGGGCGGCGACGTGCACTACATTTCCACCTGCGGCGCCGGCTTCGTCACGCGCTTGGCGCTGGCCGACATCGCCGGACATGGCGAATCGGTGGACGGCTTTGCAATCGCCCTTCGCAAGCTGATGCGGAAATACATCAACACGCTGGATCAGACGCGCTTTGCCCGGGCCCTCAATCGAGAACTGGCAGCGGACGTCGATTTCGGCCGCTTTGCAACGGCGCTCTTGCTAACGTACTTCGCTCCGACGAGGCATCTGATCATCTGCAACGCCGGGCATGGGCGACCGCTGCGATATTCGGCCAGACACGAGAAATGGGAATCCCTCGATCTGCAGTCGGCGGACGCCTGCCCGTCGCTCAAGGCGTCGCGATCGCGGTACCATCTCGAGCGGCTTGCCAATCTGCCGTTGGGCGTTTTGGAGCCTATGGAGTACGAACAGCTTGCGGTGGAGCTCGACGAAGGCGACGTCGTGGTGCTCTTCACCGACGCGGTCACCGAAGCGACGGACCTCTCGGGCCACATGCTGGGGGAATCGGGCCTTCTTTCGCTGGTGAAGAATCTCGCGCCGGGGAATGTTGCGGAACTTGGCGAACGACTTGTGGCTGAGATCGACCGGCGGCGTGGCAAAAGCTCTGACGCCGATGATCAAACGGTGATTGTGATCAAGCGCGCCGAGACACCGCTGCCGCGTGCTTCCCTGCTTCGGACAGCTCGCACGCTGGCTAAATTAGTCGGATTGAGCCGAGTCTAGCTGGCCCTGGAGAATTCACAGCAGCCGAGCATCGCGCGGCTGGGTCAAGTCGTTGATTCAACGGGGCAATCGACAACGATAGGCGGCTGTCTGCGTGGCGCTGCTATTCGTAGCGAACTCGCGAGGCAGAGCCCGGAGCCGATCGCGAGGAATTGCATGATCGGCACGTCGACAAGCGTCACCAGTGCGAACAGATACCGACGGCCGAGGTATTGCCGCTGCAAAGCGCCTGCCTGAGGAAGCCACGAAGCCGCCTCCCACACGGCGAGCCCCGCCAGTCCGCAAAGCCCCGCTGCGCACATGGCAAGCCCTAGACGCCAGACCCACTTTCCGGGCAGATAAAGCGCCACAATCACCGCGGGTGGCACAATCAGTGTGAGCCAAAATCCGTGGCAGGCCACCAACACGGGGAGCGGCGGACCACATCCCCAGGGCCCACAGATGTCATGGCCGTTGAACGCCGCGGAGGGAAGTTTCTGCAATTGGAGCACCCCCTCGAGACCGGCGAACCACAGGACGCTGCCTGCTCCCCAAGCAATCCACCGTTTCATGCAAAACTCGCTTCAAAGGTCTCGCGTCGTTGCCCCGTCCGCCGCGCCGGGACTCGAATCGAGCGGCGGGCGGGCGATTCCAAGTTTCTTCAACCGGCTGCGCAACGTGTTGGGGTGCAAACCCAGCACGCGTGCAGCCCCCTTTGGCCCTTCGATAATCCAGGACGTCTCCTCAAGAACCCTGCAAATGTGCGCGTGCTCGACGTTTTCGAGCGACGGGAGGGATTGCTCGACGGAAGACTGCGAGCCCGCGGGACGCGGAACAAAGACGTCCGGGTCGATGTCGAGGACTGGTCCCGGGGCAAGTATCACCGCCCGCTCGATGACGTTTTCGAGCTCGCGAACATTGCCCGGCCAATCGTAAGCGTCGAGGCGCGCCAGGGCTTCGGCGCTGATTCGTTCGATCGATTTGCCGATCGACGTCGCGAATTTCTTGACGAGAAAGTGCGCCAAGAGGGGAATGTCCGACTTTCGTTCGCGCAGGGGCGGGAGCCGCAGGGGAAACACATTGAGCCTGTAATAGAGATCCTCGCGAAACGTCTTCGCGCGAACCGCGGACAGCAAATCGCGGTTAGTCGCGGCAATCACACGCACGTCGACCGAGATGGGCGATTTGCCTCCGCCCACCCGGTCGAACTCTCTCTCCTGAAGCACGCGCAAGAGCTTCACCTGAACCTCCAGCGGGATTTCGCCGATCTCGTCCAGAAAGATCGTCCCGCCGTCGGCCAGCTCGAATCGCCCGATGCGGCGAGCGATCGCGCCAGTAAAAGCCCCTTTTTCGTGTCCAAAAAGCTCGCTTTCGACCAGACCGGTTGGCAACGCGGCGCAATTGACCTTGATCAGCGGCCTGTCGCGGCGCTTGCTGTTGGAGTGAATCGCGCGCGCGATCAATTCCTTCCCAGTTCCCGTCTCACCAGAAATTAGTACCGAGGCGTCGGTCGGAGCCACTCTGCGGACGTTCTCGAGCACGTGTAGGAGGGGCACGCTCTGGCCGACGATCTCCTCGAAGTTGTGATCGGCTTTGATTTCTTCTTGCAGGTACAGGTTCTGTGCCCGGAGGCGGGCTTGTTCCTGCTCCATCAGCACGCGCTCGGTGATGTCGACGATCATCGTGCGCGTGTACTTCCCGTCGGGCTCTGGTTTGGACCACCACTGCACCCAGACAGGATTGCCGTTGTCCTTGCGCCGCAGCTCGACGACGAAGCCCCCGACGCTGGCCCCTTGGCCGACTGACGCAAGCGCCTCGCGGATCCGTCGCTGGTTCTCGGGCGTTTCGGCTACCAGCGACATCCCGAGAGTGCCGGCGACTTCTTCCGGTTTCAGTCCCAGGATGCGAATCGCGGCCTGGTTGGCCTTGATGAAGCGCGAGTCGACATCTTCGAGGATGTAGGCGATTGGCGCTTCGTCAAACAGGTCGCGGTACCGCTGCTCACTCTCGACCAGGCTGTGCTCGACGCGCAGCCTTGCCAGCTCCGCCCCCGCCCGCGCCGCGAAAATCTTAAAAATCAGCAGTTGCTGCGGCACAGCCGGCATCGGCCGCCGATCGAAGACGCAGAGGTGACCTAGGTGGCTGCCGTCGCGAGCGACGAGCGGCACTCCTAGATAGCTTTCGATCGCCATCTCGGTTAGGGGGACATCCAGCGGGAACTTCCGCGCGACGCCGCTCGGGTGATGGCACAGGTCGCCGCGGACGACGTCCTCGCACGGCGTGCCGGGGAGATCGTACTCGACGTTGTCGGCAATTAGCCCTTGTTTCCAATAGGCGAGCGTGCGGACCCGATTTTCGCCGGCGAACTCGGCGACCATCGCGTACTCGACCCCCAGGGCGCGGGCCAGATGCTGTACGAGCTGGCGAAAGAACTCGTTGCCGGTGCTCTGAGCGGTCCCCTCCGCAATAGCTTGCAAGACAGCGGCGTCGCCCGGCTCTGCGGGCGGAGTCGCCACGTCCGCACTCGAAATGTCGGCGTCCGACAACGATCGCGAATCCGAATCGTGCTCAAGGGCCTGACTGTGGCTGGCCAAGACGGCTCTCCCCGCTCAATCGAGCCTATCGCCGGAGTTGCCGGCAGCCAAGGCGCTCAACGGCCGAACCCCCGCGTGGCCCGAGGCGCAGGCGAGAATCATTGCTCGCCCGCCGACGGACTCTCCTCGGCCAGGAGCTGCTCGATCTTCTTCCGCATGATGGAGTCCCCCATGCCCTTCTTCCAGTTGAATTCGCCGTCCCAGCGATAGCGGGCGAATCCCTGTTTGTCGATGAGGTACGTCGACGGCCACCATTGATTGCCCCAACCTTTCCAGATCTTGGCGTCTTTGTCGAAGACGATCGGATACTTCAGGCCATTCTTGGCAACGCTCTTCCGTACATTTTCGATCTGTCGTTCGCGATCGGTTTCCGGTGTATGGACGCCGATGATCGTGACTCCTTTATCGGCGAACGCCGCTTGCCAGGCTTTGAGCGTCGGATAGTTATGTTGACAGTTGCTGCAGCCGAAGGTCCAGAAGTGAAGCACGACCACTTGCCCCCGAAGCTCAGAGAGCTTGAGGGGCTTCGAGTTGATCCAATCGTGGTCCCGCTCCTCGAGCTCGGGGGGTCGTGCCTTGATAGCCACAGGTTGCTGGGCCGCGACAATTGACGCGGTGAAGAGCACAAGCAGAAAGGCAAATCCAGTTCGACGGTTCATGCAACCACTCCGATAATGCGTCACTTCGCGAGCGGCCGGGGATTTCCCTCGCCTGACGGTGGGGAGACATCGGCGGCCGAGAGTATCCTCTTCACAAGCTCATCGGGAACCCCCGGCGAAGCCCCGTCGTCGGCCTTGAAAGCGGCCCGTTCGGCTTCGACCGTCGTTCGATACGAGCGCAAGTATTTGCGGCAGTGGCCGCAGATCCAGAGGTGCAACCGCAGCCGCCAGCGCTCGAGCGACGTCAATTCGCCGTCTACGTGCTGCCCGAAGTGTTCCAGCGCTTCCCGGCAATTCACAGTTGAGATTCCCTCGGCGAGCGCAGCCGCATTGTGAACTCTCTGACTGAATGTGGCAGGCCGTATAGCTTTGATGCTCGACGGTCCCAGAAGGTTACATGCTTCTGGCCGCTACGGCCCTCGAAGTTTGCCCACGACTGTTCATGGATGCCTCGACATTTCGTGGGTGGCCGCCATGAAATCGGTGTGAACGAGCCAACAATCTCATCCCAGAATCGGCCCAGCAAGCATTTCCACATACTGCACTTGGAACGAAAACGCAGTGGGCTCTGGGTCGTTGGCATGCGCTTCGCGAATCAAGTTGCCGGCAACGATTCAGAAAGAGACGAACGTGCTGCGAGTGACTCAAGCGAATGGGGACCACGCCGGCATCACGCTGAAGCTGGAGGGGAAGCTCGTCGAGCCGTGGGTTAGCGAAGTCCGCCAGCTTCTCAATGACGCTGAGCAATCGGTTCACCACCGACTTGAGCTGGCCAGTGTCAGCTACGTCGATGGGGCCGGGGTCGAGCTGCTTCGTGAACTCGTGGATC
Source organism: Planctomycetaceae bacterium (assembly GCA_035687365.1). Taxonomy (GTDB): domain Bacteria; phylum Planctomycetota; class Planctomycetia; order Planctomycetales; family Planctomycetaceae; genus DASPSM01. Next base: position 13,259 of record DASRXU010000141.1, on the reverse strand, counting down.
GCGGAGTCGAGATTGTCTCCTCGTCACTTTACGTCGCCGAGCTTCTGCGGTCCCGACGCGAACGGGACAAATCGTGACTGCCACAATGCCATTACTCGACACCATGCCAGAACAACGCTCAGCCGACGAGGTCCGTGACCAGGCAGCTTTCGTTGCGCTTCTTCGCGCCAAGGACCCGGCGGCCTGCGAGGCGCTGGTGCGGCAGTTCGGCGGAAAAATGCTGACGATCGCACACAGGTACCTACGCCGCGATGAGGACTGCGCCGACGCGGTTCAGGAGGCGTTCGTTTCCGCCTTTCAGGCCATCGGGACGTTCGCCGGGCAATCGAAGCTCGATACCTGGCTGCACCGCATTCTCGTGAACGTCTGCCTGATGAAGTTGCGCAACCGATCGCGGCGGCAAACCTGCTCGATCGAGGACCTGCTGCCGGCATTCGACGAGTCGGGCCATCACGCGCAGTCGATTGGCGGCTGGCGCCATGGACCCGACGAGCGGTTGCTGCGAGAGGAAACGCGTGCGATGGTTCGCCGCTGCATCGATCTCTTACCCGACGACTATCGGACTGTGCTCATGCTCCGCGACATTGAGCAGCTCAGCACCGAAGAGACAGCCAAGATGCTGGGTGACGCTCCCAATACAATCAAAACCCGCCTGCATCGGGCCCGGCAGGCACTGCGCACGCTGTTGGATCCGCACTTCAGGCAGGATTAGGGCGTGATTACTTTCACAATCTGGCTTGAAAACGTCATGTCGATGGGACTTTTCTAATTTGCTCGTAGGTGCCGCAACCGTAGCCTTCAACCGGGAAACCGCGAACGCTCTAAGAATGTCATGCCATGTAAAGTTCGCGGTCCAAGCTCGTCCTTGTGCAGCGTCTCTGAACCGTATCGACACTGCCGCTCCGATCGTAGTCCGGCGAGAACACGAACACCACGGGCTTCCTGGTCTGAGCGCGTGGCCGGGGTTCTCGTCTGGACGGTTCGTCAGGCCGGTGCGCACGCGGCGACCTTCGGGGAACTCAATCCTTTTGTGGAATCGCCAAAAATCGACCCATTTAGGGGAGCGGCACTCGCTGTCGCACGCTTTGTCCGATTTCGAGGACCCCCCGCGATCGATCTTCCGTCAATCGAGTTTCAGAAACTCGTCGAATCCGGGACGTCCCGTTTGAGGAACGGTTTTCGGGATCGAGTTCAAATCCATCCGAATAGAGGATTCTCCAAATTAAGCGGTTCGGCGAGAACGTCGAAGGGCGTTCTTTGCGTTCTCAAGTCTTTCCGGCATTTGGTATGTTGGTCTGATTGCTGAATCACGATTCTCGCGCGCTTATCCCCAAGAATTGAACGCCCTTAACAGAATAGGAACTTTGAGGAGGGACGATGTTCGGTTGGTTCAAAATCAAATCGCCCCTTAACACGGAACAGCGACGCTGGATTGAGGAACGATTCGAATGGTTGCACGCGGAATTCGGTGCAAAGCGGCTCACCGCGCCAACCGTTACGCCAACAGAGGAATATTTTCCCGATCCTTACGCGGGAACCGTAGAAGACGCATCGGTGCTGTTCGATCGCGTCTGCAAATACATGGGAGTGGATCGCGCGCGCATCGACCTTCGATTCTACGAGAGTGCATCCGCCGACGTGGTCGCGGCAGCATTCAACCCTGTGTTACCGCGCGCGTATGCATTGGGCGCGTTCCAAGAACACGACGGACGAATCGACATTTGGCTCGAAACAACGAGCCTTCGTGAGCCAGGCTCGGTGGTTGCGACGCTCGCGCACGAGCTGGGACATGTGCACCTGTTGGCTGATGGACGCTGCCACGAGACGGCAGTGGATCACGAACCGTTGACTGATCTGCTCGTCGTTTATTTTGGATTGGGGATCTTTGTCGCCAACAACACCCTTCACGAAGTCAATTGGAACGCGGGACAATTTTCCGGGTGGCAGATGTCCAAACAGGGATACATGTCGCTTGCCGAACAGGCCTATGCCCTCGCGCTCTATGCGCACGCTCGCAACGAGCATGCTCCCCGATGGGCTAAGTACCTTCGCAAGGATGTGCGCGCGCTATTTGAAATCGATCTCAGGCATCTGGTGAGGGGCACCGAACTGCATGTGGTGAATCCTAAGAACGATGTGACAACCGACGCGGGTTCAAATGATAAGTCGAATCCGTCGGACTACGAACTGGACAGTCGTGCCGAAGGCGGTGCATCGAACGAGCCAGTCGCGGAATTCAACGACGCGGACCCATCGGAGGAGTTAGCAATCGATGCCAGTGCCGATGACTTCTTCACGGAGGGCGTGAATCATGCGACGCAAGCTGAACATGATCTCGCAATCACAGCGTTCACGCAGGCGCTACGACTTAATCCGACCGACTTCGAAGCATGGCTCTACCGAGCACAATCGAATCTCGCCATCGCGAAGTATACCCAGGCGATCGAGGACTGCACCGAATGCCTGCGCCTTAAGCCAACAGCAGTTGGCGCCGCGTGTTATCGGGCGATGGCACATCTGTGGCTTCGGCGGTTTGCTGACGCGATACCCGACTTAGACAGAGCAGTTCGCGCCGACAAGAGTGATGCGAACGCTTGGCAACTTCGTGGGCTTGCCCATATTGGGCTCAAGCAATTCCAGGAAGCGATCAACGATTTGAATCAAGCGGTCCGCCGCGCGCCGACTTGGGCGACGAACTACTTGGCACGCAGCCGCGCCCACGATGGGCTGGGAGACGTCAAGCGTGCTCAAGCCGATTTGAATGAGGCTATTCGCCGCGATTCGAGTCTGTCCGATGATTCGCGACGTTCGGCTTGTCTGGCAGGGCGCAGTTGAGAAGGACGGAATCCTGCCGACGGCTGGCAGCCTCCGCCGAAAAGGCAACCGTAGGTCTTCAGCCTTTTATTCGGCGGCATGATGCCCAGCGTCGAAGCACTGTTCTCCACGGAGTCGTTTCTCAAGAACTCAAAACGTTTTCTCAAAATAGCTCAAAAAAAACCAACCCATTTACGGGAGTGCTCTGCCCTCAGCACTCGCGCATCGGTCCCGAGCACTCCGGACAGCTGGTGAGTCGATCGCGCTCGATCGAGTTTCAGAAACTCGTCGAATCCGGGACGTCCCGTTTGAGGAACGATTTCTGAGACGATGGTCCGGCCGGATGCTAATTGCGATTTCCAAGCCTCAACTTCACACCGACGGGCGACGTCGGCCTGCTCAGGTCTGACCCCCGACGTCGGTCGTGGTCAGACTGGCCAGCCAGAATTAGATCCACTTCCTCCGCAGCAGCCACATTTTGACCAGCTGCGTCAGTACGACGTAGCACAGGAGCGTGAGCCCTAGCAACGGCCAATATAGGGCTGGAAGGGCGGTGAATCCCAGGTAGGTGCCAAGTGGCGTGAATGGAATGGCGATGCCGATTGCCATAATGAACACCGACATTGCCATCAGCGGCCACGACGGACGGCTCTGCAGGAAGGGAATTTTGTTGGTGCGGATGACGTGGATAATGAGCGTCTGCGTGAGCAGGCTCTCCACGAACCAACCCGTTTGAAACAGGCTCTCGCTGTGAGCGGCGGCTTCGGGCGTTGAGATGTTCCAGCAGTTGAAGATCCACAGCATCACGAAGAACGTGGTGTAGTCGAAAATCGAAGAGCACGGGCCGATGAAAACGATGAATCGGGTGAGCTGCGTGATGTCCCACGGTCGTGGCTTCTCAACCTGCTCGGGGTCCACATCGTCGGTAGGAATCGCCGTCTGGCTGACGTCGTAAAGCAAGTTGTTGGCCAGGATCTGAATGGGAGCCATCGGCAGGTACGGAACAAAGACACTTGCTCCCAGCACGCTGAACATATTGCCGAAGTTGCTGCTGGCCCCCATTCGGACATACTTGAGGATATTGGCGAACACCTTGCGTCCCTCGATCACCCCCTCTTCCAAGGCCATCAGAGACTTTTCCAGCAGGATCATGTCCGCCGACTCTTTGGCGATGTCTACGGCGGTATCGACGCTGATGCCTACGTCCGCGGCGCGGAGGGCCGGCGCGTCATTGATACCGTCGCCCATGAAGCCGACAGTGTGCTGACGGGATTGCAGCGTCGTGATAATCCGCCGCTTGTGGGCTGGAGAGACTCGTGCAAAGAGCGTGGTCCGCTCCGCCGCGTCCGCCAGCTGATCGTCGGATAGCCTTTCGACCTCGCTACCGAGCAGCACGAATTCGGTGGACAGCCCGACCTCCTTGCAGACCTTGCGAGCGACCAGATCGTTGTCGCCCGTGACGACCTTGACGCGGATACCGTGTCCTTCCAGAGCCTTGATGGCGGCCTTCGCGGTCTCCTTGGGCGGATCGAGGAAAGCAACGTAGCCGTTGAGGATCAGATTGCACTCGTCAGCCTTTGAATAAGGCGTGGCTCCGCCCGCGACCAGGCCGTGCGGGGCGACCTCCTTGCTGGCGATGGCCAGGACACGGAAGCCGTCGGCACTGAGTTTGTCGTATTCCTCCTTGAGTTCCTCAATCAGGAGATGGTCGGTCGGGAACAGTTCCCCGTCGAGTTCGAACTCTTTACATCGAGCGAGGATCTCTTCGGGAGCCCCCTTGCTGATCATGCGATCCCGGCGTTCGGGCGTACGGACGACGACCGACATGATGCGGCGTTGAAAGTCGAAGGGGATTTCGTCGACTTTGCAGTACGCGGGAATGTCGGCGTGCGCGTGGCTCTCCGTATGCGTGAGAATTGCGCGGTCCAAGACATTCTTCAGGCCGGTTTGGAAATGGCTGTTCATGTACGCCAGCGCTAGAACACCTTGATCCTCCTTCAGCACGACGTCGCAATACTTTTCCAGGATCACGTGATCCATCGTGAGCGTGCCGGTCTTATCGGTGCACAGCACGTCCATCGCCCCCAAGTTCTGGATGGCGTTGATCCGCTTGACGATCACCTTCTTACGGCACATCGCCACCGCACCCTTGGAGAGGCAGACCGTCACAATCATCGGCAGCATCTCGGGCGTCAAACCCACAGCCACGGCGACCGCGAAGAAAAATGCCTGCGTCCAATCGCCTTTGGTCAGTCCATTGATGAAGAACACCAACGGGACCATGACGAGGATGAAACGCAGCATCAGCCAGGTGAAGCGGGTGATGCCTTTGTCAAACGACGTCTGAGTCGACTGCTCCGAGAGCGATTCAGCCATTCCGCCCAGGTACGTTTCGGCCCCCGTAGCAACGACAACAGCAGTCGCCGAGCCGCTCTCAACGCTGGTTCCCAGGAACGCGATGCTGGTCAGTTCGATCGGCGCGGTCGTCATCGCATTTTTTTCGATCTCGAATTTCTCGACCGGAAAGCTCTCGCCTGTCAGCGAGCCCTGGGTCACGAAGAGATCCTTGGCCTCAACAATCCGCACGTCGCCGGGAATCATGTCCCCCGCAGCAAGCTTCACCACGTCGCCCGGCACGAGCTGCGAGACGGCGATTTCGAACGGTGCGCCGCCACGGACAATGGTCGCCGTGACAGAAATCATGGCCTTGAGCTTGGCCGCCGCGTTGTCGGCCTTGGCTTCTTGGATGAGTCTCAGTCCAATCCCCAGAGCGATCATCACCGACATGACGATTCCGGCTCGGGCGTCGCCGGTGGCAAACGAGATGGTCGCAAGGACCGCGAGCAGAATCACCAACGGATTGATTGCCGCATGCCAGAGCAGCTTGCCAATCCCCGCACGCTGATCCTTGGCCAACACGTTGGGGCCGCGCTCGGCAAGACGCGTAGCGGCTTCGTCGGCAGTGAGTCCTTCGGGACGGGTGACCAGTCGCGCGTAAACGCCCGCGGGGTCCATTGCCGCCGATTCAACCACGATCCCGGAAACTTGGATCTGTGGCTTCTCACGCCGAATCGCGGCGAAGAGGTGCTTCGGGAGAACCTGATATCGCTCGGCCCGAGGAATGCGTCTGACTCCCTTAAGGGCCGAACTAAGACAATTTGTTTTCGGCTTCGGTGTCGCGGCTTCTTGGAATTGATACGCGAGATAAGTTCTTGGATTCGGTTTGGCGGCAACACGGAGGCTTACGCCACCTTACGTACCTCCTCGAACAAACACGGTTCGACAGCCGGCGTCTTACTGGAAGCGAGGGACGTCAGCTAAGGAAAAGATGACAACTTCTTCACCGGTCACCGTACTGATGTCATGGTGCATGCTCGCCGCCTTTACACCAGCAACCTCGTGGACCAGCGATTCCAACATCGGGCGTGCTACCTCCAGCAGTTGCTTCCGTACTGCTTTGATGAGATCCCTTCCTCTCCCAGGCGCCACCGATTTGCTCAATTGTCGTTCGGCCAGAGTCAAAGCACCGTGAAGGCGCACCACCAGGAGGTCATTGATAAGGTGAGCCTGAAGTCGCTCCGCCTTCCATCCGAGGTACTCCTCTTGAAAGCGGATGATCCCGTCACAGATCGCCGCTTCGCATTCCTCTTGAGTGAGAGTTTTTGATTTACGCTCGTGTCTGATGCGTCGAGCTTCGTCAATCGGCAGAGGCCGTCGCGCTCTGGAACCTACGTGCTTGTTGAACTGCCGTGGCCATTGAGCGACCCCAGGAACGACACTGGCTAAGACAGCTTCTATTTCTGTCCGCGCAATTGGCTTGAACAGGACCGTGTCGAATCCGGCTTTCATGGCCGAGGATTTGTATTCCTGTGCTTTCTGACCGGTGATGGCAACGATTCTTGTTTGGGCGAAGCCGGGAATCTGGCGAAGGCGATTCACGAGACCGGAACCATCCAATTCGGGCATGACCAAATCGACGAGCATCAGATCGGGTCGAAATGTTTTTGCAACGTCGAGTGCCTGGGTCCCCCCGTAGGTCACATGCACTTGGTTGCCGAGATCTTCCACGAGCAAACCCAACGCGTCCGCACCGTCGCGATTGTCATCAACCACGAGAACCCGCAGAGTTTTCTCACTAGTCGCCATGCTCCTTCTCCGTTGCCAGCCCGGCGGCGGTCGCACCGCGCAGCCTCAGTTATCCTGTCTGCTTCGCGGCCTGAACCGCCTTCTCGGAGACTGCAGCCAAGATTTGCTCCAGAGTGCCGTAGTCGACGGGCTTGACCAAGTGATGATCGAACCCCGCCTCCTGCGAACGCTGCCGTTCTTTTTCACGGCCATACCCGGTCATGGCGACCAGTACGACGTTGTGCGAAGCGGCTTGCTGACGTATCCGCTTCGCTACTTCACAACCATCCAACTCCGGCAGACCGATGTCCAGCAGTATCACGTCGGGCAGGAATTCGAGGGCCGCCGCCAGGCCGGCCGGGCCGGTGTGAGCCACTCGCACCAGATGGCCGGTGTCTTGAAGCAGCAGTTCTAAGGCCGTCACTGCGTCCTCGTTGTCATCCACGATCAGGACCCGCAGGACGGCATCGATCGGCTTGGCTATTTCGGTTGCGGGCAGTTGTGTCTTTTTAGGCAGCGTCGTCCACAAATCCACAGGAAGGCTCACGACGAACTCACTGCCTTGTCCCAAAGTACTGGAAACGGTGATCGTTCCCTCGTGCATTTCCACCAGTCGCATGGCCAGAGCCAATCCGATCCCCAACCCGCCTTGCGACCGGTCGGATGTCCGTTCCGCTTGCGAGAACAGGTCGAAGATATGGGGCAGAAAAGCGGGAGTGATGCCGAGGCCCGTATCCCGCACGCGCAGCACCGCTTTGTCCCCTTCCTGTTGGGCGGAGAGCCAGATGTGACCGCCTTCGTTCGTGTACTTGACAGCGTTGGTGAGGAGGTTCGTCACCACCTGCTCCAGTCGGGCGGCATCTGCGTAGAGCCAGATCGGTTCTGGAGGCAACGACACAGTGAGTTCATGCTTGCGTTGGTCGATTAAGGGGCGGACCGTGTCCACCGCCCGTTCCACGATGCCAGTTACGGTGACCTGTTCATGGCGAAGCTGAATCCTGCCGGTGAGTGTGCGGGAGACTTCCATCAGGTCATCCACCAGATGCGTCAGTTGCCCCACCTGACGCTCGATGATGGTGTGTGCTTTTCGTTGAACGGGGCTCTCGTCTTTCTGGCGTTGAAGCAGTTGCACGGAGTTGAGGATCGGAGCAAGAGGGTTGCGAAGTTCGTGACTGAGCATCGCCAGAAATTCGTCTTTGCGGCGATCCATATCAGCCAGCTGTCGCTCCAAGCGACAGCGTTCGGTGATATCACGGATGTTGCATTGAACGACTTGCTGATGGTCTTCGGCATAGACATTGCTAACGAACTCGACTTCGACCTTTTGCCCGTTTCGGCTTTCGAGCGGTAAATGGTCGTAGCGGATGAATCCGCCCTTTTGCAGTTCTCGATAAGCCGCTCGGCTTGCCTCTTTATCCGCGAACAGACCAATCTCCCAGAGTTCTTTGCCGAAAAACTCATCGTGCGAGTAGCCCAATAAGTCCGTCATGAACGGGTTGGAGTCGATGATTTTCAAGGTCTGGGCGTCGAGAATGAAAATGCCGTCTTTGGCTGCCTCGAACAGCCGCCGATACCTGATTCCCGAGTTATTCAAAGCCGCTTTCGCCAGCTTGTGGTCGGTCACGTCCTCAATCGCGAGCAGGATCAATTTTGGATTGCTGGACTCTGGAGGAAACTTGCGGGCGTTGAGCAGCATGCACCTCTGCCCGATATCGGGAAAGTCGTGTTCGACCTCGAAGTCGTGGATGGGATGGCTGTTGGACATGACTTGATTCAGCAACGTTCGGAGGACGGGAATGTCCCATTGTCCGTTGCCCAAGTCGTAGACGAGGCGATTTTCCGTTTCTTCTTTCGAGACGTGAAATGACTCAAAAAAGGAGCGGTTCGCGGTCCTGACACGCAGATCACCGTTCAGGACGAGGAACGGTTCTCGCAAGGTGTCGATGATGTTCTCGGCATAGTCCAGAGCGAGCTTCAGCGCGTCCTCGCTGTGCTGCCGGTCGGTGAGGGCGTTCGACATAATCGTTCCTCTCGACTCACAGCAACAGCAACAAAAAAACCGACGTCGACGAACACATTCACGTGTCGTCCACGTCGGTTTACTCTGCAACGAGCGTCCCGGCGGCGCCGGACTGCCCTTTATTTAGTCTTCCGAGATAAGCCAGTGTATCACAGAAACGCCGGTTTCGCCACAGAAAAGGAGGTCTGATCATCACCGAACCACCGAACGCGCTGACGAGTTGTGCAATCGCACGCCCAAGAGAATTGTTCGGCCGGCCAGCGCGGACTCGACCAATGCCCAGGACCTGGGGACTTTCTCCCGGATGCTCTTCGGCCTGTTGGCGCCTTGGTCGCACTCCGCCAAATGGCAGGTGCAGAATGAAGGTGCTCCGCCGTCACAGACCTTCGTTGAACAGCTCAACTTTGCCTTCGTACATTCGACCAGCTGCCGTATCGATCGAGGCCCTGGACGCCGTCAATGCTTCATCCGCGAGCGCCAACCACCGCAGTGGCCCCAGGCCGGTGCACAGCTCTAAGCCAATCGGCGTCTTGGCCGTTGGAACCCGCCACGCTCCACGCGTCGCGACGATCGCAAAATCCCCGGACCGCCTCCGAGAATTCGCATCCTTTTCTCGCGCCGCGCCGTATAATGACGGTGTCGTGGAGCGTTTGTGACTCCGCGCTTGGTACAACGTTGAAATCGTCGGATGATTAGATAAGGGGCACCCTGGCCGTTCCGGGGGGCCAATTAACGAGTAAACCGACGTGTTTGATCGCCTCAGGCTGTCGAACACGTCGGTTTTTTTGCGCTCGGTTCTCTCAACAACCTTGAGCAAACAGGAGTTACCATCATGGGTGGCAAGACAGACGAATTGAAAGGTCGTATCGAGGAAGCGGCGGGTGCAGTTACGGATAACGACAAACTGCGTGCGGAAGGCCAGACCGATCAGGCCGTCGGCAAGGTCGAGCAAGTCGCCGAGAAGGCGGTCGACAAGGTCAAGCAAGTCGCGAAAAAACTGCGAGACTGAAGCTGTCGCAGTGCGCGAACGGAACAGAACAGCCGATGGGGTCACTGAAGCCGGCTTGGTCTAATCAAGAAAAGGAAATCATGACCACTATCATTTTGATCGTCGTGTTGGTGCTGCTGTTCGGCGGAGGTGGCGGCTATTATTGGAGCCGCGGACGGAGATGAGGGTTCTGTGCCATAAGATACTGCGAGCAATGGTCGTGCGGACAGCACCAGGCTCAACTGTCAGCGATTAGGAACCGAAAGGCCGCTTCTTGACTGAGTCTCGCCCCGGCCAGAGCGCCGAATGATAGAGCGAAGTCACGCAAGGTCGTCACAGAGGAAACTCAAGCGTTTTGTGGGAATCGCTCGCCCCTGAACGATGACCGCCAAGGTGGCTTGAATGGCAGCGCATCAAAGGAACGATTTCTGGTTTTCTGTGGAGCGTGCAGTCTCAATGCAGAGTTGAGATGTCCGACGAACGTCACGCTCCGAGAGTCTCGGAACGAACACGCGGTTGCCGAAGATCAGACGGTCAGGTTGACGGGAACGACGCCATGCTGGAAAGCTTGGAGCCGTTTTCCAAGCAACAGCGGCAAGATGCCGGCCCGCGCGAGAAGGGGCAGCAGTCGAATGGCCAAACGGCCCGTCCAGCGCGGCTCTAGGAACAGCTTGGCCTGCCTGTGCTGGTGCTCTTGCAAGGCTACGATCTCGGGCATCGGTTCCTCAGCCACATGCTCCGCGGCCGCATCGATATCTGGCGGGCTGGCCCCTGTCGCCAGTACCGGACAAAGATGGTTGGCCGCTACCAGTGCGTCTCGCAGCGCCACGTTGAGGCCTTGACCGCCAATTGGCGACATGGGGTGTGCTGCGTCGCCTAACAGCAACAGGCCCGGCTTCGTCCAAGAAATCAGTCGTCCGACGAGTACATCAAGCAGCACGGTCCTGCTTACAAACTCCACGTGCGCTCGCAGGTGGGCAGCGAGGTCCGGCGCCAGGCGTTGGATGATTTCGTCGATCCACCCCTCCGCGCCCTGTGCGCGCAGCTGTGGGAAGGTCCCTTTGGCGATCGTGAATCCCGTCTGTAGCTGGCCGTCGCTCGAAGGAATTCCTCCCGAAATGTAACCCGGTCCCAATTCCAGCCGGACGGTTGCATGGTCGGGCCAGAAGTCCGGAAATGGCACCTTGAACCAGACCACGTCGAAGTTCTGCCGCACCTGCAGTTCGGTAAACGCACCTGCCTTGCGCGTAATCGAGTGCCGTCCGTCGGTCCCGACTACGAGATCGGCATGATAAACCTGCGTGCCGGTCGGCGTATCGGCTCGGACGCCGACCACGCGTTCACCCTCATAGAGAAACTCGCGAGCGCTGACGCCCATTTCCAGTTGGAAATTGGAAGTGCGACGACTCTCCTCCGCGAGCATTTCAAGCAGCGCGGGTTGCGAGACGAATTGAGCAGCGAACCCCAGCTGCTCCGTGTTTATTCGAGTGCGGAGTCGTCCCCCGCGGTGAAGCTCGATGAAATTCACGCTGACCTGCGGCAGTTGGCCGACTTTTTCACCAAGTCCCATCTGCGCCAAGGCATTCAGGCCGCTTGGCTGCAATCCCTCCCCACGGAAGGCCCGTGCAAAGTCGCGGTGTCTTTCCAACAGAGTCACCGCCACTCCGCGGCGGGCGAGCAGATAAGCAAGTGCTGCCCCGGCTGGCCCTGCGCCGACGATAAGAACGTTTCGGGCCATCGTCAGATTTGCCTTTACAGGATGTGATCAACGTCGTCGGCGAATCTTGAGCGAGTCTAGCGAGGAGTTCCTAGACCAGCCACCGGAGGATTAGGGCTAGTGGAACTCTCGCGCTTTGTTCGATCCCATGGTACGCGCCGCCCGGTACTGGAAAGTCATCTGTTTTTCTGCACGCGGTCTGCGCACCAGATTGCGGTACATTTGGCCGATGTGGCCTCCGGGTGGCGAGAGCGTATGAAGCGCTCCGAACTCTCAGACAGAAATCAACGCTTTCTAACTCATTCAAGAGCTTGTTGCCCCGATTGTTGGGTTCGGATTTGACTGATGTTGGGATGGTGTGGCATCTTGATTGGGCGTCACTCGAATCTTTCAACTTGCTCCTTACCATTTCCCCAGGACGGCTCTTCTCGTGTGCGACTTTGCCTTATCGGGCTGGAAGGCGTAAACTAAAGTGAGTGGGGCCGGAATTTAGTCCTGGTCTTCACAAGAGCTTGTCGGATGACTAGATAAAGGGCGACCCGTCCGCGGGGAGTCCGTTGAAGAGTAAGCCGACGTGGTCGAAGTCCCAAAAGGGGTTCGACCACGTCGGCTTTTTTCGTTCCCTTGGGGCGTGAGGGTGAACGCCGCAAACTCGCAAACGGTCCGCGGATGCGTAGCATGACTCAACAACTGCCTCTGGTTTACTTAGCCCGACACGCGGACACTGCCTGGACCGTCTTGGGCCGGCACACGGGTCTGATCGATCTCCCGCTAACCGAGCGTGGCGAGCAGAATGCTCGCCGCCTCGGCGAACGGCTTCAAGGCCTGACGTTTGTGCGTGTCTTCACCAGCCCGTTGCAACGCGCCTCGCGTACCTGTGACCTGGCCGGTTTCGGCATGGTCGCGAGCGTGGACGACGACCTCGTCGAATGGAGCTACGGCGACTACGACGGAAAGACGATCTCCGAGATTCGCGACCAGCGGCCCGGCTGGGAACTCTTCCGGGACGGCTGTCCCGGCGGCGAATCGCTCGCGGACGTAGCCGTGCGAGCGGACCACGTAGTCAGCCGGCTTCGCGCCATTGACGGTTACGTGCTGCTCTTTTCCAGCAGACATTTTCTCCGCGTCCTCACGGCTCGCTGGCTGGGACTGGATCCTGGAGCGGGCCGGTATTTGTTCCTGGATACTGCCGCGTTGTGCATCGTTGGTTATGAGCACGGCAAGCACGATCCGGTGATCCGTCTTTGGAATGATTGTCCACACGATCCGTCTCATGAACGGCGGAATATCAGCCCAACCGAGTGCGGCGTACAGGAGGCTTCATGAAGACGATCAGCCCTTGGTTCCAGACTGCAGCGTTGATGAGCGCCATCCATCATGCGATCCGGCAATCTGGAAACCGCACGGCCGGACCGACGGCCCAACAGCCAACTGATAGTTGCGGGTCGAAACGGTTCACTCCGCAGGCATGCAGAAGTGGGAAAGATCGCGACATCGATAGCCTGCTCAACACCGAGACCCACGAGATTGATGGCGCAGTGCTTTTTCATCATAGCGGTCGGCAATAGCCAAACGAGGAGACGAACAATGTCAGT
>DASRXU010000140.1:0-7756 GCA_035687365.1 Planctomycetaceae bacterium | reverse complement strand
GTCTTCGTTCGCTATCCGTCCTTTGCCGAAGAACGGCAGATCGCCAAGCAGACGACCGGTATCGACCTCGACGAAGTCCGCACGGTGTTGAGCACCGAAGAAGTCCTCAGCCTGCAACGCATCGTCCGGCAAGTGCCCGTGACCGATCATGTCGTCAATTATGCGCTGGCGTTGGTGCGGCAAACTCGCGTAGGTGAGGAGGGGACTCCCGACTTCATCAAAGAGTGGTTACGGTGGGGAGCCGGACCGCGCGCCGTGCAGTTCCTGTTGCTGGGCGGCAAAGCACGGGCCCTGTTGAACGGGCGCACCTACGTTTCGACCGACGACGTGGCGTCGCTGGCGGCCCCCGTGTTGCGGCACCGCGTGGTAACGAACTTTTCGGCCGAAAGCGAAGGGGTGACTCCCGATCGCGTGATCGAGCGGCTGGTCGAATCGACCCCTGCCAAAGAAGGCGAGCTGACGAGTGACCCGCGACTCCGCAAGATTTTTGCAGCCTGAGCAGATCTCGCGAATCTCGCGGCTCGAAGTGCGTGCCCGCGAGATCGTCGAGGGCTTTCTGTCGGGTTTGCACCGCAGCCCCTATTACGGGCAATCGGTCGAGTTCGTCCAGCACCGCGAATACGTCCCGGGCGACGACTTTCGGCGGATCGACTGGAAGGCCTGGTCGAAGACCGACAAGTACTACATCAAGCAATATGAAGAGGACACCAACCTCCGCACGCTGCTGTTGGTCGACGTCAGCGAGTCGATGAACTACGGCAGTGGGGCGATGACCAAGTACGACTACGCCTGCACCGTGGCCGCTGCGTTGTCGTACCTGCTCCTGCGGCAGTCGGACTCGGTCGGCTTAACGACGTTCGACAATGCGATCCGGTCGCGCGTGCCGCCGCGCAGCCGGCAGAGCCATTTGCACGCAATTATCGACGCCCTGCAAACGCAAAAGCCCGGCAGCAAAACGGGGCTCGACCGCCTGCTGGCTCAAGTTGCCGAGGAGCAATCACTGAAGGGCATGATCGTCCTGATTTCGGATCTGTTCGTCGATCCGCTGGTGCTCGACAAGGGCTTGAGCCTGTTGCGGCACCGCGGGCACGACGTGATGGTCTTTCACATCCTCGACGACGAAGAATTGGATTTCGATTTTTCGGGGACGACCAAGTTCGAAGGGCTCGAGGGAGCGGGCGACGTCGTCTGCGATCCGCGCGCCCTCCGCGAAGGCTACATGTCGGCCCTCAATCAATTCTTGGAAACGATCCGCCGCAATTGTTCACGCAGGCTGATTGATTACCAGACGATACGCACGAGTGAGCACCTGGATGCCGCGTTGGCCCATTACTTGAATCACCGTATCGGAATGCAAAATTCCGCGCTGCGCTAAGAGGCGCGCGCGTCCGGCGGCATTTGGCCCAAGGATCTCGGCCCGAAGGTTGTTCTTGCAGGACCTCACCGGAGCATCATGAGCGACTGGATCGCCCAGCATTTTTTGCACCCCTCGTTCGTGCTCCCGGTGGGCGCGGCGTTGCTGGCGGTGCCGGTGATCATCCACCTGATCAATCGGCTGCGCTATCGCCGCGTTCGCTTTGCGGCGATGGAGTTCCTGCTCAAGAGCCAGCAACGGAATCGCCGGCGGCTGTTGATCGAACAACTGCTGCTGCTCTTGTTGAGGATGATCATCGTCGCAGCCATCTTGCTGCTGATTTCGCGACTCGTCCTCGATCCGAGCGCGCTGTGGGCGTTTCGCGGCGGAAAGTCGCATCACGTCGTATTGTTAGATGACAGCGGATCGATGCGCGACCGGTGGGGCGAGACATCCTCCTTTAAAGAGGGGCTCTCGATCGTGCGGCGGCTCGTGGCTGAAGGGGCCCGCCGCCCCGGCACGCAGCAGTGCACCCTCTTGCTCTTGTCGCATCCCGATCGGCCGCTGTTCCTCAAGCACGATGTGAACAACGCCTTCGCGGTTGAGCTGGAAAATGTGTTCGAGCATTTGGAATCGAGCCACCAGGCCCTCGACCTGGTGACGGGGATCGACGCGGCCGGAAAACTGCTCGCCCAGGATCCGGGGACAGTCCGTCATTTGCACGTGATCTCCGACTTTCGCGCTTACGACTGGCGCGAGCGACCCGCGCTGCGGACCGCGTTCACGGCCGTCGGCAAAACCGGGACCTCGATCGACTTCGCGCGTACGGTCAACGAGCCGCACGATAACCTGGCGATCACCGATCTATCCGGCGAAGTGCGCACGGCCGCGGCTGGCGTGCCCGTGCGGCTGAAGGCGACGGTCCGGAACTTCGGCTCGAAGCTGGCCAGCAACGTGCGGCTGGGTGTGATGGCCGACGGGAGTTTGTTGCCGCTGGGCGTCCAGATCGAAAAGCTCGAGCCGGGCACCGAGCAATCGCGGGACATCGACGTCAGCTTCAAGAAAGCGGGCAAGCACACCGTCGAAGTCCAGCTTCCGGAGGATTCGCTGGCGTCCGACAACCACCGCTATGCGGCACTCGATATCAGCGTGGCCAACCCCGTGCTGATCGTCGACGGCGATCAGGACACCGACGACGGCTCTTACGTGTTGAACGCGCTGGCTGCCGATCCGACGATCACCGGATTCTCCCCGCGGATCGAAAGCGTCGACTTTCTGACCCGCGAATCGCTCGATGCGTACCGCTGTATCTACTTGCTCAACATTTACCAATTACGGGCGGACGCCATCGAACGACTGGCGGAATACGTGCGCAAAGGGGGCGGGATCGCCTGGTTCCTCGGCGGCGCGGTCAACGCGACATTTTATAACGACGAGCTGTACACCAAGGCGGGCGGTCTGTTTCCGGTCCCGTTGGCGCGCACACCTAAGGTGATGCCCCCGCGCGACCCCGATTCGACGGCCCCCGACCTGTCGTTCGCAAATCGTCCTCCGTTCCAGCACTTCTTCGGACAAGAAAATCCGTTCGTCCACGGCGTGAAGATCAACACGTGGTTCCCGGTCGCCGATAAGTGGGTCCGTGACGACAACCGGCGCAAGGACGAAGTCTCGACCATCGCCCATCTTGTCACGAATGACCCGATCGCTTTCGAGCGGCAGTTCGGCAAGGGGCACGTGCTGGCCTTTTTGACGACGGCCGGCCCGAAGTGGAACGACTGGGGCGTCAACCCGAGCGTGGTGATCTTCCATCTCGAGCTGGCCAAGTACATCGCGCGCGAGAATCAGACGCTCGACCATCGCATCGTCGGCGAGCCCATCGAAGTCTCGTTCGACCCCGCCGAGTTTTTGGAGACCGTGGAAATCACGGCCCCCGACGAGCACGGTCAGCGCGTGATCCGCGTCAAGGCAACCCGACCCGCCGCCGACGCATCGCCCGCGGCACCCGCCGAAGCGGCCCATGCCAGTTTGGCCCCGGAACCGCCGACAGACGGCAAACAGCCGACCGCCACTAAGGCTGCGCCTGCCGCCCCGCCGGCGGCCGGAACGAAGTCGACGCGAGGCGCGTCCAATAAGGTGAGCGTCCGCGTGACGGCAACGTATTCCGAGACGGACCTCCCGGGCATGTATATGGTGCGTTTATTCAAGGACCAATCGGCCGCCCCGCAGGAGCGCTGGATTTCATACAACGTCCCCTTGCAGGAAAGCGACCTCAAGATCGCGACGACGCCCGAGATCCTGGCCCGCCTCTCGAACGACGTTCACGTGCAGATTCATGATCCGGGCGCCTTCCAGTGGATCGAAGGACACAGCGCCTCTCAGGAGGCGCGCACGCTGCTGCTGGTGCTGCTGGCCGTCGCGCTCGTCGCCGAGCAACTCTTTGCGCTGCGGCTCGGTTATCATCCGGCCGTCTCGAAGGGGAGGCCTGCGACATGAGTGCGGGCCTTATAGATCTGGTGCGGGCAGGCTGGGTGCTGGCTGCGGCTTCCGATGAAGCGCTGCGCTCCGTCGAATTCGATTGGCCGGTGACACCACTGCATTGGGTGGCGGCCGTCGGCGTTGTGTTGGCGCTGATCGTGCTGGCCATCTCGATCTATCGCCGCGACGCTCGCGAATCGGGCCGGGGCTGGCAGTATATGCTGACCGCTTTGCGGCTCGCCGTCATCGCGTCGCTCGTGGCCATCGCCATCAATCCCCAGGAGCGAACGCGTCAGATCGCCTATCGGCCGTCACGAGTCGCCGTGTTGATCGATACCTCACTCTCGATGCGGTTTCCCGAGTCGGGTTCGAACCCGAGTGAAGCCGCAAAGACCCGCGCGGAATCGGTGCGCGATCTGATGACGCGATCGGCACTCGTGACCGAACTTCGCAAGCAGCACAACGTCCGCGTTTACACGTTTGACTCGGGGCTCACTGGTCCGCACGCCGTCTTTCCGTCACAGGCCGAACGAATTGAAGCGGGCGCCGGCGCGCGAACAACCGCGGGCGGCACGAATGACGCCGGCGATTCGGAAAACGCAACGGCCCCCACGACCCAGGAAAACGGTACAGCGGCGCCCAGTAGCGCAACCAAAGGAGCGAAGGGCGCCGTCGATTGGAATGAAGTCGTCCGGCCGCGGGGCTTGGAGACGCGTATGGGCGAAGCGCTCAACGAAGCGGTGCGACAATTGAGCGGCCGCACTCTGTCGGGAATCGTCCTGATCTCCGACGGTAACTCGAATGCGGGCATCGAGCCCTCGACGGCCCAAGAAATGGCCAAGCGGGCCGACACGCGGCTGTTTACGGTCGGCGTCGGCAGCACCGAGCAGCCGGTCAACTTGCAAGTCGTCAGTATCCAAGCTCCTTCCGACGTGCACCTGAACGATCCGTACGACTTCTCCGCCTTCGTGCAGGGGTTCGGGCTGAAAGGCCGCAAGGCGACGGTCGAATTGTTGGTGCGACCGGAAGGAGACGAGAAGGCCCAACCCAAGGTGATTGACACTCGCGAGATTACGATTCGCGAAGACGGAACGCCGGTCGAAATTCGTTTTCGGCAAACTCCAACCGTGGCGGGCGGATTCGAATACTTCGTTCGGGCGAAACCGCCGGCGGGCGTTCGCGAGTTGAGCGATGAGGACAATGAGCGTCGAAAAACGGTGAACGTCATCGACCGCAAATTGCACGTGCTGCTCATCGCGAGCGGCCCGATGCGCGATTATCGCTTCCTGCACACGATGCTCAACCGGCACTCGTCGATCGACGTCGACGTTTGGCTGCAGACGGTCTCCGCCGTCACGGCCGCGCAGGTGAGTCAGGACGCGAAAAAGCTACTCGTCGATTTCCCGCGCACTCCGTCGGAGCTGTTCGACTACGACGTCGTTGTCGCATTCGATCCCGATTGGGCGCGCATTCCCGCTGAGGGTCGCAAGCTGCTCGTCGACTGGGTCAGCGAACACAGCGGCGGTTTGATTCTGGTCGCGGGCGACATTTACACCGCCCAACTGGCAGCCGCGGGCAACGAATTCGATCCGATCAAGGGGCTCTATCCCGTCTTCTTGAGTGCGGCGATCCAGGAGGTTTCACTCGACGCCAAAGCCGATCAGCCGTGGCCCGTCGCCCTCACCGACGCGGGCAAGCAAGCGGGCTTTTTGCAGCTCGTCGAGAATTCGTTCGATCCGGGAGCCGCTTGGAAACAGTTCCCGGGAATGTATCGGTGCTATCCGACGGCGGGAGCCAAAGCGGGCACGACGATCTATGCAAACTTTGCCGACGTTCGCGCGCAAAACGAGCACGGGCAGCCCATTTTGCTTGCGGCCGAGTTTTATGGCTCGGGTCGCACTTTTTATATCGGCAGCCCTGAACTTTGGCGGCTGCGGGCCGTGGATGAGGAATATTTTGACCGGCTCTGGACCAAGCTCGTGCGGGAGGTTGGGCAAGGCCGGTTGAGACGAGGGACCGCCCGCGGGCTATTGCTGCTGGAACGCAACCAGTATGCCCTCGGTCAGACGATCCGCGTGCGAGCCAACCTCCTGGATCCGCAGCTGCAGCCCTTGGACGTCCCTTCCGTCGAACTGAATGTGTTCGATCCGCACGGCCTGCCATTAGCCGTGCCCAGGACTCTGAACCGCGATCGAGATCGTCCGGGGCAATATTGGGCTGACTTTCGCGCGTCGGTGCCGGGGACCTATCGCATTGTGGTTCGGCCCCAGCTCGAAGATGAGAAGCAGAGCTTGTCGGCAAAAATCGACGTCGTGCTGCCGAACCTGGAATTCGACAACCCTCGCCAGAACGCCAAGCTATTGGCCGACTTGGCTCGCGAAACGGGTGGCAAATATCTAACGTTGGAGAATGCGGCAGCCGAACTGCCCGCCCTGCTTCCCGACCGGGGCGAGAGGTTTGCCGTGGATGAACAGCTCCGCGCCCTGTGGGACCGGCAATGGGTCCTGTATTTGCTCGTGGGGCTGCTCGGCGTGGAGTGGTTGACGCGTAAGTTGTTGCGGATGGCCTAAACTTTACTGACTGCTGCGCGGCTTGAGTCCTTCGCTGGCATCGCCATGTCCCAGACCGACTATCCAAACGCTGCCGAACGTCGCGAGCCCCGAGCGGCGCGGCCGTTGCGCCCGGCGCTCACCAGCCTCCTCGCGCAGCTGAGACGGCAAATCCGCCGTTATGTTCTGCTGGAGGGGACGGCCCTGGTGGTCGTGGTGCTGCTCTCCACGTTCTGGCTGACGCTCGCCATCGATTGGGCCTATTTTCGTCTGACCGGGCTCGAGCTGCCGGTCTGGTTTCGGGAAGGAATCGGAATCTGCGCCCTGGTGCTCGCCGCGGCGGGCGCGCTGTTTTGGATTGTGCTCCGCTTGTTCCGACGGTTTCGAGCCAGGGCCCTGGCCTTAGTCTTGGAGCGGCGTTTCCCGGAGATGGGATCGCGATTGATCACCGCCGTCGAGACGGCCGAATCCCAACACCGGCCGGACGCCCACTCTGGCGATCCTCAATCACACGAGAGCGCGCTGACGGCCGCCATGCTCGAGCGCACGATCGACGAAGCAGTCCGCCTGTCAGCCTCGCTGCCCATCGAATCGGTCTTTGATCGCACGCCGCTACGTCGGGCCCTGTCGGTGGCCGGGGTGCTGCTCCTGAGTGTGGGCACACTGGCCCTGGTGGAGCCGCAGGCATTGGCCCGGTGGGGCCGCGCCTTCGTCGCGCGTGACGCCACCTATTGGACTCGCGAAACCCGACTGGTCGTGAAGGCCGTCGTGCAGCCGGGCGATCGGCTCCGCGAATTCCGCGACGGTCAGTTAAAGCACCCGCGCGGCGTCGACCTGACTCTCTTGGTGGAAGCGGCCGACGGAACCGCCCCTCCCAGCAACGTCGAGTTGAACTACGTGCTCGACGCGAACCGCGGCGCCGGCCGTGTCGACATGGCGAAGAGTCACGAAAACCAATTTCGCCACACGCTGTCGGGCCTGTTGGACAGCCTGTCGCTGACGGTTGCCGGCGGCGACTATGTCTCGCGCACCCCGCTGCGCGTCGAAGTGGTCGAGCCTCCTCGCTTCGACCGCATCTCCCTCGATTGCGAGTACCCGACCTACACGGGGCTCGATCGCGACACTGAAGGGAAATCGGGGCGCAAGACGGTCGAGGTTGAGGGCTCGCAAGTCTCCTTGCCGATGGAAACGTCGTTCGTATTCCACGCCCGGGCGAACAAGCCCCTGATCGGACTGCGGATTGAGACCGACGCCCTGCGGATCAGCCTGTCGCGAAAGGGCGGACAGGTCGCGCGGAAGAACGTGGCCGGCGAACTCGGTCCCGAAGAGCAACTCCCCACTCCGCCGAACGGGTCGTTTCTCTCAGCCGACGGTCTGG
>DASRXU010000139.1:0-3200 GCA_035687365.1 Planctomycetaceae bacterium | reverse complement strand
ACGAAAGTTCGCAGGCGCTGTACGATCGCGCGGGCGAGCCGAAGACGATCAGGATTTTACCGGGCGTCGGACATGGATTGGCGGAGGCATCCGATGAAGTGTTCGCGCTGGTAAGCGACTGGCTCTCGCATCAACTAAGGTGATGCTTCACTCCTGTAGCTGCATCACGGTAGAATCGCGCGATGGCTAATGGACAACGAATTGCCGTGATTGGTGCGACGGGAGCCGTCGGCCAGACCACGCTGAAGATTCTCGAAGAGCGCAAGTTCCCGATTCGCGAACTGCGCGCTTATGCGTCGGCGCGCTCCGCGGGCAAGACCGTGACCTTCGCCGGCGAGTCGATACCGGTGGGGACGCTCGACGCCAACTCGTTCAAGGGTATCGATATCGTCCTGTTCTCGGCGGGATCCGCGCAGTCGCGCGAGTTCGCGCCGATCGCGGTCAAAGCGGGCGCTGTCGTTATCGATAAGTCGAATGCGTTTCGCATGGATCCCGACGTGCCGTTGGTGGTGCCCGAGATCAACCCCGCCGCCGCGCGCAAGCACAAGGGGATCCTCGCATGCCCGAATTGCACGACGATCGTCACCGTGATGCCGCTGAAGCCGCTGCATGACCTCGGCCGTTTGAAGCGCGTGGTCGCGACCAGCTTCCAGGCCGTATCAGGCGCGGGCGTCAATGGAGTTGCCGAGTTGCGCGAACAGACGATCGCGTGGTCGAAGGGCGAGGCAATCAAGTCCGAATTTTTTCAGCATCAGATTGCGTTCAACCTGATTCCGCATATCGACAAATTTGTCGAGGGCGGATACACCGGCGAGGAAATCAAGCTGGTCAACGAGATCAGGAAGATTCTCGAAGAGCCCGAGTTGATGATTTCGCCGACCACGGTGCGAGTCCCGGTCTTCACCGCGCATTCGATTTCCGTCAACGCGGAGACCGAAACGAAGATTGCAGCGTCCGACGCGCGCGAGGCGTTCGCGCGTTTCCCGGGAATCCGGCTGTTCGACGATCCGGCGCAGAATCGCTATCCGATGCCGATCCTCGTCGAGGGCCAGGACGACTGCTTCGTCGGCCGAATCCGCGAGGATCTCAGCTGCCCCAACGCGCTGAACTTCTGGGTCGTCGGCGACCAGTTGCGCAAGGGCGCCGCGCTCAACGGCGTTCAGATCGCGGAATTGCTGATCGGCGCGCGCTAGCTGCTACTCCGCGATAAACGTTACCAGACCAGCCGGGAGCGGCTCGTTCACCACGTGGCCTGTTCGAGCCGCGCTCAGCAGCCCCTGAAGATCGACCACCGCCAGGAAGCTGAAGTCGCCGTTCTCCAATATCCCGAATGCCTTTTTGCTGTTGGGGCTGACGTACGCGGTCACGGTATGAGGATCGAATCCCTCCTCCCACGGCGCGCCACTGGGGAGGTTGGGCACGATGAATGATACCCAATCGACGACCGCCGGCGTTCCGGTCCCCGATGTGGCCGGCAATCGGATCACGCCTTCCTGGCTACCGCCAAACTCACCCGTTACGATGCCGAGTTGTTTGCCGGGGGCGATTGCAATCCCGTTGGTGCCTGCTGCGAATCCCTCGAACTCGGGAAAGTTCTGTGTTTGAGCCGCGGGGTCGGTCCAAGTGCCGGGCGTCCCGGGCGTGAAGACCGCCTGGGTCAGATCGGCGATGTAGAGAGAGGTTGAGCCTTCGAGCGTGGACAGAGCGATACCGGTCGTGCAATCTTCGGCCGCCGAATCCGGCGCGCCGGCGGTTGCAAAGCCAGTATTGTTGAATATCGCTGCGGTAGCGGTGGCGACATTAACAATCTGGTAATTTCCCTGCTCATTCGGTGACAACACCAGGTGGCGGACGGGGTCGATCGAAGCGTCTTCAGAAGTCACCCCTCCGGCATCAATGGCTGTCTCAAATGTGTTGCTTGCAAGATCGAGGAATTGGTAGCCGCCCGTTCCGGCGGTGTCCAGGCCAAGTGTGATCAACGCCTTGTTGGTGGTCGAATCCACCACCACGCCGCAGTTCATGCAAGAACCGCCCGAAAAATGTTCACTGGCGGTTGCGCCACTGGTCACAGTGCTACTCAGAGTGGTGCCGTTGATCAGAAAAACGTCGGTGTTGTTGCCGGTACATACCGTCGTTCCGGTAGCGGAGTTGCAAGAGCAGGAATTCGGAACGCTCCCTGTAACAACCGTGGTCGGAGCACCGCCGGTACCGATACCGGTGCTGGTTTCGATCGGTACGACCTTAACTGCGGCTGTACCTGAGCCCCATCTTCCCTGCGGAGCATAGACGGTGGCGTTGGTGCTCTGGACTAAGACCCCAAGAGAACTCGACGGCAGGCATGCATTAGGGGCTGGCGTCGGCGTCGAGGTAGGAGTGGTTGTGCGGTGGCCACCACCGCCGCCGTGCGGACAGGCCGCGCATGGATCGCATCCTGCCGTGTAAAGTGACAACCCCGCACCCGCGATAAGCAAACAGACAACCAGCCCCACCCATCGAGAGGTCATAGTCGATCTCCTAATGCTGTTCGGCGCCAGATCCGCGCGCGCGGCTCTGCGAGATTCGATTCCCCACCAGAAACTCCCCCAAAACTTGCGGCGACCATAGACAAATGCACGTGGAGTATCAAGCGTTCTCGGCCAAGGGCTGACCGATTGGTCTGTCGATTGACAACACACGCGTTCGCATATTACCGTTAGGCAACTGCAAACGATTGCAGCCTTATCGAGAGCGGCGGAGGGACATGGCCCGCTGATGCCGCAGCAACCGGCCCGTGATGGGTGCTGGTGCTAACTCCTGCAGGAGGTCTCCTCGTGAGAGTCTCTTGGAAGATAAGGCGAGAGTATAAATCCCTCGTCTCACCGTCCTCGCAGGATTTGTCACCGACCGATCATCCGCGCTGACCGCGTTGCACTCTCGACAAGTGGGAGATGCGCGCAGACGTGGCAACGGATTCAATACTGATCGTCGGCGTCGGAGGACTTGGCGTCCCCGCATTGTGGTCGCTTGCGCGTGCGGGCGCGCGACGGCTGACGCTCGTCGATCCCGACCCGGTCGAACTGTCGAATCTCGCGCGCCAGGTGTTTTTTCGCGATCGTGATATCGGTACGTCGAAGGTAGATGCGGCTGCGCGCTGGCTCGGCGAGCGATTCCCCGATATCAAAGTTGAACCTCACGCCGTCGGGCTCGACGCCTCCAACGCG
>DASRXU010000138.1:0-2587 GCA_035687365.1 Planctomycetaceae bacterium | reverse complement strand
GTCTGACCGGGAGCGAGGTGGATGGTTCGCTTGAGCGAAACGCCCGCCACGCCGCCCGTAATGGTTACATCGTGTGCCGACGCATCGAGGTTTCGCGCCTGCACCTTGACCATCAGCGCGGCCCGGGAGAGATCGGGAAGCGACAGCGTCGATGTCGCCTGCGGAGAGCCTATTTCGACCGGCCCCCTGCGCACGATATCCACGCCTCGCCACGGGCCCATGTTGTTGTCCGGGGGCGTCGGGTTCCAGTCGACCCAGCCAATCGACAGACTTAACCTCGGATCGGCCGGATGCACACGCAATGCGAGGGTATTCATGCCCGCGTGCACCCAACGAGTCACGTCGAGCTCGTGCACGGGATAGGCGCCGGCGACGGCTGCCTGTTCGGCGACGAGGTTCCCATTCAACCAAACATCGGCGCTCGCAATCATGCCGTTGACACGCAGCAGGGTGTGTGTTGCCCGCCCTCCTTCGCCCAAGGTGAACTGGGTGCGATACCACCAGGGAATCACGAACACGTTGCCGCTGGAATCCGGCTCCTCGGCCGCACGCAGATTGTCGCTGTAGAACACGTTTTTGTACGTGCCGTTCTCCAACAGCCCCGCCATCACCGTCGCACGGCCGCTCACTGAGTACCAGTCCTGCGTTGCATAGCCGGCCGCGGAGACTTCGGCCCCGCTCTGCTGCGCTTTGGCGCTCGATTGAATCTGCCAATGGGCGATGGCCGTGGCGGACCCGGCATCGCCACTCACCTGCGTGGGGACGAAGGCGTTTTCGGCGCAAGCCAGCGATGCGCCCGCCAGCGTGGCCAGCGCCGCCATCACCCTCAAAACATCGATCACCACTGCCCGCGGACGCCGAAGGTGAACATTCGTTCGGCGAAGTTCGAGTGCCCGAATTGGTCCGGCCATACCAGGTAGAAGCGCTGGTACTCGTTGGTGAGGTTCGTGCCGTCCAGGAACACCTCGAGGTACTTGTTGAACTTATACGCGACCGATGCATCGACGTATTGCTGGGGCGCCTCGTACTCTTCCAAGCCGGCGATGCCGCCCACGTTCTCCTGGAAGGCTCGCTTCGACCGGTAGTTGTACGCGACACGGGCCTGGAAGTGCTTGTCCTGGTACCACAAAATGAAGTCCCCCGACTCGGTGGAGTTGTCCTGGAACGGAATCTTGTTTCCGGCCAGATCGGTTTCTCCGGTGTTGCTGGGCGCGTACGTGAAGTTGAACTCCATGCCGGTGTTGGTGAGGAATGACGGCAGGAATGTGAATCCCTGGCGATAGTCGAACTCCGCACCTTGGATGCTGTTGCCCGAGCCTTGCAGCGGCTCGATGATCGAGATGCAATGGTTGCGGACCACACCGTCCGCGTCCGGCAGAGAGCAGTTGATCACGGCGCCATTCTTGATGAAGCTCTGCACGTTGATGTGGAACAGCTCGAGGTTCACCATGCTCGTGGAGTTGATGTAGTACTCGAACGAAGCGCCGTAGTTCGAGGAGCGCCACGGATCGAGGGTTGGATTACCGTTCGAGCTGCCCGTTGCAACCTGGTAGATCGGACCCGTCTTAGTTTCCTGCAGCGAGTAGTTCAGCTGCAAGCCTCCGCCCCACTGGCTCAAGTTGAGGGGCATCATGTTCTTGGAATAAGAGAGGCGCATGGTGAACTTACTGGTCATATTCAGCGCAAGGTTGATCGCCGGCAGGACGTCGTTGTAACTGCGTTGG
This sequence comes from Planctomycetaceae bacterium, assembly GCA_035687365.1. Taxonomy (GTDB): domain Bacteria; phylum Planctomycetota; class Planctomycetia; order Planctomycetales; family Planctomycetaceae; genus DASPSM01. Next base: position 863 of record DASRXU010000138.1, on the reverse strand, counting down.
GTAACCTGGGTACCGGCCTGGGCAGGCTCGGTGATGTTTTGACCCGGAAGGCCGGTCAGAAACTGTGTAATGTTGAGATTGGTGTGGATCAAGCGCGCACCCACGTTACCGCTGTACCGCATGCTGCCGAGTTCTCCGTTGAAATCGGCCTGCACATAGCTCGACAGTTCCTTCTGCCATACGGCCCAACTGGTTTCAGGCGAAGCCTGTGTCGTGGTATCGGGATAAAGCGACTTCCAGTACGCCATGGGATCATCCAGGGCGCGCGGGTTCACCGCCCAGAAGGTGACCCCAGAGCCCAGCAAGTTGGTGTATTTCTGAAAGTTGTTGGCGAGGGGCCCGGCGCTTTGCAACACCTGCAGCGACGACAACTCGCCGGCACGGAAGGCGCCGAGTGAGTTGCCCGCAGTACACCACGTATTGGGTGTAGTGGCGGTCGCATTGCCACCTAAGATCACATCGGAACCGACATAGCGCACCAGACAGCCGTTGGGGTCGCTCGCCCCTATGCCGGCGTACACGGGCGTGACCAACGTGTACCCCTGGTTACTGCCGCTGCGAATGCTGTTGCGCACGCCGAAATTGAGGTGGAATGCGTCGCTGAAGAGGTAGTGTCCATCGAAGCGCAGCGCGGTAAGCGCGGTGTTGCGGTTGTAGTCTTCGTTCGATTCCAGCGTCTTCATGGTCCAAGCGTTGGGATTCGCGAAGTCGGCGGCAAGCGATGCCGGCATTCCGATCGTAACGTTCCGGCCCGTGAAATTCGCGATGATGGGGACTGTATTCTGGGGAATACCGTTGGCGTTGAATACACGGGGCCCGCCCAGTTGGGTGGGATAGTTAAAAGTCCCGCAAGGCAACGAGCT
>DASRXU010000137.1:0-5505 GCA_035687365.1 Planctomycetaceae bacterium | reverse complement strand
CAGCCACGATCATCTCGCGAATTTCGTCGAGGTGGCCGAAGAACATGTGCTCCGTGCGGCACAGGCCGATGCCTTCAGCACCGAACGCGACGGCTTGCGCGGCTTCGTTGGGCTGATCGGCATTCGTACGGACGCGCAGCTTGCGGAACTTGTCGACCCAACCCATCAGTTGCGAGTAGCGCTGATAGATCTCCGACTCTTCGGGTTTCTTGGTCTTGTTCAGCAGCACTTCGACCACTTCGCTCGGTTTGGTGGGGACTTTCCCTTCGTAGACCTCGCCCGAGAAACCGTCGATGCTGATCCAGTCGCCCGGCTTGAGCGTCTTGCCGCCGACAACCAGCGTGTCTTTGTGATAATCGATATTAAGCGCGCCGCAGCCGACGACGCAGACCTTTCCCATTTGCCGGCTCACGAGGGCCGCGTGCGAGCTGGCGCCGCCAAACGCAGTGAGAATGCCTTTGGCGACCCGCATGCCGCGCAGGTCCTCCGGGCTCGTCAGCGTGCGCACGAGGATCAATTCGGAACTGGGATCCGCGGCGTGCATCGCCTCGGCGTCGGACGCATGGAACACGATTTTCCCGGTCGCCGCGCCGGGGCCAGCCGCGATGCCCTTGGCGAGCAGCTTGCCGGCCGAGCGGGCTGCCTTCTTCGCTTCGGGATCGAAGATCGGCTGCAACAGTTGATTCAAGTCGTCGGCCGGAATCCGCCGTTTTTGCAGGGCCTCTTGCTCAGTGATCAGCCCTTCGTTCACCAAATCGACGGCGATTCGCACGGCTGCGAAGCCCGTTCGCTTGGCATTGCGGGTCTGGAGCATCCAGACTTTGCCGCGCTGGATGGTGAACTCGATGTCCTGCACGTCTTTGTAGTGCCGCTCGAGCGTCTTGCCGATGTTGTCGAGCTGTTGAAACGCCTCGGGCATTTCCTTCGGGAGTTCGATCTCGATCCGCTTGGGAGTACGGATGCCGGCGACGACGTCTTCGCCCTGGGCGTTGACCAGGTAGTCGCCGTTGAAGCCGGGCAGCCCCAACGCACCGTCGCGCGTCAGTCCCACGCCCGTGGCGCAGTCGTTCCCCAAGTTGCCGAAGACCATCGCTTGCACGTTGGTGGCTGTGCCCCATTCGTGGGGGATGCCATATTGACGGCGATAGACGAGGGCCCGGTCGTTCATCCAACTGCTGAAGACAGCTCCGACCGCACCCCAGACCTGTTCCATTGGATCGGTGGGGAAGTCGTGGCCGGTCTGATCCTTCACCATCTTTTTGAATTGCTTGACGACGTCCTGCAGCTGCTCGACCGACAGCTCGGAGTCGTAGGTCACCTTCGCCTTGTGCTTCATCTCTTCGAGGATCTTCTCGAAGGGATCCATGTCGCGCTTGTCTTTCGGCTTCATGTCCAAGACGACGTCGCCGTACATCTGCACGAAGCGGCGATAGCTGTCCCAGGCGAATCGCTCGTTTTGCGACTGCTTGGCGAGGGCCTCGAGCGTTTTTTCGTTGAGGCCGATGTTCAGCACGGTGTCCATCATGCCGGGCATCGACTCGCGGGCCCCCGAGCGGCAGGAGACCAAGAGCGGATTCTTCGCCGAGCCGAACTCGGCCCCCATGATGGTTTCGACGTGGGCGAGCGCGGCTTCGACCGTCTTCTTCAGGTCTTTCGGGTAGGTGTGATCGTTGGCGTAGTAGTAGTTGCAGACCTCGGTTGTGAGGGTGAAGCCGGCGGGAACCGGCAGGCCGATGTTGCACATTTCCGCTAGGTTGGCCCCTTTGCCTCCCAGGAGGTTGCGCATCGAGGCGTCGCCTTCCGCCTTGCCCGCGCCGAAGGTGTAAACGTACTTATGGTTCTGGGCCATGCTTGCAACCTTTGTATGGGATCGTTCAGCCTTCGCTGCTGTCAGCGGGGCCCGCTCTTCCAGCGATGGGGCCACAGTCGGGAGGGCAGCTGGTGACGGCCGGATCGGCGTCGGTTCTCGGCGCAGCGGGCAGCCTTCGACTGGAAACGGAGACTCGAGCTTGAAGGAAGCCCAAGCGGCGGTCCGCGGCGAGGCCGACGAACCTTGGCTCCCGTCGGTGTGCCGCGACGAAAGCTAGCAGCGCCAGAAGTCATCGTCAAGCGAGCACCGCGCCAATTGGTCACCCGCGAAAGACGCGCAAATGTTTGGTTTGTAATGTCTTAGGAAAAGTGACCTGGGGCCCGGCTTGACTTCGACTCAGCAGCGCGGACAATCGAGATCGAGGCCACGAGAATCACACTTTCTCAAGGGCCGTGGCCTGACACATCAAGAATCGTTGCCGTGATGAGGAGTACCGTGCGGGCAGCCAGGACGCCCCTTCTGCGGATTTGGAGCGCATGCAAGCCAAACTGATTCCGGTCGACGGCGGCAAACCGTTCACGATCACCCGCGACGTCACTGTGGTCGGCCGCACTCGCGAACTGTGCGATCTGATGATCGACCACGCGAGCATCTCCAAGCTGCAATGTCTGGTCGCGAAGACCGACGGCTTGCTGTTCATCCGCGATCTGGCCAGCACCAATGGCACGAAGGTCAACGGCCAAAGGGTGACCCGCGGCGCTCTGTTGCCGGGGGATGAACTGGCCTTCGCGAGCGTGAAGTTCCGCGTCCACTTGGGGCCCAGCGTCCCTGGCGAAGAGGACGAAGAAGAGGTCTACGGCATCGACGAGGAGACGGTCGAGATCAACCCGCGGGACATTGCCGGGGAAGACTTCGAGCCCGTCGATTCGGCCCAAAGTAGCAGCGACGTGCGGCTCTTGTCAGACGACTCGGCGGCCTCATAGCCGGCCCCGTCGACGGAACGCGCGGCGACTTGGCGCGCTTCACACGATGACGTCGAGAAAGCCGCCGACATAGTCGCCGCCCGCGACGCGGCGTCCGTGGACGATCTGCCAGTCGAAAGTCTGCATCCGAGTCAGCAATCCCTGCTTGGCCCGCGCGAGCAGAATTGCACTGATTGGCGGCTCGCAACATCCGGTGCCACAAAAAGGAACACAGCAGCAAAGTGGCTCAAACGGCTCGCAATAACAGGGGCAGGGCACGAACGGTTCGCAGCGGCACGAGCAAGGCACAAACGGTTCGCAGCGGCAACTGCAGGGAACAAAGGGCTCACAGCAGCAGAACAAGGGAACGAACGGCTCGTGGCAGCGGCGGCAGGGCACAAACGGGTCGTGGCACCGATGGCGCAGCCGCTCCAGCACGCGATGCTCGATGAACTCAAGCCGGCGATCTTCGCCGTGATTCGCGAGAAACTGAGCCTCCATGCCGGCGCCGATGGGTGAAATGCGCACGGCGATTCGCCCCGCTTGAAATCGACTGAACGGAAACCGTCCCCCCAAAGCGTTTCGGGGTTTTCAAGTATGGGCGCACCTCGCTCGCGAGTTGCTTTCTCCGGGCGATCTCTTGATCTTCCGCCTAGAATTCATCGCGTTCCCATCGAAAGTAGCGTGCTGTTGACTGCTGGCAACACGGCACAATCTGCCAATGTTGCGAGAAGGCAGCGCGTTGTCGGACGGCAACATCGCCTGTTTTCGGCACCGTGTCGCCATTACGGCGCACGATCGCCTAAACTGGCGCCTCGAGATTTTTTAGGAGTGCGACACCTTGGCTACTGCATCGCCGTGGATTTCGGAAACGACGACCGCCCGTTTCGAGGCTGACGTGATCCGCGCGTCGGCCGATCGACCGGTCGTCCTCGACTTTTGGGCTCCCTGGTGTGGCCCGTGTCGCCAGTTGACACCGGTGCTCGAGAAGTTGGCGACCGAACTGAACGGGCGCTTCCAGTTAGTGAAGGTCAACATCGACGAGAATCCGGAGATCGCAGAAGCGTTCGGCGTTCAATCGATTCCCTACGTTGCTGCGCTGCGCGACGGTCGGCCGGTGAGCGATTTCGTCGGCGTGCACCCGGAGGAGAAACTCCGCGAGTGGCTCAACTCGCTCTTGCCGTCCAAGGCCGAAGAGTTGTTGAAGAAGGGACGCGAGCTGGAGGCCACCGACGCAAAGGGGGCAGTCGCCGCCTATCGCGAGGCGGCGACCCTCGATCCCGAGAATGCCGTCATCAAGATTGCGCTGGCTCGCGTGCTGCTCAAGCTGAATCTCGACGACGAGTCGCGAAAGATCCTGGCCGATCTCGAAGCCCGCGGCTATTTGGAGCCAGAGGCCGAACGGGTCAAATCGGAGCTCGAATTGCGGGCCGCGGCTGCCGAGGCCGGTCCGCTGGACGAAGCCCGTAAGTTGGCTGCCGCCGCCCCGGGCGACTTCAATCTGCAAGTCAAGTTGGCTGATGCGTTGACTGTCGCCAATCGCCACGAAGAAGCCCTGAAAATCCTGTTGGACGTGATCCAAAAAGACAAAGCGGGCGTTGGTGTGGAAGCGAAGAATACGATGGTGCGGATCTTCGACACGCTGGGCGCCGGTTCCGAGCTAGTCGGCACCTATCGCCGCAAACTGGCAACCGCGCTCTACTAAGGACGGCCCGTTCATCGAACCGGCGGCGCAGCACGCACCGTAAACACTTGAGATACGCCGATGCGCCGGATCTCGTCGAAACTGACTTGGTGGAACAAGAAAGCGTTCCCGGCTCTTTGGTTCGGCAATCTGGCGCTCGTCACAGCGACGATGATTCCCGCCGTGCGCAACGGAAGCGTGCCGGAGGATCTGCTCCTGGTTCCGTTCGTCATGGCGGGATTCGGCGCCCTCTTGATGTGGTGGCTTGTCTTCCCGCTGGTCGATGAAGTCTGGATTGACGGTGACGGCTTGATCGTCCGCAATCGAGGCGAAGAGGACCGTTTCCCAATCGCGCATATCATCGACGTGGACGGTTCCTTCATGACGAGTCCGGAATCCATCGGCCTGTGGCTCAAGCCTAAGTGTCGGTTTGGCAGGACGATTCGCTTCGAGGCGCCATTTCGGTTCTTCATGTTCGGAACTCACCCGCAGGCCCAGGAATTGATCGACCGGTCTCGCTGCTTCGAGCGGCGCGACGCGGATGCGGTTGAGTGAACCACGCTGGTGAATCCAAGCCGTCGGTTGGATGGGTGAGAGTCTCTTTCCAGATAGCGAGCGGGATTCGCCCGGATAGCTTCAGGGGGTGCCGCGGCCTACTTCGTGAGCGTGATTTCGACGCCGGTCAGCGAGTCTTGAATGTCGCCCGCCTGAAACGGGCTGTCGGCGATGAGCTGGCGAAACTCTCCCTTGGTGTACGCCCGCTTGATGAGCATGAAGCGGAACGTCTGCCGGACGATGAAAGCGTTGATCGACCCCAGTTTGAGATTTTCAACTTCTTGCCGGATCGCGTCACGCGTGACGTCGCGGCGCAGGTCGATGATCAGGGCGCGGCCGGCCGGCTTCAAGACGCGGTGCATCTCCGATAGCGCGGCACCGGGCTCCGAAAAATTCTTGAAGGCCGCTCGACACACGAGAAAGTCGAACGTGTTTTCAGGGAACGGCATCGCCGCGACGTTGCCCTGCTCGAATTCGACGTCGACTCCTGCCTC
>DASRXU010000136.1:0-21149 GCA_035687365.1 Planctomycetaceae bacterium | reverse complement strand
ACCGGGGCAATGGTAGCGGCGTGGCGCGACGGTCCACGGATTCGCGTCGGCTTTCGGCTGGCGACGATTGTCGCGTGGATTGTGATCTCCGCGTCGGGAACGCCGTTGCCATTGTGGTTTTACGGTATCGGTCTGCTGCTGACCGTGCTTTCGTTCTGGCCACGCCCTGCGGCTACAGAGGCCCGTAGAAGTCATCGACGTTTTCGAATCGTGACTGGGTTGCTGGTCTGCTGGTGCGCTGCCGGCGCCGCCTGGGAACTCTCCTACCGGCTTCCCCCTCACCTGGCCGACGACGCGCGATATGACACCTTGGTCGTGATCGGCGACTCGGTCAGTGCGGGGCTCATCGGAGAGGGCGAGCGAACCTGGCCCAAGCAATTTCGAGAGCGCTATCTCGATCGTGTGATCGACTTGTCAGCCCAGGGCGCGACTGCTCGATCGGCCCTGCGTCAGGCTCAATCCCTCAACGGGCGCGTGGATGGCGCCAATGCCGTCGTACTTATCGAGATTGGTGGCAACGACTATTTCGAATTGGTGCCGCCCGCCGATTTTGCGACCGATCTCGATCGCCTGCTGACGGACCTCGACCGTCCGGGCCGTCAACTCCTGATGATGGAATTGCCGCTGCCTCCTTTTTACAACGCCTACGGCCGTGTGCAGCGAGAGTTAGCTGCCAAGCATCGAGTCCCGCTGATCTCGAAACGCGATTTCGCGCGAGTCGTGTTCACTCCCGACGCGACGCGCGACACGGTGCACCTCTCCGAGACAGGCCACGGTTTATTCGCAGAACTGATCTGGCAACACGTGGGTGGCCTTCTCCAGCAATAATCCGGTCCGACGACTGCGATGCGTGACATCTCCCGCCCGGCGAGCCGCCAGCGTGAGCTGGCGGGTGCTTCGGCGTCGGGTGCCACTGGCGGGGGCTCGGACCCGCCAGTGTCTTCCTTGAGTGCAGGTCGCTAAAGAGCGAAGAGCACTGGCGGCGCAAAGCCGCCGCCAGTGGCACCCAGAGACAGGCCCAGGACTCACATCATCACAGAGGTTCGATAAAATGAGCAGCCATGAAAGCCGCCTACATTGAAGCCCCCGGTCCTCCCGAAGTCATTCGCTTTGGCGAAATGCCGAAGCCGTCCGCCGGCTCGGGTCAAATCTTGGTGCGGGTTACCGCGGTTTGCGTCGATCCGATCGACGTCTACATTCGCTCGGGTGCTTTCAAGATTCCGCTGGCGTCGCCGTTCATCATCGGACGGGACCTGGTGGGCCGCGTGGAGCAGGTCGGGCCGGGGGTCACGAAGTTCGCACCCGGCGATCGGGTCTGGTGCAACAATCAGGGTTACGACGGCCGTCAGGGATCGTTTGCCGAATATGCTCTCGTCGAGGAGCGGTTGCTCTATCCGCTTCCCGCAGGCGTTGACGAACATGCAGCCGTCGCCTTCGTGCATTCGGCCTTCACCGCGTGTCTCGGACTGCAGCGCGCTCAGCCGCGTGCCGGCCAGTTGATCTTCGTAAACGGCGGGGCTGGCAACGTCGGCTCGGCCGTCATTCAAATGGCCAAAGGCGCCGGCTTACGCGTGGCGGCAACCGCGGGCAATGCAGAAGGCCTCGACTGGTGCCGTTCGCTCGGAGCCGAAGCGGTCGCCAACTACAAAACGGACGACGTCGATGCCGCCTTGAAGAAGTTCACGCCCAACGGCGTCGACATCTATTGGGACACGTCCGGCCAGCCCGATTTCGATTCGACTCTCAACCGTCTGGCCACCGGCGGCCGCGTGATCGTGATGGCCGGCCTGAAAGCCCGCCCGCCATTTCCGGTCGGACCGTTCTATGTCAAAGGCTGCTCGATGCACGGCTTCGCCATCACGCACGCCACGGACGAAGAACTCGTTTCCAGTGCCGAATCGATCGTCAACTGGTTCGCGCAAGGCAAACTCAAAGTCCGCATCGACCGCGTGCTCCCCTTGAGCGAAGCCCAAACGGCCCACCGCCTGGTCGAGGAACATGCCCCGATCGCCGGGAAGATTGTGCTGACGCCGTGACAAAACGAGCTCGGCGCCGCAGGGTCGCTTCGCATTGACCGCTGCCGAGTCGTCCCCAACGGGCATTGGTCATTCTTACCGTTCTTGCGACCGCCACCTGAATTTCTCCTTGACGCGTGAGTACAACTGTAGTATCTATGTGATTACCTTTGTAAGCACGGAGCCGCCGATGGGAATCGCAGATAACATTTCGGACGCCGAATGGGCCGTCATGCAGGTCCTGTGGGACTTGAAGGAAGCGACGGCGGGCGAAGTGATTGAACGGCTCGCGGCGTCGACTGATTGGAATCATCGCACGATTCGCACGCTGATCCGTCGACTCGTCGATAAGGGACTTGTCACGCACTCGGTCGAGGGACAGCGTCATCTCTACCGTCCCTCGGCGAGTCGCCAATCGTGCGTTCGCGATGAAGGCCGGTCCTTCTTGTCTCGCGTATTTCAGGGCGACATGTCCTCGTTATTGACTCACTTTGCTCGCGAGGCGGGACTCGACCGCGACAAGATCAGCGAATTGCGCAGCTTGCTGGAGAGCGACCCTCCGAAGGACAAGGACCATGGCTGAAACATTGACGATGCTCGATGCGGCGGGCCGATTGGCGTGGCAGGCTTCGTGGCACGGGGCAGTGCTGGCGGCACTGGTTCTGGTCTCCATGCGCCTTCACATCGTGCGTCGCGCGTTGTCGCCCGGCTGGCGCAGCGCGCTGTGGCTTTTGGTGGGCGCGCGGCTCGCTTTACCGCTCGCACCCGGCTTGCCGACCAGCATTCACAACCTGTATGGCGACCCAGCGGCGAGAACGGTGGCCGCGGATCCGCCCAACGCTGACGCGTCACGAACGCCGCTTGCGCTGCCCGCCGGACCACCAGAGGCTGGCGAGCACATTTTCTTGAATCAACCGGCCCCCGTGCCGGCAACGGCAAGCGCCGTGCCACAGACAACTTCGACCGCAGGAGCGCTCGCCTGGCGCGTCGCATTATTCGGCTGGCTAACCGGCTTGATGATCGTCGCGATTCGTTATGCGATGGGCGCCTGGCGGCTGCAACGAATCATCGATTCGTGCGAGGTCGTCTGCGACGAATATGTGTTGTATCTGGCCGATGAGTGCCGGCGCGAATGCGGTCTGGCTGCGCGACCCGCTCTCAAGCGCGTGCCGGGCGCGTTTGGGCCGACGGTGGCCGGATTCTGGCGGCCGACGTTGCTGCTCTCGGACGCCACGCTACGGATGGATTGGCGGTCGCTGCGGTTCATCTTGCTGCACGAGATGCGACACATTCGCACGGGGGATTGCCGGATTGCCTGGTTGCTGCGCGGACTGACGGCGATCCACTGGTTCAACCCGTTCTGCTGGCTCGCGAACCGTTCGTGGCAGGCGGAGCGCGAACTGGCGTGCGATGCCTGGGTGCTGCGCCATGCGGACGCGACCGAGCGCCGGCACTACGGCCAAACACTGCTTGACGTCGTCGCGCAAGCCTCGCCGGGCGACGGCGCGCTGCTTGCCACCGGCATGGCCTCTCACCCGCGCCTGCTCGAACGGCGCATCCGCGACATGAAACGGCCGGCCGGTCGCTCACGCTCGCAGCGTGCGGCGGCGATCTTTGTGGTCGGGGCGCTGCTGCTCGTCGGCTTCGCCGATCGAGCCCGCTCGCAGCCTGCGCCGACCAACACGGCGGGACCAAGTCAGCCGGGTCCACCGGCTCCGCCCACGAAGGCCGCCGCGAAATCGCCCCGCCTGCCGAAGAACCGCAAAAAGATCTTTATTGTCCTGGCCGAGCATGTGATCCTGGTGCGCGACGCTGTCACGCAGAACGCCGACCTCAGCGAGTTTCGGATCGTCACCTGGGACCAACTCCTGCAACTCCTGCGCGAGGCGAGCAAGACGGCGCGGATCGTGCCCCAGATCTACGGCACCACGGGTGGGTTTCATCAATTTGAGGCACGCGCGCTCGCGCTCGAGAAAGTCGCCAAAGAACTGAAGGCGCCGACGTGGCTCATGGCGTTCGTCCAATACGATGGGTCGCAGATCTACGATGCGATCCGCAGGCCCGACGATCTCAAGCCCGATCCCTCCCGCCTGCGCGAGGGGACCGTCCGCCTCGCCAACGGGCAGCCGGTAATCGGCGCGACGGTCGTGCTGCGGACTCGCGGAAAATATGACACCCTGATCTACATCAATCAGACGGATTTGCGCGATCTGCTCGACGAAGTGTGGATCAAAACCGACAACCAGGGCCGCTTCCACTTCTACCCCAAGGACGACGATTTCGCCGTCGCCGCGCTGCATCCGACAGGATTCGGCCTGGCGACCGCGGCGCAACTTGAAAAGCGGCAGCCGGTCACGCTCGCCCCGTGGGGCCAGCTTGAGTTGAAAGGAAATTCGGAGACCGGCCTTTCAGCGACACGCACCGGAGAGGGGAAAAATGCCGTGCGGATTAATCTGCAAGCCTTCAGCCACACCGGGCACACCGTGCCCATGCCCGCCGGTCGAATCTGGATCCAGCGGCTGACCAACGACAAAAAGACCGGCGACACGCTGGTCGTCGTCGGCCCGGGAGAGACGAAGGCAGTTGCGATCGAGCCGCCGGCGCCGCCCGCACAGGCCAAACCGGACAAAGACGCAAAGACCAAGCACTAGCGCCCCTGCTTTGAGCCCAAGGCCGAACCTCCAAGGTCACAAGAACATTGCGCCCGCCCTCTTGACTTTGGACCAGGGACATTGGACCTTGGACCCAAAGCATGAAAGGGCATTCGCGCATGACCTTGCACACCCGTCGCTCGCTGGTTGTTGGATTCGTCGCTCTCGTCCTGGCAGCCGGATCGGTCGCCGCGGCTGATAACTCCGCGGTTCAGAAGACGACCGTGATGGTGCCAATGCATGACGGCGTGCACCTGGCTACCGACGTCTATCGCCCGGCAGGCGACGTCAAACCGCTGCCCGTGATCTTTTCGCGCGGGCCGTATGGCAAAGGTGCGGCCGCCGGTGCGGCTCAGGCCGCTTGCAAGCGGGGATACGCGTTCGTTTCGCAGGACATGCGTGGCCGGTTCGCTTCCGAGGGAAAAGATTGGGTTGTGTTCCACAACGAGGGTTGGGGCGAGCGGCACGACGGACAGGAATCGCTCGAATGGATCGCCAAGCAGCCCTGGTGCGACGGATCGATCGCCACCACCGGTGGCTCAGCCCTCGGCATCACGCAGACCATGATGGCACCCGGCGCGCCGGCCTGCCTCAAAGCTCAATTCGTCGTGGTCGCCTTCGACGACATGTATTCGCAGGGCAGCTATCAAGGAGGCGTGTGGCGGACGTCGCTGATCGAAAACTGGATCGCGATGACCGGCCTCGATCGCAAGAACATCGATATTCCCATTCAGCATCCGCGCCGCGACGCCTTTTGGGCCGAGGTCGACGCCCGCGCCCAAGCCGACCGCGTCAACGCGCCGGCCATTTTCCTCGGCGGGTGGTACGACATCTTCGAGCAGGGGACGCTCGATTCGTTCACGTCGATTCACAACCACGGCGGTCCGCTGACCCGCGGCAAATGCCGCCTGGTGATGGCACCGATCGGGCACGGGCCCTTCGACGCCTTGAAATACCCCGCGAACTCGAAGCAATTTCCCAAGGCGGCCGACGCCGACCGGTTCTTCGATCATTACTTAAAAGGAGTGGCCAACGGCGTCGAGCAGGAGAAAGCAGTCAACTACTACGTGATGGGCGACACGACCGATCCGCACGCTCCGGGCAACATTTGGCGAGCCGGCGACAATTGGCCCCCGCCGTCGCGGCCGACGAGTTTTTACTTTCACGGCGACGGTCGGATGAGCACCGAGAAGCCGAGCGGGTCCGACGACGCGCGCTCGTTTAAATACGATCCGCAAAAGCCGGTGCCGACGCTCGGCGGCCAGAACCTGTTTGGTCCCAAGGGCCCGGCCGACCTGCGCTCGATCGAGTCGCGTCCCGATGTGTTGGTTTTCAGCACGGACGTGTTGAAAGAGCCGGTCGAAGTCACCGGGCGAATTTTGGCCGAGTTGGCGATCTCGTCCGATTGCCCCGACACCGATTTTGCCGCGTTGCTGACCGACGTCTATCCCGACGGTCGCTCGATGCTGGTGACGGACGGCATCCTGCGGGCCCGCTTCCGCAAATCGTTCGAGAAAGAGGAATTTCTCGAGCCGGCGAAGGTCTATGACCTGAAGGTCGACCTTTGGAGCACGTCGCTGGTCTTCAACAAAGGGCACAAGATCCGCGTGCTGATCACGTCGTCGAACGCCCCACGCTTCGACCCCAATCCCAACACCGGCCACGAATTCCGCGCCGACAAGGAAACGCGCGTCGCGAACAACACGGTACACGTGTCGCCGCAGCACGCGTCGAAGATCGTGCTGCCGGTGATCGACGAGTCGACGTTGAAGGAGCCGAGCCGCCCTGTCGCGGCGGTACCCACTCGATAGCGCAATTTGAATTCTGTCGGGTGGCACTGGCGGCTCGTCCGTCAGTGTCTTCGGTCATTGCGAAAAACCCAAGGGTGAGCAGGCCGATTTGCGGCTAGGGTCCGCCTACTCAACGCTAGCGACATGACTGCTGATTTCGAGTCTGTAGAGCTAGATCAGTCACTACGTGATTTCCCGACTTTCAAAAGCGTCGATCAGCGTCTAGCGATCCTTCGGCAGTTAGCCGAGTACTGGCACGGTCCGATCGGAGCGGGCGACGGGTTTGCCGTCGAGGATCTGCGAGGCAAGACGGTTCCACTTCCACTCCGCCGTTAGTATCAGTTGGCCGGGCGACGTGATGAAATTCTCAGCGGCCAAAACCGCTTGCTGACGCCGACCGAGTTAGCAGTCGACGAAGAAGGCCGACTAACGTTCTACATGGAGAATCAGGGAGTCTATGTGTGGTCCACTCTGGCCGAGGGCGAGGATCCTCCTGTCTCGGGGATGTTCGAGGAGATCCCTCCAACGTGGACCGAAGAGGACATGAGTCTTTCCGAGTTTCTCGTGGAAGTCTGCTTGTTCGAAGCGATCCTAAGTGCGCAGTTTGGGGCAGCGGCCGGTTGCGCTTCGCAGACGACACTCGATCGCCTCCGGCCGGAATTGCCTCTGCTGCCGCTCGCTCCCTGGCGGTGGCCAAACTATCCGAGCCAGTTCTTTGCCCGTGAAGGTGCATTTGCCTTCGTCGCCCCCTACGAGCATCGAGGTGAGGTCGCCTTCTCGATTTGGATTGGCGCCAAAACGTCACGCCCGCTTTCGTTCTTGGAAGGGATGGTGGGCGACCCGGAATGGGAGCATGTAGCCCTCTAAGTAGATGGAGGGACGCTCAGCATGCTAAGGCTCTAGTCGGCCTAAGCGGAGAGTGGACCGTCGTGCGACGGTTCCTCGGGCAGCCCGGGTGTGCAGTGCCAGTGCCGGCTTTGCCTCAAGATCTCCGGTGTTGTTTCTACGCGCGTAGAACATTGGGCTGCGCGGGTTGTGGGAGCTGTCGTAGGATCGAGGGATGGGACTCGTGCTCAGAGCGCTGACGGTCCGTTCTATGGCGACCGTCGGGGAAAAGATCCCCGCCGGGGGATAATTCTTTCGTACCCGCCGGGGTGGGGATCTTTTTTTCACTAAGGGAAACGAAAAGATCCCCGGCGGACGTTGCCTGAGAATCGGGTGTTTGCAACCAAGTGGGAAACCGAATTCTGCGGAGCTGGCAGAGTCTCAATCCACCAGAAAGAATCGCCCTAAATCTTTGTGCCTTAGTAAGCTTGTGGTGAGCGGCTCAGCGGGTGAGCTCAGGTCCGGACACATTCAGCTAGTGGGACGGGACTTGTCCGAACTGAGCCCCCAGAGCTGCTGGCCAGCGCTTTCCGGGAATTTGCAAAAAAGTCTGCAAATCGCGCGAACCATGATGATCCGGTCGCCGTCTTGAGGTCGTTGGAGATACTGTTGGAATACAGCCCGCTTGCAAGATGCCCGATTGGGCTGTAAACTTTCTCGGAGTAGTGTTCTTCTGTTTAGTTCCCCTGAGCGACTGCGGCCATAGCCGCAGGAGGTCGTACGATGCATCCGAATTTTGACAACGCCTGCAAAAACGTCGTCAATCACGTCTCGAACGCCGCTGCGTTCGCCGGACATTCGGTGGCTTGCGTCGACGCGACCTCGAAACGCCTGCTCGGCAGGAAACGTTCGTCGATGCAACCCCAGCGCCTGCTGGGCGACTCACTGTCGGATATCAGGCGCGACGCGTCATGCGCGTCGCGGTATGACCTGCCCGACATGTCGAGTCCGCGGGATCCCATGTCCCGCGGAGAACGCCCAGCAACACGAACGCGTTCATTTCGAACGCAGACGTGGCGCACGGCGGAAGCGCCAGCCGCCCTATGGGCGGCAGGGAATGAGCCGGCCGCCATTTGGGCGGCGCTGGTGATCGCGAGAGCGCTCGCCAGTTAAGGCTGCACGATCGACGAGTCGTTTTTGGCTTTGAGCGAACGGGCGTCTTCCCCGGCCTTCCGGCGTGATTCCGGTTGTCGGCGTTTTCCTCCCGTTCCTTCCCGCGTGGTTCTGTTGCTTTCCGGCCGGTGACTTTTGTCGCTCGCCTCTGGGCAACCTCGGAACCTCACGGCCGACTGCAAGGGTGACTGGCCCTTTGCCTGTCGGCAAGCCGTTTCTGTTTCAAAGAGCAAAGCGGTCAGCTGGCTCCCTCGCAAGGAGCCGACGCATCAGGCCGCTCCCAATCAGCGGGAGCCGACGAACATGGAAGAGCAACGAACAATCCGGTGGGTGTTGGAAGCCCAAGCCGGCAGCCGCGAGGCTTTCGGGCAACTCGTGAATCAGTTCGAGACCACGGTCTTCGCGACCGTGATGTCGCGGCTGCGGAACCGCGCCGAGGCCCGGGAAGTGACGCAGGACGTGTTCGTCCAGGCCATGCGCAAGCTGTCCCAACTCCGCGAACCGGAACGGTTCGGGGGCTGGCTGCGGCAGATCGCCGTGCGGATGTCGATCAACCGCGCGGTGCGTCGGCCGCACGAGACGACTCTGAGCCCGGACACGTTCACCTCGCTCAAGACCGAGCCGCGAACGCCGCTAGATGATTTGCTGCGCGCCGAGCGTTCGCGCCAGGTGTGGGGTGGGTTGTCGAAGCTCCGCGACCTCGATCGGAAAACGCTGATCGCGTTCTACGTCGAGGGGCAATCGCTCAAGCAAATGAGCGACGAGTTCGAGAGTCCGATCGGCACGATCAAGCGCCGGCTGCACACGGCTCGGAACCGGCTCCGCAAGGAGCTGACCGAGGCAATTCCGGCGTGAGTGTGTCGAGTCACGATTGAGTGGCACGGGCGGGCGGCTTGTCCGCCCGTGCTTTTTTTTGTGGGCCCGGCTCGGTTCCAGCCATCTAGATCTCGACGAGCCCTGCGGCTTGGGTCGGAGATACTGGGACGCTTGAGCTGGCAGCTCGCCGGAACTGGGACGAGTTGACCGGGGTGATGGGACGGGACACGTCGATTTATCGAGAAAACGGCGGGGATCTTGCGCTCACGCCGATTCGGCCCGAGGCGGAAGTCAGCGTCCCACCAGCTCCAGCGCCAGCCGCACCGGGTCCAGGGGCATTGCCCCTGGAGAGAGGCCGGTGCATCCCTTAGACTGCATCCCTTGCTGCGTGGGCCCTTTTTGAGGGCAACGTGGCATTGGGAGTGCGGGGATATGCCGCGGCGGCAAAGTTATTTGAACGTCTACCAGACCGGCAAACTGACGGTGGTCAGCTTTGTCAGTGCCGAGCATTTAGACCAGATCGTCGTCAGCGAGTGCCGGGCGGAAATTGCCGACCTCATCAAGATGTACAGCTGCGAGGTGCTGGCGTTCGACCTGACGAGCGTCAAACTGGTGCCCAGCGGAATGCTCGGGATGCTCGCGTCGCTCGGTCGGCTCGGCGTTCAGGTACTGGTCTTCAATCCTTCGGATGAGATTCGCGAGGTGCTCGAGATCACTCGGCTCGATTCCCTGCTGCAAGTGCAGCACGTCGAGGTCAAGGTGTGACACGCTCCGCGCGGTGACGACGGAAGCCCCGTCCGTTTTCGTTGTATCCGATCTACTAACGACAATTTCCCCATGGCGGCGACCGGATTTGAAGACGATGCTCGGGCCGTCGGACTCGACGCGGGGCAGTGGCAGCGCACGCTCGACCTGCTCGGCGAATGGTGTCGACGCGGCCTGATCCCATCAGCCGCCGTGATCTGTGGCCGCTCGGATCGCACCACCAAGACGCACGTCTTCGGCAACCAAACGCTCGATCCAGCGTCGCCTCCGGTGCGGGACGACGTCATCTTTCTCGTGGCTTCGATCACCAAACCAATCGTGGCGATGGGCGCGCTCCTGTTGGTCGAACGGGGCCTGCTTTCGCTAGACGATCGGGTTTGTGAAATCGTTTCTCAGTTTCGCGGCCGCGGCAAATACGGAGTCACCGTTCGGCACTTGCTGACCCATTCCTCGGGCTTGCCCGATATGCTGCCGCGCAATCGCGAGCTGCGCGAGTCGCACGCCTCGCTCGACGAATTCTTAAAGGGAATCTGTGCGGCCGAAATGGGCTTTTCGCCCGGGCGGGGGGTGCGCTACCAAAGCATGGGATTTGGTGTGTTGGGGGAAATCATTCGCACGATTTCCGGCCGCAGTTGTCCCGACTTTCTCCGCACCGAGATTTTTCAACAATTGTGGATGAACGACACGTCGCTAGGAGCCCCCGAGGAGTGGTACGAGAAAGACAACGGGCGGGCCGAACGCATCGCGGAGATTCGCGTACCCGAAGACCAACGCGACGTGGCCTCCGATTGGGGCTGGAATAGCCGCTACTGGCGAGGGCTCGGGGCGCCTTGGGGGGGCGTGCTGTCGACTGCCAGCGATCTGGCGCGGTTTGCCCAGACGATGCTCTCTGGCGGCACGCTCGACGGCGCTCGGGTCTTCTCTAAGGCGACAGTCGAAGCCGCGACACGAAATCAATTGGCCGGCCTCTTCGGAATTCCCGTCTCCGAACGGGAGGGGCGGCCCTGGGGATTCGGCTGGCGCTTGAGCTGGCCCGGCTCCTCACCCTACTTCGGCGACCTTTTAGGTCCGCGGATGTATGGGCACATGGGCGCGACGGGGACCGTGCTGTGGATCGATCCCGATCGCGACGCCTTTGCCGTGATCCTCACGACGCAGCCCCAAGACCCACACGGCACTTATCTCACGCGCCTGTCCAACGCGATTGCTGCCTCGCTGCTTTAAATCTGCGGTTCGCAAAGGTGCGCGTGGCGTGTTGCAATCGTCCCGCTCGGCATTGTCCCACTCGCTGGTCGATCGCGCGACACCATTGCGCGGAGTGTGACGATCTTGCGGTCCGCATTTGTGTGGGAAAAGTGCGAGCGATTTGACGCGGGGCGATTGCGGCCTATGTTTGGGCAACTCGCACTGAGCAGTTCGGCGAACATGCGGTCTGGCGAAACAAGCAGACACTGCGGCCAACGCTTGGGCGCGGCAAGGAAAGCTGGGAGCTTTGAGGGGACCTTGCCGCGCCCTTTTTCTTTGCGCGGTGCCGAAGCTGAAAACTGGCCCTATCTTCCCTGGGCAGCCTGCAACCCAAATTCCCAACCTAACGGATTTAACGCAACTTCCGTCGATGCGGGTGTCGAAGAAAACTGGGAAGTTTTGCCTTCGTCAACGCGCGCTCCGCTCAGGAAGGGACGAGGTCGCCGTGCTACGGGAAGCTATCTCAGCGCCACGGTTGGCGCGGCCAAGTGCTCAGCGACTGAGGCGAGTCGGGTGGATCGCCCTGTTCGGGCTCGGCCTCTTCTTTTGGATCCCCGTGCTGCTGCGAGCCAGACTCGGCGCGTCGGCCGTGACAGAAAAGACCGCCGTCGACGTCCCGGCGGCTACCGCCCCCGCGCTGGGCGCGCGCCTCCCTGAACTGCCTTCGACAAGTCCTGCTCTTGTTCCGACCGCAAGCTGCCGCGCGACGATGTCGATGAGCCGGTTTGTCGTCACGACGACCATCCTGGGAAAGACTCGTCGCGCCGCCATCGTGAACGGCCGGCTGTATCGCGAGGGCGACAAGATCGCCGCAGGGTCCGAGTGCTATCGGCTGGCTGGTGTCGCCGAAGACCGGATCGAACTCGTGTCGCTTGCCCCCAACGCCGGCGTGAAACATTCGGTGATTCTGCAACCGGCTTCGCAGTCGGATCACAATCGGTCCGGCTCGCACTGAAGGGTCGGATGGCCTCGAAAGGGACAGTGCCTTGGTCCGCCCGAGAACCACGCGCCTAAAGTCAAACGCGACGATGCGACCGTTTCAGACGGCAATCGGGGCGATGACCGTGGGCTGCACGCTACTGGCTCTCGTCGCAGTGCTGCACGAAGACTCGCCGATGGCGCGTCTGATGGCGGAACGTTCGGCTAATCGACCGTCGACCCGACTGGCCATTCCGTCCAACACACCCCTGATCGATGCCAAGCCGATGATCGTGGCGCAGTCAGAGCCGTTGGACGATCTCCGCTCAAGCGCACCGCCCGAGTCGATCACCGACGATGCTCCGCCCTTCTCTGACCAACTGCCGGCGAGCTGGGGGAAAGACAGAAGCCATTTCTGGAATGCGTCGCATTCGTCCAATCGACAGTCGGCCACTCAGCAGAAGACCGAGCGCTCAGACCGCGCTCCCACTTTCCAACTCGGCCCGCTGTTCACCGATAGGAATTCTTCCGAGGCAGACGGGTCGCGGGCCACAGTCGCCGAACCCGTTGCCGATCCCACGCCGTTGGTGACGCGCACGTACCGTCCGGCTTCGATGTCCGCCGTCAGCCTCGAGCGATTGGTACGCCCTCTGCTGACCGCACGGGGCGAAACGATCGCGACAAATTCGGATTCCGTTCGACCGACCGAGCGCTCGTCCGCTGTCGATCAGACTCGGGCTCCTTCCGACATTGAAATCGCCAATCGGTCCGGCATGCTCGTAGTCTCCGATCGGCCCGAAGCGATCGGCCGCGTTGACGCGCTGTGCCACGATCTCGAATCGATGTCGCCGCGGATTGCCATCGATCTGATCGTCGTCAGCGTCTTGCCCAACACCGGTCGGCAATTGCCCTGGGACCAATGGCGCAGCAGCTTCGGCATCGCGGAGACGGACTTGCCCTCGGTGCTGACTCAGATTCGCGGGCTGGGGCGAACCACCGTGCGGGCCCGCAGCCAATTGCAGGGAGTCAGCGGCACTTGGACCGAATTGGAATGCAGTGCCCAGAGCCTCAATCCGAAAAGCCAGCCCGACGCCGGCGGCTCCGTTAACACTGGCGGTTCTGTGAGCCGCGAGTCAGCCAACGCAACTTCGCAGATCGCGAACGCGAGTGCCCCGACCACCGTTACGACGCTCCACATCCGCCCGAGCACTCAATCCGAGGGCACCATTCGCATCGAGGTCCGTGCCCAATCGAGCCATCTGGAAGACCATGCTCAGACAGAGCGGTCCCAACTCGTCACCGTCCGCTTTAATACCGACGTTGTGCTCCGCGAGGGTACGACTGGAATCATCAACTTGTTTGTCGACGAGCCCAACGCCACACCGGTTGCGGCGAGCGTGATCGATCCCAAGGCGGCCCTCGTCATCCCTGGTGGCTCGGCGATCCCGATGGCCAAGATCGTCCCGCAACCTGGTCTGCGCGAGCAAACGCTGCTCCTCCTGATGCCGCGAATCGCCGCACCGCAGCACTCTTCCGGCAAGATTGCCGCCTCGAAGACCCGCAATCCCGCCTAGTCAATGCAATCCAGGTAGTTGTCGGGCCGTCCGGTCGCTGGGGTGCTTGTCGTACGACAGAAACGTGAACAGATCGACGATCTCCTGCGGCTGCATCTGGTTCTCGATCTGTTCGGGCATCAGTGAGATGTTGCTGATGCGAACGGTGTCGATATCGTCGCGTGGGACGGTTTCGATCTTACCCCCCTGCAACTTCAGCACGATCCGCCGCGAATTGTCCTCCGCCAAGAGGCCCGTCAGCACACGGCCCTCTTTGGTGACGACCACGACGGCCCGGTAGGACGCACCGATCACGAGGTTGGGATCGAACACGTTGGAAAGCAGCTGCTCGAACGAGCTGCGGCCGTTGAGTGTGATCTCCGGCCCAACGTCGTTTCCCTGTCCGTGAATCTTGTGGCACTGCGCGCAGATTCGCTGGAAGACTTTTTCGCCGGCGGCCGCGTCGCCGTGATTGCCGCGAATCAAAGATCGCATGCGGACGATGACCTGTTCGCGTTGAGGGTCGCGCGTGTCGCGAATGCGGCCCCAGCGGGCGTGGACCTCGTCGATCAGTTCCTTGTCGCCGAACGCCAACAGTTTGCGGACTTGCGAGAGGTTTAGATCATGAGCGGGCAAACGCCCCGCCGCGATTGCCGCCAGCAGTTGCTTGCTCCAGGCGACGCGCTGCGTGAGCAACTGCAGCGCGAGAGGTTTTTCGTCCGGATCGAGCTCCGTGTAATGCGCCAGAACCAGATCAGCGACTTTCGGCGCGTCGAGCCGGGCCAGCGCGCCGAAGAGCCGGATGCGGAATCCGGGTGGAATCTGTTGCGGCGCGGCCAGTATCGTTTCGGCGAGCTTGAGGATCCAGGGGTCGTTCGCGGCGGCGAGCGCCTCGATGGCCGCCAACCGGCGACGCTGCGAGGCCTTCGGGTCGGCGGCGATGACTCGGACGATTTCGGTTCCCGCCGGATCGCGCCAACTGGCCGCCAGCAGGGCGACCTCGAGAAACAAAGGTCCTTGATGCGATTGCCCGAGCGACGCGTGGAGGGTTGGCGCAAGCGTTTCGCGCACGGCGTCGAGCCGTCCTCCTGACAGCTCGTGATTCTGAATGTGCTCGCCCAGCAATCGCAGACAACGCTGGGCCGCCGCAGGCCGATTCGCAGAGATCGCCAGATGAAAGAGGTCTCGCAAGGCGTCGCGATCAACCTCCTGGTCCGCGAGCAGGCGGTCGAACAACCGGGAAACGAATTCGGCGAAGACTGGATTCTTCTCGATGTCGCTGTGCATGAGACAATGGACGATCCAGCCGCCGCGCTTCTCCATCGAGGGCAGGAGATTGTTCCATACGATATGCGGGATTAAGGGATCGTCGCCCGAATTGGACAAGATCTCGATCAGAGTCGGAGCTGCCAGGGGCGCGACTTTCGGCGCAGCAATCGCCACCTGCAGACGCACGTCGGGCGAAATGTCGTGGGCGGCGGCGAGCACAGACCGCTGCGTGGCGGGCGAGATGGAACCTTTCGCCTGCCATGTTGACGGGTCCCGCTCATTCTGGGGATCAAATGCGGCCTCGGCATCGTTGTTCCCTGCGAGTCGGACCGACCAGGCACGCATCGCTGGCTGGGGATCCGAGAGCAGCAGCGCCAGAAACGTATCATCGATTCGCTCTCCGCCGGCCAGGAGTGAACCGGCGAGGGCGCGCAGTGCAGCCATCCGCGCATTGAGCGGTTCGAACCCACGAAGAATGGTCCGTTGGAGCTTTGGCCGAGTTGCAGGTGCGTGGCGCTCGGCAAGCAACCGGACCGTTGCATTGCGGAAATAATTGTTCGAGGCCGTTCGCAGCCGCTCGATCAGCGCGTCATCGGTCTCCTTGGCAAGGTCGAAGCCCCAAACGCGAGGCGTCTGGTTATACCGGACGCGGTAAAGCCGCCCCTTCAGGCGATCGATCCCCTCGGGATCGCGCCCGGCATCCTGATAGCAGTGGTAGCGGTCGTACCAGTCGAGGATGTAGAGACAGCCGTCGGGCCCGGTTTGCTGCGAGACGGGCATGAACCAGGCATCATTGGCGGTCAGGAAGTCGGGTGCGGGTTCTGACTCGTAGGTCGAGCCGTCTCGCTTGAGCGTGTCGACGTTGATGCAGCCACCGTGGATGTTGCCCATGTACAGCCGCCTGCGATACTCCGGCGGGTATGCCTCGCTGTCGAAATAGTGCAAGCCGCAATAGGCGGCTTTCTGATGCTTGAACGAGGCGATCGAGCCGATCTTCCACGTGAACGGCGGGTACGGGCCGCCCTGGCGGTGGTAATAACCCGTCTCGGTCAGATGCCAGAGGTGATCGATCACGCATGCGCTGACGAACGCGCTGCCGATGTCGTCAAACGCGATACCCCAGGGGTTGCTCGTCCCTTCGCAAAACAGCTCGAACCGTCGCGTCCGCGGATTGATGCGGAACATCGCGCAGGTGAAGTTGTAGTCGTGGCCGGCGGATCGTACGTGGCTCTGATTGAAGACTCCGTTGAGGCCGTAGAGGTATCCATCCGGACCCCAGGTGAGCGAGTTAGGCAGCTCGTGCGTGTCGTCGCGGCCGAAGCCGGTGACCACGACTTCGCGTCGGTCGGCTTTACCATCCCCGTCCGTGTCCTGCAGAAACAGAATGTCGGGCGAGTTGGCCACCCACACGCCGCCGTGCCCGACGGCAATCCCCGACGGGATATTCAGTCCCTCGGCGAACAGGGTGATCTTGTCGGCTTTGCCATCGCCGTCGGTGTCTTCCAGGATCTTGATGCGGTCACGACCCGGGCCGGCCGACTGCCGAGGATATTCAAGACTCTCGGTGACCCAAATGCGGCCCCGCTCGTCGAACGTCATCGCAACGGGATTGACCAGATCGGGCTCGGCCGCGACCAGTTCGACATGGAACCCTTCCGGCACTTTCATCCGCGCGATCGCCTCGGCGGGCGACAGCGCGGGTCCCGGCGGCCGATCCTGGCCGTGGGGAATTTGCCGCGCTGGCTTCGGCGCGCTGGCCGGCCGAATCGGCCCCTGCGCAAAGGCTAAAGTCGCGCCCAGCCACAGTACGCCGCCCAGAAGTGCTGCCGGGTTCAAGGTTCGCTCATGTGCCGAATGAGGATGTGGTCGCGACACCGACTGCGCGTCGCCCGTCAATCCTCATCACAGCACATCGTCCGCGATCCAGCAACGAAGGCCGGGCCTCTGCTTTGACAAAACCCAAGCAGTCTATTCGGCACCTGAGTTGATGCTCTCAACGATCTTCTCGAAGATCGGCCGCATGTCTTTGAATTGCCCGGCTGGGCATTTGCAGGTGACGGTGAATTGGTGAATCGAATTCATCATCGTCGCGCGGCAACCCTTGATAGGCAGTGCAAACAAACCTTCAGTCGCTGTGAAATCGGAGATTCGTCCCTCGCCATAGCCGCGGGTTTCGATCGGTCGCCCGAAAGTCTCTTTGTAGTTCTTGTACGCTTCCTCGAACTCTTTCTGGTGAAACGCGTGGATGCCGACCACCGGGGCTTCTGTCGGGCCGTTGGAGTTTCCCCCGTGCATGGCGATGGCGGCTTGGCCCAGGGCTCCGCCGGCGACGCTCTCGCGCACCTCGATCGAAATCGAATCGGACGAGAACCGCGCAAACATGGGAATGGCGGCCTGGCCCCCGCCATAATTGGTCTTCCAGCCCTCCGGGATTTTGGCGCTCAACTCAAAGCCCTTGGGGGCAAAGGTCACGTAGTTTTGCGGCGGCTCGAATTTCGCCGCTTTGCCGAATCCCGAACTACGCAGTAAGAC
Source organism: Planctomycetaceae bacterium (assembly GCA_035687365.1). GTDB lineage: Bacteria > Planctomycetota > Planctomycetia > Planctomycetales > Planctomycetaceae > DASPSM01. The sequence goes on along the minus strand of DASRXU010000136.1, from coordinate 3,597 downwards.
GAGGCCCACAGCGGCCATGCCCACGATGGCTAAACCCGCCAGCACGCCCAGCGTAATCAGCAGCGGGCTCTTCTTGCGCTTCGCAGTGCCTCCTTTGGCCTCGCGAGTCGGCTGGAAGGCGCCCTCGCCTTCTTCGTTCGCCTCCTCGGCAGATCTTTTCTTGGGACGCGGGCGCGGCGCCATCGGCCGATAGGCGGGAAGCTCGCCGTCTTCGTCGATCGCGGCGGCGAATTCGTCATCGTCGCCCGTCGTGACGCCAGGTTCTGGATCTTCGAGCAGGAGGCCTTCGTCGAGATCGAAAATCTCCTCCCGGTCGGATTCTTGGCGAACGAGTGCCTGCTTCGGATCCCGAATGCGAATCGTGTAACCGCAATCCCGGCAATGAATCTTTCGGCCGTCCAAACGCTCGACGTTGTTGATCTTGATCCGCGACTTACAGCGGGGACAAAGGCCAAAGATTCTCGTCATGGTTCGCGTCAACCATCACTTGATCGGAAAGAAAAATCGGCCCCAATCCTAACCCTCGATGCGATCCCGAGGCAAGAATTTTCTCGCGTAAAACGAGCCTGAAACGAGGTCCTCGCGCGGAGTTAGACGGCCGCAGATTCGGTGAAGCGGCGGTGGAGGCTCGCGTAGATGCCGTCGACGGCGAGCAGCTCGTAATGCGTGCCGCGCTCGACAATTCGGCCGTGATCCAACACCAGCACCTGGTCGGCGTTGCGAATGGTGCTCAAGCGGTGGGCGACGACGAAGGCCGTGCGGCCAGCAAGCAACACTTCGAGCGCGCGCTGGATGCGGGCCTCGGTCATGCTGTCGACGCTGCTGGTCGCTTCGTCGAGGATCAAAATCCGCGGGTCGGCCAACAGGGCCCGCGCAAAACAGACGAGCTGTCGCTGCCCCGACGAGATGCCGACGCCCCGTTCACCCACCAGCGTCGCCAGGCCGTCGGGCAAGCTTTCGATTAGATCCTCAGAGTCGAGTCTTCGCAGAACTTCGACAAGGTCTGCGTCGGTGGCGTCGGGCCGGCCGACTCGGATGTTGTCGGCCACGGTGCCGCTGAACAAAAAGTTCTGCTGCACCACGATGCCCAGCTGTCGATGCAGCGAGTCAGACGATACGTCGGTGATGTCGAACTCATCGATCAGCAACCGGCCGGATCCTGGCAAATAGAACTTGGCGATCAGGTTGATGATGGTCGTTTTGCCGCTGCCGGTTTGGCCGACGAGCGCGATCGTCTGCCCCGGCTCGGCCACAAAATCGACCTCGCGGAGCACGGGCCGTTCCGGATCGTAGGCGAAGGAGACACGCTCAAACGTCACGCGTCCCCGGATGCGTCGCAGTTCGACGGCATTGGGGGGGTCGCACCATTCCGGCGGTGAGTCGAGCAGGTTAAAGAGTCGTTCGGCCCCGGCCATCGCGGTCAGCGCCTGGTTGTATTGTGTCCCCAGGTTGGCGATCGGCGAGAAAAACATGTTCGCCATGAACAGAAAGCCGACCAGGTCGCCCAACTGAGTCGTATGCGCGGGCGAAAGGGCGCGGGCACCGCCGACCAGCAGCAGCACGGCGATGAAGAACTGGTTGTTGAGATCCAGCAGCGGAAGAAACAGTCCGTAAGTCCGCAGCACCGAGTAGTTGTAACTCGAGTGATCGGTCGCCAACTCGCGGAATAGCCGCGAGTTTTCGTCCTGGCGGACAAAGCCTTGCGTCACGCGCACGCCCAGCACCGACTCGGCCAGCGTGGCGGTGACTCGACTGAACGAATCGCGCATCGCACGCAGCGACTCGCTCAGCTTGCTATGAAACACATGGTTGATACCCCACAGCACGGGAGCGAGGCCCAGCACGATCAGAAATAAGAACGAGTCGTACCAGAGCATGAACGTAGCAGCCACGGCCATCTGGCCGACCTGCACGAGGCTCACGAACAGCACTTCTTGCACGCCAACGCGGACATCTTCGATGTCGGACGTCATGCGGCTGATGATGCGGCCGACTTTTGTCCGATGGAAAAAACTCATCGGCATGCGTTGCAGGTGCGTGAAGAGGGCAATCCGCAGATCGCGAACGACCGCTTCGCCCAACTCCAGCGCGTAAAGCTGGCGATAGTGCATGACCCACTGAGTCGAGAGAGCCAGGGCCGTGAAGGCGGCGGCGCCCCACATGACTCCCACCGGATCGCGGCGCTGGATGGGGCCATTGATCACGACGGCGATCACCCAAGTCAGTGCGGGCAATTGAATCGAGCGCACGATGACCCAGATCGAGAGCCAATTGCGCATCGACGCATACGGGCGCGTGTATTGAAACAGCCGGGCGATCAGCCGGAAATCGAGCGGACGCTGATCGATCTCGCGATCTTCGTTTCGCGACAGTTGCGTCAGCGTGCGCAGAATCGGCCGGCCGGCGGCTTGGCTGCTCATGCGGGCACGCTTTCGTTGGTGCGCCTCGCGGGCGAATCTGGGGTCGGCGAAGCGTCGTTCATCAGGTCGGCGAACTGCAATTCGGCCAGGCGGCGATAGGAGCCCGAGCCGGCCATTAACTGGGCGTGTGTGCCGGTTTCGACGATGCGACCCTCTTCGAGTACGAAGATCCGATCCGCGCGGCGTAACGTGCTGATCCGGTTGGAGACGAGAATCGTCGTGCGGCCTTCGAGTGCGTTTTCGATCGCCTGCTGAATCTCGTGCTCCGTTTCCGCATCGACCGACGCGGTGGCGTCGTCCAACAACAAAATGGGAGGATCCAGCAACAAGGCGCGGGCAATGGACAAACGCTGCCGCTGGCCGCCAGACAGGTTCGATCCCTGTTCGACGATCAACGTGCCATAAGCCTCGGGAAGCTCCACGACGAACTCATGGGCAGCGGCGATTTCGGCGGCGCGGCGGATGTCGGCCTCCGTCGCGCCGGGGTGTCCAAAGGCAATATTGGCCTCGATCGTATTGCTGAACAGAAAGTTCTCCTGGAAGACGATGCCGATGTTCCGCCGCAGGTCGTCGAGATCCAGTCGGCGCACATCGATGCCGTCCAAGGACACGTTTCCCCCTTGCACGTCGTAATAGCGCGGCACGAGGTTCAGGAACGTGCTTTTCCCGGAGCCCGTTTCTCCGACGACTCCGATGCATTCGCCCGGCGCAATCTCGAGGCACAGATCCTCGAACACCGGCTCGCCCGCTTTGTAGGCGAAACGGACATGCTCGAAGCGGATGGCGCCCCGCGCTCTGCTCAATCGCACGGGATGGAGCGGACTGAGGATTTCGAGCGGAGCGTCGAGCACTTCGAAGACCCGCTGCGCGCCGGTCAAACTCGTTTGAATACTGTTCGCGATATTGGTGATCTGCCCGACCTGATTGGCAAACTCGTACAGCAGGTTGGCAAAGACGAACAGGCCGGCCCCGAGCGCGAGCTGCCCGGTCACCACTAAATGCCCGCCGTAGCCCAACAGAACGATCATGTTGATCTGCGTCAGAAAACCCATCGCGGGTTGGAAGAGGGCCAGCTTGTGGAAGATGCCGAATTTCTGATCGCAGATGGCCCGATTGGCATTCGTGAACTTGTCGACTTCCTGGGATTCGCGGGCGAAGCCCTTCACGACGGAGATTC
>DASRXU010000135.1:0-15036 GCA_035687365.1 Planctomycetaceae bacterium | reverse complement strand
GGCGCGATTCTGACGGGTGCCGGCGAAAAGGCGTTTATCGCCGGGGCCGACATCAGCGAGATTGCTCAAATCACGGCGGTCGAGGCGGAGCAATCCAGCAGCTACGGCCAGTCGGTGCTCGACCTGATCGAAAATCTCGGCAAGCCGGTGATTGCCGCGATCAACGGATTTGCTCTCGGCGGCGGATGCGAGACCGCCATGGCTTGCACCATCAGGGTGGCCGCCGAGAGCGCCAAGTTTGGACAGCCGGAAGTCACGCTCGGAATCCTTCCCGGCGGCGGGGGCACTCAACGATTGCCGCGACTGGTCGGCAAAGGCCGGGCGCTACAGCTCATCCTCTCCGGGGAAATGATCAGCGCCCAGGAGGCCTACCGCATCGGGCTCGTCAATGAAGTCGTCCCGGCGGGCGATCTCATTCCGCGCTGCGAAGCGATCCTCAAACGCATTTTGGCAAACGCGCCGATTGCCGTGAAGTATTCGCTCGAAGCTGTGAACAGAGGGCTCGAGAGCAGCCAGTCCGAGGGCTTGGCACTCGAAGCATCGTTGTTTGGGCTGTGCGCCGGGACGGAAGACAAGAACGAGGGAACACAGGCGTTTCTCAAAAAGCGGGCTCCGCAATTTCAAGGCCGGTGACGCTGCGGCAGGGTGCGTCACAAGTGCCTCGGCCGCAGTTTGACAACAAGCAAAGGTGCAGTCATGGCAACTGACAATATCTTTTCGGGACTAAAAGTGGTCGACCTGGCAAGCTTCATCGCCGGCCCCAGCGCAGCGGTGATCCTGTCCGACTTCGGGGCCGACGTCCTCAAGGTGGAACCGCCCAGTGGCGATTTTTGGCGACATGGCCACCAGATACCGCCGCAGCCGCAAGCCCACGACGCCTATCCCTTTCACCTGGCCAATCGGAACAAGCGCGGCATTGCCCTCGATCTGAAATCTCCGAGCGCCGCAAAGGTCCTCGAGCGGCTGGTCAAGTGGGCCGACGTGCTCATCGTCAACACGCCACATCCCGCGCGCAAGCGATTGAACCTCGAGTATGAAGACGTGGCGCGGTGGAATCCGCGACTGATCTACGCGGATGTCACGGGGTTCGGCGAGAAAGGGCCCGATGCCAACCTTCCGGGTTTCGACATCACCTCCTATTGGGCCAGAAGCGGCTTGTTGTCCATGACGCGCGACGCCGGCGCACCGCCGACCTGGCCGGTCGCTGGTAGCGGTGACAATGCGACGGCCGTCGGGCTGTATTCCGCAATTGTGACGGCCCTGTATCGTCGCGAGCGCACCGGCCATGGATCGAGTGTCACGACGTCGCTCCTGGCTGAAGGGGTCTGGTCGGCGAGCGTCTCGATCCAGGCTGCGCTTTGCCAGGCGAAATTCTACGGACTGCACGACCGGAAGAATCCCGCGAACGCCGCCCTGAATGTGTACCGCGCGTCGGATGACACGTGGTTCGTCCTCATCGTCACGCCTGACAAGCTGGCTGCCGTGGCCAAAGCGATTGGCCGAGCGGACCTTCTGACGGATCCGCGATTCTCCGATCCGACCCAAATGGTGAAGAACATGCCGCAGCTGACGGCAATCCTCGATGACGTCTTCGGCTCGCAGCCGATGGCCCATTGGTACGAAGTTTTTGGCGGCGTTCACGTGACATTCGGGGCCGTGCGCGGGCCACAGGAAGTCGTCGACGATCCGCAACTGCGGATAAACGACGTCATCGTTCCACTCGAAGGAGCCGGCGGCAAACTGAACTCGACGATCAGCAGCCCGATTCAGGTGCGTGGCGTGACCAAAGTGCCTGCTCGTCGCGCTCCGGAAATCGGAGAGCACAATGACGAAGTGCTGAAAGAACTCGGCTTCGACGACGCGCAGATCAACGCTTTGCGGACCGGCCGCGTGATATCAAACCCAACTAAGCCGGCGGCGGTTGCCCAGGCGACTTAGAGCGAGCACGCGTTTCGCACTTCGGACCCGCCCGACAACCTGCGACAAGACTCGATCACAAAGGGTAAAGCGATGGCAACAACCAAGAAATCAAAGTCAGCCGGACCTTCCAGCACGAACACGGTCGCTCGCCTGTTTCTGCTCGACGCGAGCGGTCACCGCGTTCTCTCGCTGAACCCCGACGGGTCCGACGAAAAGGTCCTCGTTACGAACTGCCGGATCCCGGACGGCATCGTCGTCGATACCGCGGCCGGGCACATTTACTGGACCGACATGGGCGTGCCAAGCCGGAACGATGGCACGATCGAGCGCACCGACATCGAAGGAAAGAATCGGACGACGATTGTTCCGCCCGGGGGCACCTTCACGCCAAAGCAGCTCCACCTCGAAAAACAGAGCGGAAAACTCTATTGGTCGGACCGCGAGGGAATGCGCGTGATGCGTTGCAATCTCGATGGGTCGCAGCTTGAAACGCTCGTGCAGACGGACGGAGGGGACTCGCGGCCCGGCCCCGACGAGACCAAGTGGTGCGTCGGCATCACCGTCGACCCAGAGCGCGGGCAATTCTATTGGACCCAAAAGGGTGGGGATAACGCCGGAGTCGGCCGTATCTTTCGCGCAAACCTCGAGATGCCGAAGGGTCAGACTGCGGCTAACAGGACCGACATCGAAGTCTTGTTCGAGAATCTGCCCGAGCCGATCGATCTGGAGCTCGATCTTGATAACCGCGTCTTGTACTGGACCGACCGCGGCGATCCGCCTCGCGGCAACACTGTGAATCGAGCCTCAGTCGAAGGAAAAGCGTCTCGCAATCTCGTTCCCGAAATCCTGGTTACCCATTTGATGGAAGGCATCGGCATTGCGCTGGATTTGCGCGGCGGCCGCATGTTCATGACCGATTTGGCGGGCACGGTCTATACCGCGAAGCTCGATGGTTCCGAAAAGCGGGCACTACTTGCGGCTCAAGGGAATCTCACCGGAATTGCATTTGCCGAACTACCCCTCTTGGAGAATTAACGTGTCGAACAAACCAGTTAAACGAATCGCAATTGTCGGCACGGGCGTCATCGGCGCCAGCTGGGCCGCACAGTACTTGGCGCGCGGTTTCGACGTCGTGGGAACGGACCCGGCCCCCAACGCAGAAGCCAATCTGCGGAAATACGTCGACGACGCCTGGGGGGCGCTGACGTCGATCGGCCTTTCGCCGGGCGCGACTCGCGATCGACTCAGCTTCACGACAAACATGCAGGAGGCCTTGTCGAAGGCGGATTTTGTCCAAGAGAACGGCCCCGAGCGCAAAGACTTTAAGATCAAGCTGTTCGCCGACATGGATGATGCGACTCCGCCGGACTCGATCATCGCGTCGAGTTCTTCGGGCATAACGCCGAGCGTGATGCAATCCGCGTGCAAACGTCCGGGGCGGATCCTCGTCGGTCACCCATTCAATCCGCCACACATCATTCCGCTAGTCGAAGTTGTGGGAGGCGAAAAAACATCGCCGGTGGCCATCGAGCAAGCGATGGCGTTCTACGCATCGATCGGGAAAAAACCAATCCGGCTGAGGAAGGAAATCCCCGGACACGTAGCGAACCGGCTGCAGATCGCGCTCTACAAAGAGGTCCTGTACCTCATCGAGCAGGACGTGTTGAGCGTGACCGACGTCGACGACGCAGTCAGCTGGGGGCCCGGACTTCGTTGGGGCGTGATGGGGCCCAACCTGCAGTTCCACCTCGCCGGTGGGGCAGGCGGCATTCAGCACTTTATGGAAGGAGTGTTTGCGGGATTGTCCCCGCTGATGAACGCCCTCGGAAACCCGCAAATCACGCCTGAACTAAAGCAAAAGGTCGCTGCAGGCGTTTTGCAGGAGGCGGGCAAGCGCTCGGTAGAGCAACTCGCCAAAGATGAAGACGAAAAGCTGCTCGGTCTGCTCCGACTGCGCGCTCAACCGGCAGGTTTCTGACAAAAGTACTCCGGGCGACAAGCCACTGCAGCATCGGGTGTGAAGGACTAGATGCCGCGCTCGTGTGACCGTCCCTCGGGCGGGCGAATGGCCAATGGCCGGCACCTGTTCTCGACCTTCGGAGAACGGGCCACCTTAACCCTCACTGGTTGTGAGAAAGCTGGGCCTCGTTTCGACGTGGCCCCCAGCGTTCCTGCTGGAACGCGAACGTGACGCCCGCGCGACAATACGGATCGTCTTCGACGATCTTCACCTTGAGGCCGCTCCCCCACGTCCGCGTATGCCATCCCTGGCGAGCGACCCGAAGGCGGGCACGTCAGTATTCCCGGCAGGATTCGAACCTGCAACCTTTGGCTCCGGAGGCCAACGCTCTATCCAATTGAGCTACGGGAACAAGCGAATCACGCACGTCCAACTCACGGCTCTCAAAGCGGCTCGGCCTCAAGAAGAAAGCCAAGCCCAGGGTCGATGCGCGAGCTTGGATTCTAAAACTGGTTGCGTGGTTTTGCCAGTCCTTGGCAATGGTCGCTCGAATCCGAAGCAAGAGAGTCAAAACCGCAAAAACGAATGGTGCAGCTGACCGAACCGCTCCTGGCGCAGCCGTCGCTCAGAAATCGACGACGTCGATCGCGACTCGGTGCCTCTGGAGCACACTCAACAGCGCGGCGACCGATTCGATTCGCGGCTGGATGCCGTTGGGATTAAAGACCACGTGGGTCACTTCCGGCGGCAGATGCCGGGACAAGATTCGAGCCAGGCCGGCAGGCGTGTTGATCGGCAGCGGGCGGTGATGAATCCGATCGAAACACCGCTCGAACAGAAACATCTGCACGAGACGGGGGTCGGTGAGAATCGCGATCGCGTGCCGGCCGTCCGGCAGTTGCACCACGGCAAACCGCGACTCGTCGTCTCGGCGAACGATAAAGCAAGGAAATGACAGCTCGAAAGGAGACGTCATTTGGATGGCCCATCCTCCAAATGCCGCGGCATTTACTAATTTTATCCCCGGAGCAACGCCGCGGGCAAGATGCGTCTTGATTCGTGCCTGCGATTGTGGCCGCCACAATTGGCTCGTTGTCGTCCTCGCTTCACGCTCCTGGGGTCACTGTACAGCGATTGCAGGTTGCCTCCCCGGTCTCGGCAGGGTCTACTTGTGGTGGCAACATGGAGCGCCCGTGCGACGCGACGGCTGAACAAGGAAGACGCCGATGGATGTTTTGGCCCTCACGACCGAGCGAGTCATCGCCCTGGTCGTCGTCGTCATCAACGTCGTAGTGGCAGCCCTCTTTTCCAGCGTCTCGACGAAAGTCGGGCTAGTGGCGGCATCCGCCCTGGGACTGTCCTTACCCGGTTTGGCAATGATTTGGTTTCGAGACGCTCTGAGCGTTACAGGATTCGATCGGGGTGTGCTCCATGACTCGCCACCTCTGTTCATCGACTTAATCGGGTGGCTTTTTCTGATCCTGTTGCCCGTGATCTTTCTTTACAAACTTCTGCCGTAACGCGGACTCGTGTTGCACGACAGAGTTCGGTCGTGCCGGTTAGGCGGTTCAATCGTGGGAGATTCTGAAATGACCGGCGACGTTCAACAGTACAGCCCCGTCGAGAAAGATCGAACGGCTCCGACGGTCCAGGTCGCGGCGGTCGTCGAAGCAGGCAATCGTTTCGCTTTCGATCTGTACGAAAGATTGCGAGCGAAGGAGGGCAACCTCTTCTTTTCGCCCGCGAGCATCTCCGTAGCGCTGGCAATGGCTTACGTCGGCGCCGCCGAAACCACAGACGCGGAAATGGCGAAAGTGCTTCATTTCCAAATGCGCAAAGCCCAGCTTAACGAAGAAATGCGCGCGTTACTGGCCTCTTGGAAATCGTCCGACAAGAGGGCGGGTTTTCGCCTCGCGGTCGCGAATCGCCTCTGGGGTCAGGACGGTTTCCAGTTTCTGCCCAACTTTCTGCAGGTGACTCGCGTCGATTATGGGGCCGAGCTAGCGCGCCTCGACTTTCATCAACCCGAGGCGGCGCGGCAGACCATCAATAAATGGGTCGAGGACAACACGCAGGACAAGATCAAGAACCTGATCCCCACAGCCGATGCCGTCAACGGTGCGCTGTTGGTCCTGACCAATGCCGTCTACTTCAAAGGCGACTGGAAAGACCAGTTCAACAAGGACCTGACCAAGGACGAGGACTTTCACATCTCGTCCACGGAAAAGATCCGAGCGCCGTTGATGCATCAAAAGCACAAGTTCCGCTACGCTGCCGGAGATAACCTCCGACTACTCGACCTTCCCTACGGCGACGGCACGCTTTCGATGGTTGTCTTGCTGCCAGAGAAAGTCGACGGATTGCCGGAACTCGAAGCCAAGCTGTCGACTGCCAGTCTGCAAAAATGGATGGGCGGGGCGCACGCACAAGAGGTGATCGTATTCTTGCCCAAGTTCAAAACGAGCGCGGAATTCCAACTGGCCGACACCTTGAAGGCGATGGGGATGGCCTCGGCATTTGAACCGAAAACCGCGGATTTCTCGGGAATGACGGGGCGAAAGGAGTTGTTCTTCTCAGCAGTGATTCACAAGGCCTTTGTCGATGTGAATGAAGAGGGAACCGAGGCCGCCGCGGCAACCGGGGTCATCATGATGCGATCGTCAGCGGTCGTTCGCCCCAAGGTGCCGCCCGTGTTCCGTGCAGACCATCCCTTCGTGTTCCTGATCCGAGATAATCGGAATGGCGCGATTTTGTTCCTGGGACGCGTCAACGACCCGACCAAGTGAGCGTGCGAGCGTCAGGCCGCCACGCCCTCAATCAGGCTGACTTCCGTGGTGGTCGGGACGATTCGCACCAGCCGCAATCCGGATTTGCCGAACAGGTCTCCGTATTCTTCCGTAGTCCGTTCCTGGCCGCCTGGAATGACCAACATCGTCAGATCAAGCAGCTTCCCAAAGAACGGCTCGTTCCCCGGCGGAATAACGCTTTCCACAACCAGAACGCGACCCTTTTCGGCGATCGCCTGACGAACATTGGTCAGGATGCGGATTGCCTTCTCCTGCTCCCAATCATGGATGATGTGCCGCAACACGTAGGCGTCGGCCCCCGCCGGAACGGACTCGAAGAAATCGCCGGCCACGAGATGAATGCGATCGGAGAGTCCGGCCGCCGCGACGGCCGTGCCCGCTCGCTGAATGACGCCCGGAAGATCAAACAGTGTGCCGTGGATCTTTGCGTGCTTCTTGAGAATTCCGGAAAGCGTCGTGCCGTTGCCGCCGCCGATGTCAGCAACCGAGGCGAACGCCGAAAAATCATACGCGTCGAGCATGGCCGAGGTTTCTCGTCCGTGAACTCCCACCATCGCCTTGTCAAAGATCGCCGCCTGTTCGGAGTTTTGGGATAGGAACTCGAACACCGGCTGTCCGAAGACTTTGTCGAAGCCGATTTTCCCGGTGCGAACGCTGTAAAGCAGCTCGCTCCACGCCCGAAAGTGCTCTTCGCCCATCATGATGGCCATCGCCCATTGAGAGCCCGGCACGTCGCGGCGCAACAGCTCGGCGGCCGGCGTGAGCCGGAAGCGTTGCCCCGGTTCTTCCGCGAAAACATCGAGGCTTGCCAGCGCTCGCAACAGCCGAAACAACGACGGCCGATGAGTGCCCGTCCTCTGGGCCAAATCGTCGACCGATAACGGGCCATTCGCGAGAAGGTCGGCGATGCCAAGCTTGGCGGCAACGTAGACGCATTGGGAATGCCAATAGCCGCAAATCAGCTGATTCAGTTGCTGGGGAGGGGCACTCATTTCGATGGTTCCTGTTCCCTGGGGATAACTCTTGGCGCGGACTCTTGCTGTCCCTCAAAGTCTCCGCGAAGGGATCTTAGAAACCGGCAGCGCCGTATTCTAGACGACGGCTTTGTGGCCGCGCGCGACCAAGTGGCCGTACTGCCCAATTTCGACGCCTTCGAGACCCGCGTGCCGCGTCCATTGAGCCAGGGCGCGGGGCGTCTGAGGGCGGTCGAACGCCGGCGCCAGCATGTCGAAGGTGTCGAGCACGGCCCACTCCCGCAGCTGCTGCTCATTGAGTCCGTAGAGACCTTCGTAATTCGCAATCGGCAGCAGCCGCCGCGCGTAACGACCGACGGCCGGAATGCGGCTGACCGCGCGGCTCAAACCCATGAGTGCCGGCATGCCGCGCTCCACGGCCTTGAACAAACGTTCCTGCGGCACGCGCGTCGTGACCGGCCGCACCCAGTATTTTGTGTGCAGGGCGCGCCGCCATCCTCCTTGATACACATCGACCGCGAGCCGTCCCCCCGACTTGAGGTGCCGTGGCAGCGAGAGGAAAGCCTGTCTGGGATCGGGAGTATGTTGCAGAACCCCCAAGCAATAGATCGCATCGAAGCATTCGTCGGCGAAGGGGAGCGCGTAGACGTCGCCTTGAATCACATGCAAGTTGGGATGCGCCGGGAAATTCGCACGGCACGCGTCCACGGCCCGCGAATAGTCCAGGGCAAAAACAGTGGCGCCGAAGGAGAGAGCCACCTCAACAAACCGCCCGGCCCCACAGCCGATGTCGAGCACAGTTTGACCCGCGAGTGATTCGGGCGTCCACGCGGTCGATTTCAAGAACCGGTCGCGGCTGATCGTCTGGCCCGAGTGACTATCGAGCTGTGTCCTTCGAAATCGGTTCCATTGGAAACCGAAGTTCTCCGCATAGTTGTCGCGCGGCACAAAACGCGGAATTCCGGCGACGATCGAGTGCGTCGCTCCGCAGCCGGAGCAGTTCAAACTGCCGGATTCCACTTCGTCGTATTGCGACCGGGCATCACCGAGAGACAGCTCACTCTTGCACTGAGGACACCGAAGCGATGTGAGCAGAGATTTCTTCACGACAAATACTCCTGCGCCCAAAGTTCCAGATTGAAGAGCGCGTACAGACGATTCGAGAATTTCGCTTGCCCTGAACGATGTGAGGAAATCAGCTGGTCGACCGCCTCGGGGCGAAACCAACCTCGCCGGCGGACTCGATCAGGGCTGAGCGTGTCGGTCAGCAAGTCGCCCGCCTCGCCTCGAAACCACGCGTCGAGTGGCACGTTGAATCCCTGCTTCGGGCGCTCCAACAGTTCTGCGGGCAAGAGGTCGGCGGCCACTCGCCTCAGCAAATGCTTGAGATGCCGGTCGCGCAAACCGGGGACCTTTTGGCGAAAAGGCAATCCGAAGAGAAATCGGGCCAAATCACGATCCAGGAGCGGACAACGCGCCTCGATCGAGGCTCCCATTGTCATCCGGTCGACTTTGGCGAGCATCTCGTCAGGCAGCCACAGAGCGAGGTCGAGCCGATTTTGCACGGCTGCCGGCTCGAGATCATCGGTGCCGGCGAGGTGCCGCTCGAGCACAGCGGTCGTTGTACCGGCGGACAGATGGTTGAGGTCATTCGAATAGAGGGCGTGTTTTTCGTCGTGTGAGAAAGCGCTGCCCCAGCCGAGCCGGCGGGCGACGTCTGGGCGGCGAGCATTGGAAACGAATCGGGTGATGCGGGTGCGCAAAGCGCCGGCCCGTCCATCAACTCGCCGACCCAGAGTTCCGGCCGCGGTTAAAAGCACGGAATCTGCGACGCGGGGCAGGCGGCGAAAGGCCGTCGCCCAACGCTCCCAAATGTAATGCGAATAGCCGCCGAACATCTCGTCCCCCCCGTCGCCCGTCAACACGACGGTGAGGCGTTCTCGCGCCGCCCGCGCGATGAGCAGGGTCGGTAGGGCAGAAGAGATTCCGAACGGCTCATCCGCGTAGTGCACAAGATCGTGCACCATCGAGACGACGTCGGGCTTGAGCAGCAGCTCGGTATGGTCGGTCCGACAATGCAGGGCCAACTGCCGCGCGAAGGGCAATTCGTTGTGCGTGCTCGGTCCTTCAAATCCGACTGACAGCGTTTTGACCGGTTGTGCCGAGAGCCGCGACATAATCGCGACGACCAGACTCGAGTCGAGCCCGCCGCTCAGAAAGGCACCGAGTGGGACGTCGGCCACCAACCGCTTCTCTACAGCGCGAAACAGAAGTCGGCGGATTTCGTCGACCGCCTCCGCCTCAGGAATGGGATCCGCGACCGCACGTTCCTCGCAACGCCAATACGCTTCGATGCGCGAACCGCATTTGTCGACGAGCATTCGGTGGCCGGCGGGCAGTTTGCGGATCGACTGGAAGATGCTCCACGGAGCGGGGATCACCAACAGAGACAAGTAGTGGTGCAGCGCCTCGAAGTCGATCTCTTTGGAGACCCGCGGATCCTCCAAAAGCGGCTTGATCTCCGAGCCGAAGATTAGCGTTTCACCCAGGTCCGCGTAGTAAAGTGGCTTTTTCCCGAAGGGATCGCGGGCCAAAAACAGCCGGTCGGCACCTGGAACGCGATTGTCGTAGATGGCAAACGCGAACATGCCATCAAGGTGCTCGACGCATTGGGCGCCAAACTCTTCGTACGCATGCACGATGACTTCGGTGTCGCTCTGCGTGCGAAAGCGGTGTCCACGGCGAATCAAGTCTTGCCGCAGCTCGCGGTAGTTGTAGATCTCGCCGTTGAAGACGATCCAGACGGTTTCGTCCTCGTTGGTAATTGGCTGGGCGCCACCAGCCAGATCGATGATGCGGAGCCGACGCATCGCCAGACCTACGCGATCGCGCACCAAGAATCCGTCGTCATCGGGTCCGCGGTGGCGAATGGTGGCGTTCATCCGCGCCAGTCGGTCTCGATCGACACGCATCGACGAGGCATATTCAAATACCCCGCAAATGCCGCACATAGTCCCCCCTTCCCATCCCAAACCGTCTCTAAGCCTGCGTCAATCTCTAAGACTGCGTCAATGTTCCCACCATCGACTTGATGCCGCCGCGCCGCGCTCCTCGCACGCCGCTCGAAAACCTGTCCCGTTCGTCAGGCGTCAAGAATCCCGTCGCCAAGAGCAAGACTGGGTACGCCAGCACCAAAATGCCTTTGAGCGGACAGGCAATCAGCGGACTGAGATCCGCGGGAATCATGCGAGCAAGAACGATCAACAACGCGCCGACGATCGCCGCGTGTGCGAACCGGCGGACGTCGAATCGGATCCGATAAAATCGGCGCGAAAAATACACATGCAGTGCATTCCATAACACGAACGACGTCAACGTCGCCCAGCCGGCGCCGAGCAGTCCGAATCGGGGAACGAGCAGGAAGTTCAGGCCGATGTTGGCGAGCGCACAGCTCATGGCGATTCCCGAGATGTACGCAGGGCGGTTGGCCAGGCTGATGCCGGCCTCGGTGAACGCAGCCAAGCCTTGCAGCGCTTGTGAGAACGCCAGCAGCGGCACAATGATGGCTGCGGCCGCGTATTCCGGTTTGTGCCAAGCCAATAGGTGAATCGCTTCGTCACTGAAGACGGACAGGAACACGACCATCGCGATGCTGACCGCGCAGACAAATGTCGTCATCTGCCGGACGAATGCGCGCTGGCGATCGGGGCTGGCCTCCATGCGACGGATGGTCGGCCAGACGCCGCCGATCACCGGCGTGCCGATCGCAAGAGTCACCAGGTTTCCAATATTGCAGGCAAAGGAATAAAGACCCACTTCGGTGAGCGTCCGCAAAAACTGCAGGACATAGCGATCACCGGCGATGATCAGAATGTTGGAGTATCCCGAGGGCAAGGCCGCATAGCCGAATCGCAAGGGCTCGCGCAGCACGTCCCAATTCAACGTTGGCCGCAGGTGGCCGCGCAGCACGGGGAGGCAGACCAGTGTTTGAAGCAACAGTCCCGAGACCTGGCCGATGATCACCGCGCTCACGCCGAGCCCTGTGCCCGTCAACAGAGCGATGGACACCACGCCCGTGGCCACAACTCCCAGCAAGGAGGCCACGTTGAACACCCTCGCTCGCTCGAGCAACAGCACGAACACGCCCGAGAGCGAGGTCGTGATTGAAAATGCCACCCACAAGCCGTGCAAACGCACCGTCGCGGCCAGGTCGGCATCTTTCAGAAGCCACCGCGCGACGGGCCCTCCCACCAAACAGTAGAGCAGCACAACCGCAATCGCGTTGGCGCCTACGAAGAGCATCAGATTAAACAGCAACAGATCGCGCCGATCGGCGTAGTCCGGGCGGAAGTAAAACCGCTGAAGCGCGTATCCGACTGGCGTTTCGACTGAGCGCAGCACCAGTGTGCCGCTGATGGCCAGCAGGGCCAGCACGCCGAAGTCGCTCGGCGAAAGATAATGAGCCCAGACTGCGAACAGCAGAAAGTTGAGTGCCTGCCTGCCGATGCCGGCAGTGGCATAGCGGACCGTCAACAGCAAAGTCCGCTTCGAATCCCCCTCCATGGAGAAACATCCTCTATGTTTGCCCAACCGGCAAACTCCTCAATCGAGGCGGCGTGAAAATAGGCGTTTCGCGCAGATGTGTCAAGATGCCCAGAGTCGCACGAAAAGATGGCCGGCAGTCCGCCATTCTTCCCCGAGGGGGTTTTTCGCGCGAAGTTGTCGAGCTTGCGCATCCTCGCCGCCGGGCAAGTCCGCGAAAGTGAGTGGCAAAAGATGGACGCGAGCGTCGACTGGAACCGCCCTTGCTGCAAAAGAGCCGATATGTTTAATAAGGCCGGCGCATCGCGGGCCAGGCCTGTTTTTGGAAGGAAAGGAGACTGAGATGCTCCGCAAATTGATCGTCGCCACTTTCGTGGTTGTTTCGTTACCGCTCGCCTCGACGCAGGCCGGAGTGCGAATCGGTGTAGGAATTGGCCTCCCGGTTTACGGTGGCTACGGCTACGGCGGCTACTACGGGCCGTACTATCGGCCGTACCCCTATTACTACCCGTACGGCCCCTATTACTACCCGCCGGCTTATGTCGCTCCGGCACCGGTCTACGCGCCGGCGTACGCAGCGCCGGCCCCGGTTTACGGGCAACCCGCGGCTCCCGCTTATGCACAGCCGCCGGCTCCTGGTTACGGACAGTCGTCGGCTCCGAACTACCCGCAAGCGATGCCCTCGAATTATCAGCCGCAGCCGAGCCCGAACTACAACAACTCGGCGACGCCCTCGAACTACTACCCGCAGCCCGCATCGCCTTCGTCGGGTGTGTCTCCTCAGCCGGCACCGTTGCCGCAGTAAGGGCGAGTTTCGCCTCTGCGTCGAGGACACTGCTGGGCGGCCTTCCGCTCAACAGTGAGGGCGAAGGTGAGTTGCGGGCGACTCTTCCCTTCACAACTTCGCCCAACCGCTTATAATCCGGCCCTCCGCTCGGACCGTGTGGCGCATTTGAGGCATGCCGCCGTCCGTTTGACGGAATGGATGCCGGCAATGAATGGATTCGCACCGCAGATCCCACCACTCGACCTCCTTCCAGAAATCGACCTCCTCTGGGATGAGATCCAAGCGGCGATTTCGGGAGTCATTCGCTCCGGTCAATTCGTGCTCGGGCCGCAGGTCCGGGCCTTTGAGAAGGAAATCGCGGAGCGCCTGTCGGTTCGGCACGCTGTCGCCTGCAATTCGGGGACGGATGCACTAGTGATCGGGTTGCGGGCGTTGGGCATTGGCCCTGGCGATGAGGTCATCACCACGCCTTTCACGTTTTATGCGACGGCCGAAGCGATCAACCTGGTCGGGGCCAGGCCGGTTTTTGTCGACATCGAACCGGGCACGTTTAACATCGATCCGGCTCAAATCTCCGAGGCGTTGACGCCGAGGACGAAAGCCATCGTGCCAGTCCATCTGTTCGGGCACGCCGCCGACATGGAACCCATTTTGGAACTCGCTCGACGACACGACTTGTCGGTCGTGGAAGACGTCGCGCAGGCGTTGGGCGCGCACTATCGCGGGCAGCCCCTTGGCAGCTTAGGCCACGTCGGTGCGTTCTCATTTTATCCGACCAAGAACCTCGGAGCGTTTGGCGATGCCGGACTTTTGACGACGAACGACGACAACGTTGCCGAGCGCGCTCGCAAGCTGCGGACGCATGGGGCAACCCGCCGCGATTGCAACGAGATGATTGGCTACAACTCGCGCTTGGATGAAATCCAGGCAGCGATTTTGCGGGTGAAGCTGCCACACGTCGACGGCTGGAACCGTCAGCGGCAGCGCGCGGCTGCGACTTATCGCCGTTTGTTGGCGGACGTGAAAGGAATTGTGCTCCCGCGGGTCGAAGACTATGCGGATCACGTCTTCAACCAATTCACAGTTCGAATTGCCAGCTACGCTCGCGACGCGGTGCAAAAATCGCTCGCCGAATCGGGGATCGGGACCAACGTCTATTACTCAGTCCCTGTGCATCGCCTGCCGGTGTATGCCGACCACCATTACGACTTGCCTGTTGCAGAATCCGCCTCGCGCGAAGTCTTGAGCCTGCCGATGGGTCCCCTGCTGTCCGATGCGACCATCGGGCGCGTGGTCGACGCATTGCAAACCGCCTGTTTGAGCGCGCCCGACGCCACTATCGCGGCGTAACGCGAGCGGACCGAAACGGTCGATCGAACCAACTCATCGAGCGGTGCCATGGCGACCCGATTGACGCCTGCCAAACGCAAGGCCGAAGCGCTGGCGCTCTTGGAATCTCCGCAAATCAGCGCCCTCTTTGAAAAGGTACGCCTTACCGGCGCACCGCCTGCGGAGCCGACGCCGCGCAGAAGCAATCCGCTTCCCGCTGTGATCGGCGTTGGACTGCTGTGCGCAGTGACTTGGTGGTGCTTCGGCGGTCTCAGGTCGGCCGCGCTGCGCGCGACATTGCCCGGTGGCAGCCACGTCGCGAACTCAGCCATCGGTGACACGTGCTTATACGGCGCGGATTTTTATCCGACCTCGGGGACCCGAGTGCTGCGACAAATCGAGTCGATCAAGAATCTCACGACGAGTGGCAGTGGGGCGCCGCTGGCAGCGCGCGGAATTGCGTTCGCCGTGTTCTCCAACGCTTTTACGGCCGCGTTTGATTCTTACTACGCGCCCGTAGCGCTCAACTTGGTTTTGTGTTGGCTGTGTGCTTGGTTTGTGGCCCGGCTGACAGGAGTCTTGTTTCGCGACCGCGCCAAGTCGATCTTTGCCGCCATCCTGTTCAGCCTCTCGATTGTCGCCTCGTCCTCCGTCGGCGAGATCGGTCCGCGATTGTTGGGGATTTGTTTTTGTTATCTATGGACGCTGCTCTTAATT
>DASRXU010000134.1:0-6299 GCA_035687365.1 Planctomycetaceae bacterium | reverse complement strand
CACGAGAAGTTGCTGCTGAAAGTCCTTGCGTCCGAAGTAGGCGCGGTCGGGCTGCACGATATTGAGCAGCTTCAGCACGACTGTTGCCACGCCGCGAAAATGGCCGGGGCGCGACGCTCCTTCCCAAATGCCCGACAGCGGCTCGACATCCACGTAGGTGGAAAACCCGGCGGGGTAGAGGGTCTCGACCGTCGGCACAAAGACCAGGTCGACACTCGCGGCGCGGCAGCGAGCCAGGTCGTCCTCGAGAGGTCGCGGGTAGCGGGCGAAATCTTCGTTCGGTCCGAATTGCTTCGGATTGACGAAGATTGTCACTGCGGTGAACCCGCACTCTTCGCGCGAATCGCGGATCAGACTTTCATGTCCGGCGTGCAGCGCGCCCATCGTCGGGACGCAGCCCACGGCGCAATCCCCCCGGCGGGCCTCGCGCACGGCCCCACGGACGTCAGCCACCTGCTCCGCGACGATCATGTTGCGTTTGCGGCTGGACAAGTCATCCGGGGGCAGATCATCCCCCGGACGACGAAACTTGGCCCCGCGTGGGCACTCGTCAACCGTGCCCTCATGTCCTAGAAGTGATAGCGGCGATTGCGAATGTCGAAGTCACCATCGGTCAGGCCGGCATTCGGTTTGACGTCCGTGTAAGTGTACTCTTCGATCAAGTAGGGCGCGGCCCCCTCGGTCGGCGGAAATCCCCACTGCTCGAGACGCACGGGGAAGTTGGTCTTCTTGTCGATATACAAACGCGTGCGGTGGAACGGGAACTGGCGGCGTGGGACGGGGTGCGTGCTCTCGCAGACCTGGCACTCGGTCGTCCCTTGGAGCTTGGCGTTCGGGTAGAACTGGCAATCGATTTCGCCGTACTTCGTCTCTTCGTTCCATTGCTTCAGCAGCGCCTCGACCATGTTCAGCATGCCGATTTGCGTGATCGGATGTCGGCCTTCGGCCATCGCTTGAGAACTCATCGGATCAAGCGAAAGCGTGCCGACGATGTTGCGGATCGAACCGGGCGGCTCGTGCGCTTGCAGCTGACCGCGATAGCGGGGGCCCGCGTAAATGACTTCGCGGCCTCTATTCGCATCGACGAATCGCAGGTAAACCCCGAACGGCTGATGCCGGAGCTTCATGGCCATTTGTCCGGTGTACATCGTGCGCCCGACCAGCTCGCGCTTTGTGAACAGGGCTTCGTAATCGCGGACGGCGGCAATCGCGTCGCGACTCTCCTTCGTCAGCCTCAGAAAGGGCGTCAGCGGATGTTGGGCCGGGGGTTTCGGCGCTTGAGCGGGACAACTCGGGGTTGCGACTGCGAACAGTCCGCAAACCATAAGTCCCAAAGCGGTGGGAACAGACCGGCGCGGCAATCGATTTAGGTGTCGCATGCACTCCTCACAGGCGGGCGGTATTCGACAGGTGCCGAGGGCCGCCCAGGCAAAGCTTTGGAATTTGAAAATTGGTCTTTTGCCAAACGTCGCTGAATTTCTTACAAGCCGCGAGGCACGGGTTACACGCTGCGAAGAAGTCCAGGTGCGCATTGGACCTGGAGACTCGCCTTGTCGCTTTGCAATTCAAGCGCCGCCGCGGAAAAAACTCGAAGCGTGACACAGCCGCACGAATGGCCCGAGTTTTGCAATCGCCGTTGGGCCAAGAGGCAGTTTGAGCACTCGGTTTCATAGCAGAGAACTGCCGTTGTGAGAAGAGTGAACGTGGGCTAGCATCCGCTTCCCCGAGACCCACGGGGAAGCGGGCGCCCCGTATCCGACGTTGCACGGCCGGTCATGGATTGGCCGAATCACGTGCAGCGCTGGAGCCGACGTTCCGCCGCGGATGTGCATGGAGGTACCCGCGCATGCGATCGCCCTTGAGCGGATCGATTGCGACGTGTCTGATTTTCGTCCCGCTAGTCGCTGTGCCCTTGCTGGCCGTGCTCGGGATGCCCCAGCTTTCCTCGAACGCTCCCGGCGCGGTAGCGGACGACGTGAAGCTTGCCGCCGATGACCCGACACTGGCTTCGGGAAATTCGGACCTCGTTGCCCCCGTGCGCGTAGCGGATTCCAAAACCGAGCCTGACGCGGTGAAACGAGAGCCTCGTAGCGTCGCCAAAGTCGACCCGTTCGCCGAATTCAGCCGTGACTCGGACGACTCGCGTTCAGCGACTTCGGTTAACGGCAAGTCGTCGCAAAAGCGTTCGAATCGCTGGAGTGAAGGCAACGGGCTGCCGCAAAAGGCACTGTTGTCTGTCGATCGGCCGCGTGACGATCACGCTGCGAGCGGCCCGTTCGATCGACCGACCAGCGGTGGATCGTCCGACGAACAAGCTGCGGCGCGTTCCGAAGGCGAAACGCCCGCGAAAACGACCGGCGGACGGCGCGCTCTCCCTGAGGCGGCCGCCGTTGTCGCATTGGGTTCTGAATCGGCTACGGGTACTCAGACGGCTGATGCCAGTGCGGAGGGCCGTTCGTCGGCAGCACCGCCGTCCGCGAGCCTGAACGGCTCAGCGTGGAAGCGGGCGGTCAGCCGGCTGAACGCACTGGGCATTCGAGACTATCAACTTCAGCCCGGCGAGCGCGACGGAGAGTTCAACTTTAGCTGTCGTTTCGCCGCACGCGGCAACCCCCGCGTGATTCATCGTTTCGAGGCCGAAGCCGCCGATCCGTTGGAGGCCGTCAATCAAGTCCTGCGTCAACTCGACGATTGGCGAGCCCGGCACGCGGACCGGGGCCAGGCGGCCCGAGAATCTGCGAGCGACGCCAAACTGACGTCCCGCGCGGCCGAGTCCTCCGAAGTCGAGATGACGAATCGTGCGTTCTGAACCGCTCGTGCTCGCATGAGAAGGGACCGCACGATCCGCGATTCAATCGCGATTCTGCACGGATTTCCTGCCGCGAACCTTCGTGCGCCGCAGGTGTTCGACGAACGCGTACGGCAGTTCTTCCGATCGGGCGCGGACACGGCCGACCGGCTTCGCAACCGCTCCTCCGAAGTTGACGAGCATGGAGTCCGCGGGCGCAAAGCCGCACGGCTCGAGGCGCTGCTGTTCGTCAGCGATACGGCACTCTCCGCTCGGAGGCTGGCACAACTGGCGATGCTCGCGGATTCCGCCCAAGTCGCACGGATCATCGAGCAGTTGAATGCGGCTTACGATCGCGATCGCTCGGCTTACCGCATTGAACGGGCCGCGAACGGCTACTTGTTGCTGACCCGCCCCACGTTTGCTCACTGGCTGGGGCGTGTTCACCATCGACAGGGAGACATGAAGCTTTCGCCTCCGGCGCTCGAGACCCTGACGGTCGTCGCGTATCGGCAGCCGATCACCCGTGCGGAGATCGAAGCCGTGCGCGGCGTGCAGTGTGCCGAGATGCTGAAGCAACTGTTGGAGCGCGGTCTTGTGCGGATTGGCGGAGAAGAAAACTCGCTGGGGCGTCCCTACCTCTACGAGACGACGCGGCAATTCTTGGAGTCGTTCGGGCTCGGCAGTTTGGATGAGTTGCCCCTGGCGGACCGGCTGCGCGTGATCCGACCGCCCGACTCGGCCGAACTTCCCCAGTCGGCCGCTGCGACGGGCTAAAAACGCTCGCGACGCCGATTTGCTTCAATTTTCGTCCCGGGTTCGGACGATAAGCGGACGAGGAATAGATAACCCGGGGTGCGCGCGTCGAGCGCGTTGCGGTCGAGCGGGCCTCGCTCCCGACATCAAACGACGAATCGAGCAGGGGATCGGCGTGGGCGGTTCCTCGTTGCCGGAAATTCGGCCCGTCACAGAGCTTTCGCTGGCCGACCTGCAATCACGCTTTGCTTCCGACAGCCCGCTTGATCCGGCCGACATCCCCCGATTGGCCGATCGCACTCCGCTCTTACGCCAACGCTACAACGATCAGTTGCAGCGCGCGAAAATCCAGTTCGTCGATCCCCGATTGAAACTGGCAAGTTGCCATTCGCTGTTGCTTGCGGCCCGCGCGGTTGCCTCGGTGTCGCAGCTGATCTATCAGGCGGTGCGTTCGCTGGAAGACGCCCGACTCGCGCGAACTCAAACCGCAATTTCGCCCGACACCGTTGCAGAGGGGCTGGCGTGGAATGACGCACAACTGACTCGGATCGCTGGCCATCTGCAGGTGCTCGATACCGCCGATACGCACAGCGCATGGTTGAAGATCTTGCTGAATCAGCTCGAAGCCTATCCGCGAGTTTCGTCGTCCGATTGGGTCAGGCTGGCGCAGCAGGTGTTGTCGGTGGCGTCCGTCCGGCTCGACGCCGAGCTTGAACTCCCCTTGCCGGGTGTCGCACTGAAATCCTACTTCGAGGAAATTGGGCAGGCGCGATATGCGAATGTGACCGCGCGCGGCATCGAAGCCGCGGAAATCGTCGCTCGAATCGCGCTCCGCCGTTCGATCATCGGATTCGACCCCGAATTGCTGACCATGGCGGCCCTCTGTCAGGATTGCGGATTGCTGCTCATCCCTTCGAGTGCGGCAACGAAACGTGGGCTCTCGGCTCGCTTGCGAGATCTCCATCCGTCGATGGGCGCCGGTCTGGCCGCCAGTTTGTTGGAAGTGTCCACCGAGCTGCCCGCGCTGGTGGCCGAACATCACCGGCGCTTGAATGAGCCGCTGATCGCGCCGAATTTTCTCTCCCGACACCGAAACACGGGCTCGCGCTTGCTGGCCGTCGTCGTTCGATGGCTGGAGCTGATCGAAGACAGTGGCACGCGGACCGTGGACGCTTTGCCGCCTGCTGGCGTGGTTGCCTTCTCAGAGCCTGCACGACGGCTGGTGCGCGAAACACTGCGCGGCGATTGGGATCGACGAATCGCCGGCGATCTGCTGGCCGTGCTCGGATATCGCGAGGAGAGCCAATCGCTCGAAGATGCCGACCGTGCCTCGCGATTCGGGATTCGCGACGATCTGCGGCGACGCCTCGATTCCGCTGACGAACACTGGCCACAATCGAATCTTGAACCGGCCAATCTCGAGTTGGCACAACGCGCCCGAGAGAATCGAAATGTCCGCGCCTCCGCAAGGTAGCCCGCAGCCGGCGGGATCGAGCGGTTACTGGAGCGGAACTCGCAAACCGCTCACGTGCCTGATTTTCGTCATTCCGCTCTTGACCGCTTACGAGGCGGGCGTGGTTTGGTTGGGCGGTCGCGATTCCGACGCCTTTCGTAGCGGGGCCGATGCCTGGCTCCGCGGCGGTCTGGAATACTTTGGCCTCAATCGCCCGTGGCTTGTGCCGACGATGGTGATCGTGGGGCTATTGGTTTGGCACATCGCCCAACAAGAGCCCTGGCGGATCTCGGCCAGCACGTTGGGCGGAATGCTCGGCGAGAGCCTGCTGTTTGCGTGCGTGCTTGTGGTCTTAGCGCAATTGCAAAGCTACGGATTGCACGCGTGGCAAACGGCGGGCACGACGACTGCGGCAATTCCGGCGGAGCGTGCGGCTGCCCTGGCAGTCATCTTTCTCGGCGCCGGCATCTACGAAGAGGTTCTGTTTCGACTGTGCCTATTGCCGATGTGCCACGGACTGTTTCGCACAAGCGGAGTGCGGCCGGCTTTGGCCGCGTTCATGGCGGCCGTCGCGACGAGCCTCGCTTTTTCGCTAGCCCATTATGTGGGGCCGGCGGGGGAGCCGTTCCGCCTCTTCAGCTTTGCGTTCCGGACCTTCGCGGCACTGTTCTTCGCGCTGCTGTTCATGCTGCGCGGTTTCGGAATTGCCGTTGGCACGCATGCCGCCTACGACCTGATTGTCGGCTTGATGCTAACCGGAGCGCATTGACCTCAAGAAGCGCGATCGCGTCGGTCCTAAAAAACCTGCGGCCCGACACAACCGAGGAGGTTCTCCTCCTGCAATCGTGCGGGCCCGTTTTGATCTCAGGTTTTTCGACAGTTCGCCTCATGCGGACTGATCAGCAATCAGTAGCCGGTCGGGTAACTGTAACCACTCGGGGCTCCATAACCGGTTGAGTAATTCGTAGCGGGCGGGACGCCGTAGGCGCTCGGTGCCGCATACGAATAACCGCTCTGGTTGCCGGAGTAATAGCCGGGGTAATACGCGCCCTGTCCGTAGCCAGGGTCTCCGTAATACGGCTGGGTGGAGTATCCTGGCCCAGCATCGGCGTAGTAGTCGGAATTCGAGTCGTCGAAGCCGTAGTAGCCGCTGTAATAGCCGTTACCGTAACCGTAACCGCCGTAGGGGTAGCCCCAGTAATAGGGATAACCGAAGGCGTAGGCGGCCCAGTACGGGTAACCCCAGCCACCCCCTCCCCATCCGCCGCCCCAACCACGACCGCCCCAACCCCAGCCACGTCC
>DASRXU010000133.1:0-14557 GCA_035687365.1 Planctomycetaceae bacterium | reverse complement strand
CCACCGACGAAAACGGAATGATGAGCCGCGGAAAATAAACCTTGCTGATCAAGTTGTTACTGGTGATCAGACTTTGTCCCGCCTGAGTGACGGCCGTCGCAAAGAGCTGCCACGGCAGGAGTGCCGCGAAGACGAAGATGGGATAGGCCCCTTCCACGTTGTGCGACATGCCGCCGAAACGCCCGAAGAAGATGGTAAAGACCAGCATCGTGAGCACGGGCTGCAGCACGGCCCACATCGCACCGAGAACCGTCTGCTTGTAGCGCACTTTCACGTCGCGCCACGCCAAGAAGCCGAGCAGCTCGCGGTAGCGCCAGAGCTGGGCAAAGTCGACCAGTTGCCAGCCGGAGCGGGGTTCGATCACCGTCCGAGTCGTCGCCGGCGCAGACCGGTCTTGGTGCCGCGTCACAGGGGACGCGGCCGTCGTTGGCGGCTCGTCGGTTACGGTCGTGGCGCTCATGTCTTTTCGACGGTTCGTTGCGAATAGGCCTTCGAGAACCGCTCTTCGCGTGCCAGTTCCCAGTCTGCTTCAACCATCAACTGGGCCAGGTCGGCGAAAGTCGTCTTTGGTTCCCAGCCGAGCAGATCCTTGGCCTTGCTGTAGTCGCCGATCAAGAGGTCGACTTCCGTCGGTCGCAGATAGCGCGGGTCGATCTCGACATAGTCCTGCCAGTTGAGATCGAGATAAGAAAACGTCGCCTCGAGGAATTCTCGAATCGTGTGCGTTTCGTTCGTCGCGATGACGTAGTCGCTCGGCTCATCGCTCTGCAACATGAGCCACATCGCCTCGACGTATTCCTTGGCGTAGCCCCAGTCGCGTTTGGCATCGAGATTGCCGAGATACAGCTTCTCCTGCAGACCTTCCTTGATGCGGGTCGCAGCTCGCGTGATCTTACGCGTTACGAAAGTCTCGCCGCGGCGGGGCGACTCGTGGTTGAACAGAATTCCGTTGCACGCGAACAGGTCGTACGCCTCTCGGTAATTCACCGTTTGGTGGAAGGCATAAACCTTCGCACAGGCATACGGGCTTCGGGGATAGAAGGGGGTCGCCTCGGTCTGGGGAACCTCGCGCACATCGCCGAACATTTCGCTCGAAGAGGCCTGGTAGACCCGCACCGCCTTGCGCTTGCTCAGTTGGCGGGCCGCTTCGAGCACGGCCAACGTCCCCTTGGCGACCGCGTCGAGCGTGTACATCGGCTCGTCGAACGAGACGCGTACGTGACTTTGGGCGGCCAGGTTGTAAATCTCGTCCGGCGCGACGTCGAGGACAAGGTTCGTGATCTGCTGGCCGTCCGTGACGTCCCCGTAGTGCAGGATGAGGCTGGTATTCGGCTCGTGGAGATCCTGATAGAGGTGCTCGAGCCGCCCAGTATTGAAGGTGCTCGCCCGGCGAATAATGCCGTGGACCTCGTGGCCCTTTTCGAGCAAGAGTTCGGCGAGATACGAGCCGTCTTGGCCGGTGATGCCGGTGACCAGGGCGACGCGTCGATCAGGAACAGGCATAGTTACTCAATTCAATCCGAGTGCGGTAAAGGCCGGCTGAATGCCTGATGAATTTTGTCTGCACCAAGGTAAGCCGCGCCGTTGTGATTGGGTCACTGTGATTGGGTGCGTGCGATTCGATTCACTCAGGTCAACTGGGTTACCGCGGCCGTGGAACGCGTCCTGGCTACGATTTCGTCTTGATGACGCTCGTACCAGGCGAGCGTGGTAATCAGTCCATCGCGCAGCGAGGTCGAGGCTCGAAATCCGAATTCTCGTTCGGCGAGGCTCGTATCCGTCCGCCGCTGGGGCGTTCCGTCGGAGGGCAATTGGTCCCAACGGATTTCGCCGGAGAATGCACCCAACTCACAAATCATTTCGGCGAGATCACGAGTTGGGATCTCGCGGCCCGATCCGAGACGCACCGGCTCCGGCTTGTTGTAACGTTCGGCCGCGAGCGCGATGCCTCGGGCCGCATCGCGGACGAACATGAACTCGCGCGAGACGTCGCCCGCGTTCTCGACATCGATGTGTGTCTGGCCGGCATCCCGCGCTTCGACCACCTTGCGGATCAGTCGCGGGATGATGTCGCTCGATTCGCAATCAAAATTGTCGCGCGGGCCATACACGTTGACGGGCAACAGTGTGATGGCATTCAGACCGTATTGCTGCCGATAGGCCTGGGCCTGAACCAGCAACATCTTCTTGGCCAACCCGCTGGGAGCAAACGTCTCATCCAGCGAGTCATCGCCCCGTGGGTCTTCGCTCAGCGGCACATCGGTCGGCTGTGGACAAGAGCGGAAGTTGCCAACCGAGACGAATTTGGCGACGCCCGCGAGCCGAGCCTCCTCCATCAGTTGCAGACCCATGAGCACGTTTTCGTAGAAGTGGCGTCCCGCGTTGACGCGCTCGGCGCCTAGCGCGTCGGCCACCGCGGCGAGATGAATGATGACTCCCGGATTGGTGTCGCGAACCATGTCGCGGACGGCGTCCCGATCGCGCAGGTCATAGTCCGCGATTCGCGGAACAATGATTTCGCTCGGGTCGAACCGCTCGAGACCGCGGCACACGAAGCGGCCCAGAAAACCGGCTCCTCCCGTAACAACGATGCGTTTGCCTTTCAGAAACCGGTCTCGCGAGCCCATTCGCCTCGCAACTTTCCAGGAGGCTGCTGCGGTGGAATCGGCGTGATGCAACTCGACGTCGGGTTCGTTCCGCACTGAGATCCAGGCATCTGCCCGCGTCTCGATCGGTGCCGAGTCGCCGGCGACCACGTTTTTCAAGAGAGTGCCGAAGCGACCGGTCGTGCGCCGGCGATCGTATTCCCGTTCGGCCAGGCGGCGAGCACGACGGCCCATCTCTTTGCGTTCGCTTTCATGATCGGCACACCAGAGGATCGTCTCGGCGAGTTGCCGGGGACTGCCCGGCGGGATCACGCGCCCGGTATCCGACTCACGAACCACGCGACTGGCCTCGGAGCGCTCATCGGCAATCACGAGCGCTGGCACACCGGCGGCCAGGATGCCGTAGAGCTTGCTGGGGACCAGGCAGCCCGTCACGCGCGGATCGAGCGGGACGAGATGCAGGTCGGCCGCGCTCAGACTGTGCGTTAGCTCAGCCAACGGTTGATAAGGCAGAAATCGCACGTTGGACAGTTTCTTGCTGCGAGCGGTCTCTTCCAAACGCGCCCGCGAGGCGCCGCCGCCGACCATCACGAATTCGATGTTCGGCCGATCGCTCAACAGTTCGGCCGTCTCCAGAATCTCGTCGAGATTCTGGCAGAGTCCCATGTTGCCCGAGTACATCACGATGAATTTGTCTTCGAGCCGCTCGCGCAGTCGAAACGAATTCCGTAGCGGAATCGGGTAGATGCGGGTTGTGTCGACCCAGTTCGGCAAAGAGATGATTCGCTCGTCGGGAATCCCGCCGGCCGTCAGGATGGCCCGCATGTCCTCACCCAAAACAATCACGCGGTCGGCGTTCCGATACACGGAGAACAAACGGCGCCGCAGTAGACGGGTGAACCAGCCATCACGCACTTTGCCGACGGCGATCGCCACATCGGGATAGATGTCTTGCAAATAGACGACCAGCCGACATCCATACCACCATTGCAAGCAGCGTCCCAACAGGGGCAGCAGAAACGGGTCGGTTTCCACCACCACGACTTCGGGACGCGCGGCAAATAGGACCGTCACGGCGGCCCCCACAAAATAGGTTACCATGCTCAGGCCGCGACCCACGAACGACTTCTTCCCAAGCGTCAAATGCGGCACGCGTTGGATGGTCACGCCCTTGTGGCTTTCGGCGCCCCAGGATTTGTAAGAGATGCCCGCGGGATTCTGATTCGGTTGGCCGGCGACGACTGTGATTTCAAAGTCCTTCGCCAAGTCCTCGCAAAGCTCGGTGAGCAACTGGCCGGTCGCTTCTGCGTCGGGCCAATAGGAGCGATTGAGCATCAGAACGGTCGGTTTCGCACTCTCTTGCGCCTTCGTGAGGGGAGCCCGCGAAGCACCGCGATCATTCGCTCTTTGTCCTGCGCCGACAGGCGACTCGTCCAACGTCGCAATCGAAGACAAACGATCGACGGCGACAGTCTTGAACTTAGTGCTGGCAACTCTTGGCACGGTCAAAGCCCACAATTGAATTCGTAAATCTTCGCGGCGAGTTCCAACAGCTCGCTTTCTGCGCGATCCGTTTCACCGGTCTGCAAAATCGTTTTCAGTGTCGGCGGCCGCTCCCGCAGGCCCCACTGCTCGCGCCGCAGTTTGCGGCCGTCTTCACGGTCGGCATACGTCCCGTGATCCATCTGATACCAGTAAGCCACCACCACCCGCTTGCCGGGTTGCTGGTAGGTTTGCAGGGCAATTCGAGTGTTCGATGCTCCGGGCAGTGCGACGGTGCGCGACTGCAACAGCTCCCATCCATTGGCGGCGTAACAAATTTCGGGCAGGTGCGGCGTCCAATCGTCCTGCGAGATCCACGCCGCGCTGTGCGCAAAAACGGCGTCTCCACCGCCCGAGATTTTGTAGACCCGGGCGCATTGATCGTTGGCTTCGACGGCGGCGAAAGTCGTCGGATCAAGAACCATCTCCGTTCCCGTCCAGCGACCCAGGCTGATTGGTAAATCCGAAAGTTTGTGGTGCGGCGGCCGGACAGCTGACGGAAAGAACGACCGCTCAATCGCGATGCCGGCGCCTTGCAACAGGACGACCACTGCGACCGCCGTCCAAATCGTCCGGACGAGGAAAACTGGCTTCGCGTCGACCGGCGGCGCGGAAGCCGGCATGCCGCGGAGACTTTGGAGTGGCTTGACCAGACCGACTCGCTTCATGAGACCGATCCGGCTGAGGCGATCGGCGACAGGAATTCGGTCTGGCGAGGGACCAGGCGACTGGCCCCCTCCGACTGGATGAAGAGGGTCTCGAGCTGAGCTTCCACGGTTTCGAACAGGCACAAGATCTTCTCGAGCTCAGCGGCTGGCAGATGAGGTGCCCGTTCGCCAGAGACTCGCAGATGGCCGATCCGGTGCCCGGCCGCCATCAGCGGCAGCTCGAATCGCCAAACGTCTTCCTCATCCGCGGAGCGGCGTGCCCATGAGGCGTGAAAGCCCTCTTGGATCATCGGCGCATTGAGATTGAGCTCCAGATTATTGACGGGCATCTCCAAGGCAGCTTCCTTCAAACCGGCCCAAACATAAGCCCATTCGCAGTTGCCCTGGAGGTGCACGGCCGAGTGCGTGCCTTGACTGCGCGGGTGGCGGCCGTTGATGCGGAAGAACGATCGTCCGAGCGACTGGAACCGCGACGCGACCAGCCTCAGTTCGGAATGTCCAAACATCCGCGAAACCACGAACATCACAATGATGGCCCCGCCGCTGATGACGGCGACCATGTCGTTGCGCCAGGTGATGCTGGCCAACACGGCGATCGCACACGCACCCGAGCACAAGGCCACGATTCCCACCGCACTCGTGCTGCCGAATCGTTCGGTCAGCCGATGATGCAAGTGCCCGCGGTCGCCGCTGAAGATGCTGCGACCCGTCAGCTTGCGACGAAGCAAGGCCGCGGTGGAGTCGAACAGCGGAATGGACATGAGACAAAGGGGGACGGCCAGCAAAACGGCGCCCGAGCCTTTGTGCGACGTTTGCACGGAGAGCGCACCGACCATGAGGCCGATCAGCATGCTGCCTGCGTCGCCAAGAAAAATCTTGGCCCGCGGAAAGTTGTATCGCAAAAAGCCCAGCAAACTGCCGCCAAACGCGGCTGCGACGAGTGCGTGCCCGCGGTGGCCGTTCATCGCCGACAGCACCACGATCGCCAACGAGTCGATGATCCCGATCGTCGTGGCGAGGCCGTTGATGCCATCGAGCAGGTTGATCGAGTTGATCGCCGCCAAGAGCCAGATCAGCGTCACCGGGATACTGATCAGGCCCAGTTCGATCGTCCAACCGAAAAACTGAACCCGTTCGATCACCAGGCCGCACAGCACTAGAATGCTGCACGCGAAGAGCTGCCCCAGGAGTTTTTGGCGGCCGCGAAGCCCGACAGCATCGTCGAGCACGCCCAGCAGCACGATCACCGTGCCCGCCGAGAAGAGGCCGATCAGATCTTGGGGACTCAGGCGGAGCGAAGCCGCAGCTTCCTCGCGAAAGAGGAAAATGGGAAGCACCGCGCCGATCGTCGCCAGGTAAGCGACAATGCCGCCCCCCAGCGCAATCGAATGCTGATGCAACTTGCGACGACTGTCCGGCTGATCGGTCAGGCCCGTGCGATCACACGCACGCCTGACAATCGGCACCAGCAACAGACTGAGCGCACACGCAGCGCAGAAAGCTAACCCGATCGACGCCATTGGCCCGCAGCGTCCTTTCGGACTTTTGACTACCTAGATCGTGTCCGACCCCACACGTTTGGGACCGGAAGCCCTAAACCGACCACCAATCTCCGTGAATCAAAACAACGCGTCGAAACGACCGGCCGAAGATCCTCCCTCGTGCCGGAGCCAAAGCGCAGACAAATTTTCGAGGCGACCGCCGTCAGCAACTCTCTCTCGCACAATAACTCGCATTCGGAGCACAACTCTCATTCGGGTGATGCGGCAATCGTCGGTGCGTAATAAACTTCGCCAGGAACCCCAATCATCACCGCGCCCAGAATTCGGATGTCAAAGGAGCGCAACAGCTCGCAAGCCGAATTCACTTTTGGAATCTCGCTGACGTCCCGCAAGAGTGAAACGACAACTCCATCGGCGTGCCGCGCGACCACGCGCGTGTCGACGATCGGCAACACCGGGCCGGCATCGATCACCACGTTTGTATAAGCGTCGCGCAGCTCATCGACGATACTCTTGACCAGCTCGTCGTTGCGTCCCGACAGCCCGCGGTGCCCCCAGGCGCCCGCCGGCAGCAAGAACAAGTTTTCCACGGGCGTCGTTAAAACAGCGTCGAGCAGCTCGACCTGGCCTGCGAGCACGGCTCCCAGTCCTGGCGCCAAATCGACGTCGAAGATGTTGTGCAGCATTGGGCGCCGTAGATCGAAGTCGACCAGCACGGTTTTCCGGCCCATCCCGGCCAGGCTGGTGGCAAGATTGACGGAGACCGTCGTTTTTCCTTCCCCCGCCACAGCGCTCGTCACGAGCACGACCTGATTGGTTTCGGAGGGGGAGAAAACCAGCCGCGCCACAATCCCGTCGATCGCCTCTTCAAAGGCCGGGTGCATCGATGAGGAGCCCCGCCGTCGGCGCCAGACATGGGGGACGGTTCCCAACAGGGGCAAACGGAGCGACTCACCGATTTCGTGCATCGTATTCAGTCGCCGCCGCCTCAGATCCCACAGCACGACCAACGCGCAACCAACGCAGAAACCGGTTCCGCCAAAGCTCGCGCTCAGCATCGTCCGTCGTTTGTGGTCCTCGCTCGGGAGTGTCGTCGCGGAGCTAAGTTTTACGACCCGCGCCCGCGCCGTGCTGATTTCGATGTTGGCCTCTTCCAACTCCTTCTGGATGCGTCCACGCAGCTCGTCAAGGGCCTTGATTTCCGCACGCATCAATTCCGCGTCGACGGAGGAACGGCCAAACTTATCCGCCTCGGTGCGGAGCGCGGCAACCTTGGTCGCCAGCTCCTTTTGCTGCCCTTGCAACACTTCCACCGACGACGCCGACAATTGATCGGCGGCCATCGCCGTGCTCTCCTTTTGGAGGGCGAGTTCTTTTCGCAGCGAGGCCTTGCGGGTCTCGATCCGGCGGCGGGCTCGTTCCATACCCGCCTGATAGGACGCGACGTACTCTTTCTCCGCGGCACCGAACATCGTTTTCTTGGCTTCGTCGATCCGGGCTTGTTGACGATCGAGCTCCACTCGCGCGATGGCGATCGTG
Organism: Planctomycetaceae bacterium; assembly: GCA_035687365.1. Taxonomy (GTDB): domain Bacteria; phylum Planctomycetota; class Planctomycetia; order Planctomycetales; family Planctomycetaceae; genus DASPSM01. Next base: position 6,700 of record DASRXU010000133.1, on the reverse strand, counting down.
GCGTCGGTCATCGCGGCCGCTTCCACTTCACCATCGGTGACGGGCGTAGTCGAGCCGAGATTTGTAGACCCCGCGTGATCGCGGACTTGTCGGGCCCGTTGCGACCGTTTGAGATCAAAGTCGACCTGGTTGAGCTGCGTCCAAAGAATCGAGTATTCCTGCAACGTGTTCTTTTGGGCGAGCGTCAAAGTCTCGCTGTCACCGGTCCCCAAAGTGTCGACGAGTTGTCGCAGACCCGAGCGTTTCTTGCGGAGGCTTGCCTCCGTTTCCGTCTGAGCCTTCTGAAGAGTGTTGATGCGGCTCAGCTTTTCCTGATGTTCCCCGTAAACGGCGTCTTGCAGGTAGACGTCAACGATTGTGTTGGTCAGCGTTTCGGCCGTCCGCTGATCCTCGCAAGTCACGCTGACCTGCATGATTTCGGCTTCGTCTGGAAACGTGACATTGACGATATTCTGCAGCCAGGCCAGAGCGCTCACTTGCTGAGTCACCGCGGGCAACTTTGCCACGGCCTCACGCTGCAACGCGGGCGTCAAAACAGCCGGGCTGCGCAAAAGTTGGCGCTGCGTGCGCTTGTAGACCTCGAAAGCCGTCGTTCCGTCGTGAATTTGACCGGGCTCGAGAATGGTCGATTGGCCCATCGAAATCCGCAGCACCGCCGTTGACGTGAACTGGTTCTTGACGGTGGACCAGATAGACACCGCGGCCAGCGATCCAATCACGAGTCCCGTCACGGACGCAGCCAACCAGCGCCGACGCAGCGCGTGCCACGCTTCTGTAACGAGATTCCGATCCTGCGGTGTTGGTGCGTTATCGAAACCCAGCTCATCGAGCACGGGTTCTGCCCTGCGCATCTCGAAGGGAGGTGGCAGAGGTTTAAGTTCCGTCGTCAACTTCTCGTCCCCATTGACATTGGCCCTAGCGTCACCGGGCATCATGATCGAGTCGACGTAACAAGCCCCGGCCGTGGACTCGCACCGGCGGTCTGTCGGACGACCAGCAACGGCCCCACCACCATCCGCGGGAAGAGTTTGGATAGCAGCAAAACTTCAGTGCCCAGCATCAACAACGCGAGCGGCACCATCACCAATCCGGCGAAGTCGTGGAAAAACCGCTCCGCAAATTCCACTCCAATCAGTTCCTGAACCACGCCAGTCGCGGCAATCCGACAAATATTGGCTAAGAGTGCGATCGCCACCGAACTCGCAAGAACACAGACGTTTTCCCAGCCAGAAAGCTTCAGGAGGAACACGGCGGCCGTTGTTACCGCCCCGAAAGTCGTCAACATCCCTAATCCGTTACAGGCTTCTGCGACGCCGATTCTTCCGTGAGTCAGACAGATCACATTGCCACTGGCGACGGCAGGGATGCCTAGAGTCTGAAGCACGTAGGTGCTGCCCAGTGTCGCCAAATGCTGTAACGGTCCGCCGAGTCGGCTGCCCACAGCTCCTGGCAATGGAATCATGAAAACGAGAAACGCGATTGCCGGCCACGCCCACCGCAGCGCGGCAAAGCCACCTATCAAAGCGGTCGCACCCGCAATGCACAGGATGAATGCGAGCGGTTCCGCCAATAAGAATCCGAAGTAAGCCGCAAACAAACGGACCAACACACTCAAAATGACTAGCGCGAAACCAACCCAGCGACCTCGAATCGTCGGCTGGACTGCGATCAAGTCTCGCCGATGCCAGAGTAGCCACCCCGAAATGAAGGGGACGAGAAATCCGTGCGAATAATTTGCCTCTGCCTTCCAACGTCCCGCGAGATGTGTCAGCACGGCGAAATGACAAACTAAGATGACCGCACCCATCGTGAGCAAGCCGACAATCGACGCGCGACTGAGCCTCAGAGGCAGACCCGTCGTCTGACCGTTCGACGCCTCCTCCCGATGGAGCCTTTCAAAACCAGTGTTCATAAAACGTGGTTTGCCAACACTCGCGCACGAGCAACACAACTGAACATCGCCGCGCGGCGCCCATGCAGCACGCGACTCGCGCACTCCTTCAACTCAACCAACGAAATTCCAAAAGTGTGCGTCTCAGATCCCTGCGCCGAGTTCAAAGCGTTTGCATTCTGGTTCTGGCCCAGGCTCTGATCAGTGTTTGAGCGCGCCAAGCCGAAGAGACGGTGTGCGGTACGCAATGCGCAGACCTCCGGCTCGTCGGTTATGCAACCTCAGGTGACGCAAAGTCCTTGATGCCGTAAGGTTACGGGCGGGAAACGGGTGGCTCAGGACGGAAGGCGCGCGTCTGAACCGGCGAGAATGAGGCGAGTCGATGAGGTGCGCTCCGGCGTTTGCGACGGAATGCCCTCTATCGGCGCCTTATCAAGAAAGCAGTGGCGGCCCGTTATGCCGCCTGCGCCTCATGCATTGGCGGCACCCACAATCGTACTCACGATTCCATTCATTACGGTACAAGAACCCATTCAAGCGGTCAAAATGCCGAAAGTCAAGGAAATTCTCGTACGTAGTTTCGCCTACAACGGCATTTCAAGATCGTGACGATGCATTAAAACGCCGAGAAAATGCAGCCAATCTGGGGCCGTCGCCTCAACCGAGTGGCCGCACGCGGGACTGGTCCACGCGAGCCGTGAATGACTCGCCGCCGATGCTTTAGGTGGGCTGTAACGATCGGCTGTTAATGAAAAATCCGCGCGCCCTGCAAACACCAGTTGCCGAGCGCGCGGATTCAAATTCGAGTCAGGCTTTCACACGAGCAATTGGCTTCGTGCGAGCGAACCGACCTTAGTCAAGCGAGCGGGAGGGACGACGCATTCCCCGAATAGCGCCGGCCAGGGAACCCGCCTTGATTTCTTTGACCTTGTGGCCCCCTTCGTCGGTGACAACGGTCAGGGTCATGCCGGGCCGCAGTGCCGGATCACTCAGTCCCTTTTGGCTGACGCGGCGGCCAATGGTCACTTTGACCTCGCTGCCGACCATGAAGGACCGCTCTTTGCCGTTGAGCAACGTGACGACAATCAGATTCTTGTCGGCGTCGACGCTCTTGATCTTACCGGGGAAATCGCTGTCTTCGTCCGCCGCGTCATCCTTCCCCGCCTCATCTCCGCGGAAACCCGATGACTGCTTCGTGGCACCCTTGGCATCGGCGCTCTTGCTCGCCTTGTGGTCGACGCCAAGCAGCAATTCCGTAGCCGTGTTTCCTTTGGCGACAACCGTGATCGGCAGTCCCTCGTGGAAGCGCGGATCATGCAGGCCACGACGCACGAGGCCGCCCCGAGGTCCAACAATCTGAGTCATTTTCGTGACAGTGAAGGTCTGCTCGCCGCTGGCAGCAGTGATTGTCACCGAGCCCTTGGCGGCATCCACCTTGGCGATTTTGCCTTCAATCCCACCCTTCCCGTCGGCCGCTTGGGCCGCGATCGACGCAAAAGCCGCGACGGCAATCGCGCACAACAAAGTCTTCAACGCTCGCTTCGACATGCTCCGATACCTCCCAAGTAAGTACATTTTTTGCAATCCGATTGCCTCACCCCTAGGTCCATTGTTCGGCTCGGCTTATCGTGCGCTGGCCCGTGCTGGGTGTCAAACGCATTCGGCGAGATTTCCAGCGTTCGACGGGAGGCCGCCCGAGGTCGACGGGCGTTGGCGGAATCTGTTGTCCAGCTTGCCTTGACGGTCAACTCAGCCAGCGAGATGGCTGGACCGACTGGCGGCGACGCTCGAAGCCTGAGCATAAGGCTTTTGACCCTATGCTTTAGCGACTTCGGACCTGATCGCGCGGGACCGGCGACCAAGACGCATCGAGGCCGACAACCGGCGGCTCGGTGCCCACACACGAGCCGCGGCGGCAGCACCACCTGCCGCGGTCGCTTTCTGTCCGCTCAGTAACGCGGCTTGCTTAGCGTCGGCCAATCACCCAGCGGGTGAATTTCAGCGCTTTGAGCCCCTGCTCAGCCAGCACTTGGCTGACCGTTTTGGCCTGGTCCTTGGCGAAGGGCTGAAACGTGAGCACTCCCTGATCGTTGTAAAACGTCTTGAGTTGTCCCTCGACGATCTTGTCGACGATGTTGTCCGGCTTGCCCGCCTTCTTCGCCTGCTCGCGCAACCGCTCGCGCTCCTTCTCGACAATGGCCGAATCGAGTTCCTCGGGGTAGGTGACGATCGGCTTGAGCGCGGCGATATGCATCGCCACGTCCTTCAACACGGGGCTTGTCTTCTTCTCACCCGTCGCCTGGAACAGCACACCCGTCTTGTGATCGTGATGGACGTAGGCGCCGACGGGACCCTTCACGCGCGCGAGGCGCGTGACGATCATCTTCTCTCGAATCTTGTTGATCATCTCGTCGAACATTTCGCCGAACGCCTGCGAGCTGCCAGCCGGCTTCTGCAACAGCAACTCGTCGCAGCTCAGCGCACCGGGTCCCTCGAGCAAGTGCTTCACGAGTTTCTGGCCGAACTCGGCAACCGCCTCACCCGTAGCGACTGGCGGCGACTCGCACTGGATCTCGATCATGGCCGCTTCGCTGCCGTCGCCGGCGACGAGCGCAAAAATCCGCCCCTCCTCGGTCGGGTTGTCGGCACGTTTCTCTTTCACTTTGCCCACATCTCGTTTGAGAATCTCGATCGCCTTGCTCTCGTCTCCCCCCGCCTCCACCAGCGCCTTCTTGACGAGCATCATCGGCAGGTCGGTTTTGTCACGCAGCGCCTTCACTGCGGCCGCGCTGATTTCCGTCATCTTGAATCTCTCCTTGTCGGCAACGCCGCGAAACTGGGTCCCGCGCGAGACGATCACGTTAATGAGAAGACACTGCCCGCCGGACCAAAGGTTCGCGGGTCGTTGTGCGGTTGCGTGCTCACGAATCGTGAGCCGAAATCGGTAACTGCCGTTACGAAATCGAGGGAATCGGGCGCGGCTCGTCCTTCGCGGGGGCCTCGGGTTCCTCCGGAAGTTGGGCCCGGCCGGTCAGGATCGAGTCGGTCAGGTAGCCGAGAATCAAACGAATCGAACGGATGCTGTCGTCGTTCCCGGGGATCGGCAAATCGACCAAGTCCGGATCGGAATCGGTGTCGATGAGCGCGATCACCTTGGCCCCGACGTTGCGCGCCTCGCGAACGCAGTTCTTTTCCTTGCCCGGATCGACGACGATCACAGCCTCGGGCATGCGGTTCATCGTGCGAATGCCGTTCAAATTGCGGAAGATCTTCTTCTTCTCGCGCATCAGCGTCGACTGCATCTTCTTCGAGTAGGTTTCCAGCTGGCCGCCGGTCTCGAGCGCCTCGAGCTCTTCGAGTCGTTTGAGCCGGCTGCGAACCGTACGGAAGTTGGTCAGAGTGCCGCCCAGCCACCGTTCCGTCACGTAGGGCATGCGGGCCGCTTCGGCCGATTCCTGAACCGCCTCGGCCGCTTGTCGTTTGGTGCCGCAGAACAGCACCAGACTCCCGTCGGCGGACACCTTCTGCAGATACTTACGAGCCCGCAAGAGACCGGTCACGGTCTGCTTGATGTCAATGATATGAATCAGATTGCGGCGACCATAAATGTAGGGCCGCATCTTCGGATTCCACTTGCTCGTGCGATGCCCGAAGTGGACGCCCGAATCCAAAATCTCTTTGACCACGATCTCTGCCACTGTTGCGATTCTCCCGACGACAGCCCTCGACCGAATCTTGCGAGAAGCTCGCTCAGCGATTCGGCACAGCCCATTTGCCAGGCCGTTGCGATTTAACTGCCGCCTCTACCTTGAAACCCTAATTGACTGTGCCGACGCACGTTACGTCGACAATTGACGATCCCCCGACGAAAGGACTCCGGATCGACCGGATCCAGGAGCGTTGCGGGAAGGGGTGAATCTTATTGCACCGCCTTTGGGCGGTCAAACGACGTTTGCCCACTCTCAACAGCCGAACGTCTATGCCAAGCTGTCGTGCGTCGTAACCGGCATTGCCGAGAGCTACCCCTTCCGCGACATGCACGAGCCTTGTCGAAAGGTCATCGCTGCCTTCGGGCCCGATCGGTGCTTGCGGGGAAGTGACTTCCCTTGCGAACTCTGGTGTCCCAAGGCAACGTATATCCAGCACCTGCGGTTCTTCACACACGAGATGGGCCGCGACCTCGAATCGAAACGCCGGATTCTCGGGGAAACCGCACGGCGCTTGTACTTCTAGTCTGCTCCGCGCCAACCCCACCCAGAGGTTTCGCCATGCTGATCCGCAGCAACGCTCGGACGTCCGCCCTCCTCTCGGCAGCCCTCGGATTTGCCAGCCTCGTATTTGTCGTTGCCCAATCCGCCTCCGCCGCAGAGCCGAAAGCCGATGTCGTCATTGAGAAGGACATCACCTACGGAAAGGGAGGGACCGAAGACCTCAAACTCGATTTGGCTCGGCCGCAACACTCGGAAGGGCTGTTACCCGCAATTGTCTTTATCCACGGCGGCGGTTGGAGCGGCGGCGATCGCGGCACTTATGCCCGTGAAATTCAAGCAGCGGCCAAACGCGGATACGTGGCGGTGACAATTGAGTATCGGCTGACCCAACCCGACAAGACCGGTAAAGCGAAGTACCCCTTCCCCGCGCAGATCGAAGACTGCAAGTGCGCGGTTCGTTGGTTGCGTGCCAACGCCGAGAAGTATCACGTCGATCCCAACCGCATCGGCGCCACCGGCGGGTCCGCCGGCGGACACTTGAGTCTGCTGGTGGGTGTCGCCGGATCGGAAAAGAAATTCGACGGGACAGGAGGAAATC
>DASRXU010000132.1:0-3288 GCA_035687365.1 Planctomycetaceae bacterium | reverse complement strand
GTGCCGGGTGGCACGTTCCCGTTCCCGCTCGCCGTTGGCCCGCGTCTTGTTCAGCCTAGGGCATTGTGTGAGAATTTGCGGAAGTCGCTCGGGCGCGGACCTTCGTTTAAGCCTCCGAATGCGGCCCGGTCTTTCGGTACTGGTCTTTTCGGTGAGCGCCATGAAACGTCTCAAAGGCCTTGTAGTAGTCGGGTTGGCAGGGGCCGCGATTTTGGTGGGCGCGTGTCACCGGGCCGCTGCGGCCGACCCGACACGCGGCACTCTGGCCCCCACGATTGTCCTGCATAACTGCCGCATCAAAGCCGTTCAGACGGCTCGCGTGGCTACCGACCGGCCCGGGGTCATTGCCGAGGTCGACCCGAAGGAAGGGGACACCGTTAAGATGGGGCAGGAGATCGTCCGCCTCAAGGATGAAGTCCCGCTGGCGAACTGGGAGGTCGCCAAACTCGTCGCGGACGACGTCATCGAAGTCGAATACGCCAGTCGGTTGAATGCCGTCGATGCCCTCGAGTACGCCAAGAGCGTCGAAGCCAACCGCAAAGCTCCGGGAACGATCTCGGAGATCGAGTTGCGACGGCTCAAGTTGGCGGAACAACGCAGTGCTCTGCAGATCGACAAGGCCAAGCACGACATTGCCGTCAACGAAATGAAGGCTAAACAAGCGAAGGCCGAACTCGACACCTGCCGCATCCTGGCTCCCTTCAACGGTTTCGTCAGCCAAGTGCTGAAATACCGCGGCGAGGCCGTTAAACAGGGCGACACAATTCTGGAGATGGTGAACACCGACGTGGTCCACGTCGAAGGCATGGTGTTGGATCGCGACATCTGGCGCGTGAAACGCGGCTCCCCGGTCGAAGTGGTTCTGGACATCAAAGGCGCCTCGCTGGATGTGGAAAAGCAGGTCTTCCGTGGGAAGATTGGTTTTGTCGATCAGGTCGCCAATGTGGGCGACACGCGCGTCTGGGCCGAAGTGCCGAATCTCGGCAACGTGCTGCGTCCCGGATTCACCACGACGATGACAATCTTGCCGGGGGCTGCGGACGAACGGAACGCGGCGGATTCCAGCGAGCGTCCGACTCAAGTCAGTTCGCGCACGCAGCCCGGCTCCGTGATGCAGTTCGGCTCCAAGCCAATCAGCCAGCGGGATTCGCAAACGCCATGAGCGTGACTCTTGGCGGGTCGATGCTGCCATCGACGCGGCGACCGATCCCGCTCCGGCGCCGACCCGACCTGACCGTGCGGCGCATCGAATACCAGGGCATCGGCTCCTATGTCATCAAGGATCCGGTGGGCCTCAAGTACCATCGGCTGCACGCTGAACAGTTCGGTGTCCTGGGCTTGCTCGACGGGACGCGGAACCTGGACGAAATTCGCAACGAGCTGATTCGTCAGTTTCCGACGCTGACCGTCACTCTCAACGACGTTCAGCAGCTCATCACCGACTTGCACGACAAGGGGCTGCTCCAAAGCCTTCGCTTTGGCCAAGGGGCGGCCTTGCTGAAGCATCACCGCTCCAAGCGCGCGGAGCGGATCTGGGCCTTCTTCCGCAATCTGCTTTACATCCGTTTGCCGGGCTGGGACCCGGAACGAGTGTTGAAGTGGCTGCATCCGCGGCTGAGTTGGATCTATTCACCGTGGACAGTCGCGCTGTGTGTCGCGCTGGTCGCTTCCTCGCTGATTCTGGTCGCCACCGAGTTCGGTGAGTTTCGCCGCCGGTTGCCCGAGTTCCAGCAGTTCTTCACCGTTCGCAACATGGTCTACCTGTGGATCACGATTGCCGTCACGAAGATCCTGCACGAGTTCGGTCACGGGCTGACCTGCAAGCACTTCGGCGGCGAGTGCCACCAGATGGGCATCATGGTCTTGGTCTTCAGTCCGACCTTGTATTGCGATGTCTCGGACGCTTGGATGATGCGGAACAAATGGCATCGCATCTACATCGGCCTGGCCGGCATGTATGTCGAGACGGTGCTGTCAGCGGTCGCGATTTTCGTCTGGTGGAACACGAATCCGGGACTGTTACACTACGTCTGCCTGAATGTCTTCTTCGTCTCGACCGTGTCGACCGTAATTTTCAATGCGAATCCGTTGATGCGCTACGACGGCTATTTCATGCTGGCCGACTTCCTCGAAGTGCCCAACCTCCGCCCCAAGGCGGACAAGATGTTGACCGAAAAGCTTTCCTGGTACTGCCTCGGCATCGAGCAGCGACCTGACCCGTTCATGCCGGAGACGGGGCGACTGTGGTTCGTTACGTTCGCCATCGCGGCGGCAATCTACCGCTGGGTCATCGTATTTGGAATCACGCTCTTTCTTTACAAATGGCTCAAGCCCTACGGATTGCAAAGCATCGGAATTTTCCTCGCGGTGGCTTCCCTGGCGGCTGTCGTCGGCAACGTGGCCTATACGCTCTACAAGATCATGAGCGCTCCCCGGAGTGATCCCATGGACATGCGCAAGTTGACGATTACCGGGAGCGTCATCGCGATCCTGCTGGCCGCGGCGCTCTTCATTCCACTGCCGCTGCACGAAGAGATGGTCTTCATGGTCGAGCCCCTGGACGTGGCGCATGTTTATGCGTCAGCGCCTGGCTCCGTTCGAGAGGTCCGGGTGGCTGCGGGGGACCACGTTAAAAAAGGCGATCTGTTGGTCAAGCTGGTCAATCGAGAGACCGAGCAGAAACGCCGCAGCCTCGAAATGCAGAGAGACGCCCAGCAACTGGAGCTTGAACTCGACCACGCTCTGAACGATTCGGCGCAGGAGCACGTCGCCCAAACGATTCTTGACGGAATCAAGAAACAGTTGGCCGACTACGACCGCGAGCTAGCCCTACTCGAGCTGCGCGCGCCCTGCGACGGATTTGTGGTGTCGGCGCCGCGCGTTCCCGAACCGACGCTCGCCGAGGAAACCCGGCAGCTCAGCCACTGGTACGGCAATCCGCTCGATTCCGAAAATCTCGGCTGTCAGCTCACCCAGCGCACGCACGTCTGCTCAATCGCACCCAGCAAGGACTATAACGCGGTCCTTTACGTCGATCAGTCAGACCGCAAGGACATTCGCTTGGGTCAAACGGTACAGATCCAGCTCGAGCATGTCTCCGATCGGACCTATCGCGGCAAGATTGATCACATCTCCGACCGCGAGGCCGAGATTGCCCCCGAGGTGCTCTCGAGCAAGGCTGGTGGCGAATTGGCGACCGTCGCTGATCCGCACGGCCACGAACGGCTCACGAACAGCGCCTATCAAGCGACGGTACGCCTCGATGAGGACGAAGAGCTTTTGCGGACA
>DASRXU010000131.1:0-14862 GCA_035687365.1 Planctomycetaceae bacterium | reverse complement strand
GGCCTCGGGCAGAGCGTAGGTCCCTTCCTGCTCGATTGGGTTCTGCGTCGCCAGCACGAAGAACGGGTCGGACAGAATGTGCCGGGTCTGACCGACGGTCACCTGCCGCTCCTGCATCGCCTCGAGCAGCGCGGCCTGCGTCTTGGGGGGCGTGCGGTTGATTTCGTCGGCCAGCACCACGTTGTGGAACAGCGGACCGGGGATGAACCGGAACTCGCGGGCACCCGTCGAGCGGTTCTCTTGCAACACGTCGGTGCCGGTAATGTCGGCCGGCATCAGGTCGGGCGTGAACTGGATGCGGCTGAAGGTCATCGACAGACACTGGGCCAGCGTGCTGATCATCAGCGTCTTGGCCAGCCCGGGAACGCCTTCCAGCAGGCAATGGCCGCGGCTGAAGAGCGAGATCAGCAACTGGTCGATGACCTCGGACTGGCCGACGATCACCTTGCCCATCTGATCGCGGATTGCGTTGTAGCCCTTGTTCAGCTTTTCGATCGACTCATCGATCGCCGCGTTACGGTCTGAGTCGGTCATTTGCGTTCTGCTCTCCGGAAGGAATGGAGATAAACCGCCGAGAGCCGGGGACTTCCGACTTTCCGCCCCTCACGGCCGGCTGTCCAAGTGCGTCGAACGCGGCATCGACGCGGGTTGTGCGCCGAGCGCGGCCCCAGCGCCGTGATCTTCGCGACTCTTGATTATACCCCGCAATCTTCGCAAACCGTCAAGGGCTTGGCTGGGCAGAGCCTGTACGTAGGTTCGCTGCTGCTTGTCCCGAGCGCGACACGTGCGGCCGAGTCTGGGGATTAGACGTGCATGGCCCCGCACAGCGGAGCCGGCCAGGGGAGTTGCGAATGCTCGGCGAGCAATTGATCGAAGGCCGAGGAAATGTGCGGTGGGAACGGCGAAGACTTTCGTAATTTGAAATCGACGTGCGTGCCGATCGCTTCCATGGTGGCGGCCAAAGTGCTCGCGTCGTCGTTCGACATGAAGTGCAAAATATGAAATCGCTTGTCGGACCGGGCAATGGCTCGCGTGCGAACGGTGATCCGCTGCCCAACCCTGACCTCGTTGAAATAACGGACGTGCCCTTCGAGTGCGAACGTGGTCGCGTGGTTCGATTCAAAGTATTCGCTCGTCAACCCGACCCGATTCCAAACCTCCTCGAGCGCGCACGAGAACAGATGCGTGTACCACATCACGTTCATATGCTGGTTGGCATCGAGGTAATCCTCGGGAATCCGCTGCGAATGACCGACCGGCAGCATCTCCAGATCGGCCAGGGTGATTTTTTTCCAGTCCGACATGAGTTGAAACCAGTACGATCGTCCGCAGGGGCTCAAGAACGGTGATTGTGGAGTTAAGTTATGCGAGAATCGCGCGCAACGCACAAGCGGATGTCACTTCCTACTTGTCCCTAACACGGGTTGGCGGAGTCACAGGATGAATTCCTGCGTTGCCGGCTTAACAGCACTCGCCCTGACTCTCGCCAACAATTCCACACGTGCAGGTGAAGACGAGGTCGCTCCCCCGCGGGGCCTGACAGCCCTCGTCAAGCAGCGCCTGCCAGTGAATTGGACGTGTGAGACCGAGGGTAAGTCACTCGTCGTGCGACCACAAAAGGAATTTGTCTTCGTGAATCTGGTCAGCGCGGAATCTCAGCGATCGTACGAAACCTTGGATGAATATCATCGTCGCCATATCGTGACGATCAATTATCGGATCGTGTTACGCTTTGTGCCAAAGCTGACCGCGGACCAGGTCCGCAAAGTAGTTGATTCGAATGGGGCCATTCGACTGAGTTTGCGTGCGATCGAGAAAGACCCGCTCGCGCAACCGGATAAGGGTCGCTTCAAGTTCGGCGACACAACCAAGGGAAGGGGCTTGGCGCGCGAATATGAGAGGCTGAAAAGGTCCGTGCAACCGGTCCCTTACGGTCACCGCGGTTCGGTTACTGTCTACATCGAACCGACCTATCTGGGGTATGCGAGATTCCTCCAAGAGGCAGACAGAGCCGAGTGCGACGGCGTTCTGAAAGAATTGGGCACATTGTTCGTCCGCTATGACGCGAATGGTGGTGCGCGCAGGAACGTACGCTGACCGTGTGATTAAGGAGCCGCGCACGAAGTGAGCGATGTGTTTCTAACTCGTCTAAATTTAAGAACGGCTTACTTCGTGCGCGGCTCTTTGGAAATCGGCGCGTCAGCCCTGCTCGATGGGCAAGCCCGCGTTTTTCCAGCCGCTGAAGCCGCCGTCCATTGAGATGACGTTGGTGTAGCCCATCTCTTGCAGATTCTTCGCGGCCATGGCGGAACGAAAGCCGCCACCACAATAGAGGATCAACGGCGCAGCCGTGTCGGGGATCGTCTTCTCGATGTCGCGTTCGATGATTCCTTTGCCGAGGTGAATGGCGCCGGGCAGATGGCCTGCTTCCCACTCGCGGTCTTCGCGCACGTCGATGATTTGAAAGTTTTCCTTGCGGTCGAGCCGAGTTTTCACATCGGCGACTGTGCACTCTTTCACGTGTTTTTTTGCCTCGGTCACGATCTTCAAAAAAGCGGGGGCGTGTTGCTTACCCATGGATGGTTCCTCCGGCTGCAATTGTACCGCTGGATTGCCGGCTCGAAACTCGACTCCGGGTCCAAGACATTTTCTTGGGTGGCACTGGCGGCTCGTCCGGCTCGTCCGCCAGTGTGCCTTTGACGAACGAGGAAGAAATCACTGGCGGACAAGCCGCCAGTGCCACCCGATCTGTGAACGACGCGACTACGACGCGGGCCGTGCATCGAGTGAGATCAAGAAACGATTGATGGCCCCGTTGACCGCGTCGGGATTTTCCAGCGGCGCGAGATGGCCGGCGTTGGGAATCTGAACGAACTGCGCCCCGGGAATCGCCTCGGCCATTTTCTGCATGTCGGCCGACGGCGTGATCTGATCGTCCTGTCCGCAGATGACGAGCGTCGGCACGTCGATCTGCGACAAGAGGTCGGTGCAATCGGGCCGTTCGGCCATGCCCAGCGCGGCCGCGGCGATGCCCGTCGGCTTGTTGCGGACGATCATCGAGCGAACGCTCGCGACGAGATCGGGCCACCTTTCGACCGTTTTGGACGACATCAGCTTGGGCAGCATGGCATCAGAGGCGGCCTGGCTGCCAGTCGCTAACACGGTTTCCGCCAGTTTGTGTCGGCCGGCGGCCGCCTCGGGCGAATCGGCCGTGGCCCGCGTGTCGCACAAGATGAGGGCCCGCAGTTGGGGCCGGTATTTGCGAAAGAACTGCCAGGCCACGTAGCCCCCCATCGACAGGCCGCAAAGCACCACCGGCGTGTCGACCCACACTCCATGCAAGACGCCGTGCAAGTCGTCGGCGAACTCTTCCATCGTGACGGTGCCCGTCGTCACCGTGCTCTCGCCGAACCCTCGGAGGTCGGGCACGATCACGCGATTCCTTTTGGAGAACATCTCGGCTTGCGGCTGCCACATGGAGTTGTTGAGTGGAAAACCATGCACAAACAACAAGGGCGTCCCTTTGCCCTGCGCGTAGACATTCAACGTCCCGTTGGGGACCGCGACGTGCTGCATGAGAGTCCTCGATCCGAACGCGGTAGTGAGTTGCGGCGATAGGGCCCGACTCGTCTTCGCCCGAGCCTGCGATATGATAGCCAGGACTCAACACGGTTGCCCGTGTCAAATTTCTTTCCCCGAACTCTTGATGCTCGTGAATGATTGATCATGGATAAATTGCTCGAACGCTTTACCCGCTACGCCCGCCTCGACACACAGGCCGTCGAAGGTGCGACGAGCTACCCCAGCTCGGCCAAACAACTCGAACTTTGCCGGATGCTAACGGGCGAGTGTCGTGAGATCGGCCTGGCCGACGTCGCGATGAACGAGTTCGGCATCGTGACGGCCACGGTGCCGGCGTCACCCGGTTGCCAGGCACCAGCCATCGCCTGGTTTGCCCACGTCGACACGTCTCCGGAGTTCACGGCCGAAGGCGTGCGGCCCGTCGTGCATGCCAACTACGACGGCAGTGACCTGACACTCCCCGGCGACACGAGCCGCGTGCTGCGGGTTGCTGAAAATCCGGCCCTGAAAAAACTCATCGGTCGGACGATCATCACCACGGACGGAACAACTCTGCTGGGGGCGGACGACAAGTCGGGAATTGCCGTCATCATGACGGCCGCGTCGTACCTGCTCGCGCATCCGGAAATCGTCCACGGTCCGATCCGCGTCTGCTTCACCTGCGACGAGGAAGTCGGGCACGGCGTTGACCACGTTGATCTCGCGAAGCTGGGAGTCGCCTGCGGCTACACGCTCGACAGCGAAGGTTCTGGCCGCATCGACAGCGAGACGTTTTCCGCCGACCTGGCGATCGTGAAGGTGACCGGCGTCAACACGCATCCGTCGATCGGCAAGGGGACGATGGTCAACGCGGTCCGCATCTTGAGCGAATTCATCAGCCGCATGCCGACCGATCGACTCAGCCCCGAGACGACCGACGGTCGCGATGGATTTTTACATCCGTATCAAATCAGCGGCGGCGTGGAGTCGTCCTCGGCTCGGATTATTCTTCGCGACTTTGAGACGGCGACCCTCGGCGACCACGCGCGACTGCTCGAGAAGATTGCCGCCGAGCTACGAATCAAGCACCCGCGAGCGAAGATCGAAGTCGAGATCAAGAAACAGTACCGCAACATGCGGGACGGTTTGGCCAAAGAACCTCGCGCTCTGGCGAAGGCCATCGAAGCCGTGCGGGCATCGGGCATCGAACCCGAGATGTCGCAGATCCGCGGCGGAACCGACGGTTCGGTGTTGACCGAACGCGGCCTGCCGACTCCCAACCTCTCCTCAGGTCAGCACAATCCCCACTGCCCGCTCGAATGGACCTGCCTGGAAGAGATGCAGAAGGCGGTCGATATCTTGATCGAGCTGGCAAAGGTCTGGGGCCGCGAAAAGGGTTGAGGGGCGCGGCGTGTTCAATCGCAATTACATCTGCGTCCTTTGTGGCACGATCCGGCGCGAGGCTGCGGACTACGTGCCGGACGGTCGCCCGACCCCGCTTTGTTGCGAACGACCGATGCGCGTCCTCGGTTACGAACGGATGGTTGCAGCAAGCCGGATGACGAAGAGCGAGCGGACCGAATGGATTGCCAAAGGCGGCAACTTTAAGAAGGGGACCGGCCGCAGGCGGTGGAAGGCGACCTAGACCGTCGGGAACTTGACGGTGTGAGATTTGTGCGTGGCGTGACTGCCGCCGCAGAAAACCGTCTGCTCGCGATCTGGCCCGACCGAGACGATCTCCAGCGGCGCCCCGATCAGCTCGGTCACCGTCTCCACGTAGCGTTTGGCAGCCGCGGGAAGATCCTCGTAGTGCCGCACGTGCGAAATATCGGTCATCCACCCCGGCAGCGAGCGATAAACGGGGATCGCCCGCGCCAAGTCGTCGACGTGGCTCGGAAAGTCGGTGGTTCGCTTGCCGTCGATTTCGTATGCGTCGCAGATTTTTAGTTCTTCGAGGCCGCTCAGCACATCGAGCAGAGCGACCGCAATGCAGTCGACGCCACTCAATCGCGCGCCGTAGCCGGCGGCCACGCTGTCGAACCAGCCGCAACGACGGGGACGGCGAGTGATCGTGCCGTATTCATTGCCGACGTCGCGAATGTGCTGGCCGGTGGCATCGTTGAGTTCAGTGACGAACGGGCCGCCGCCGACGCGCGTGCTGTAGGCTTTGACGACGCCAATCATCTTGCTGATGGCCCGCTCCGAAACGCCGCTGCCGTTGTGCACGCCGCAGCCTGAGCTATTGGAGCTGGTCACGAACGGGAACGTACCATGATCGAGATCGAGCAGACTCCCTTGGGCTCCTTCGAATAGGAGCCGCTTGCCGTCGCGAATCGCCTTATGGAGGTAGGTCGTGGTGTCGGTGACGTAGGGACGCAGCCGTTCGGCGTACGCGGAATACTCTTCGTAGATGGCCGACGCGTCGAGCGGTTTGAACTCTGGATCGAGGGCTCCCAGAATCTTGTTTTTCTGGGGGAGCACTTCGGAGAGCCGGCTCTGCAAGAACTCAGGCCGACACAGATCGCCCACGCGAATCGCGTGCGAACGACCAGCCTTATCCCGATAGCACGTGCCGATGCCCCGCATGGTGGTGCCGATCGGGTCTTTGCTGCGGCTCTTCTCCATCACGGCCTCTTCGAGGACGTGCCACGGAAAGATCACGTGGGCCCGATCGCTGATCAGGAGGCTGCCCGGAGTCAGCGGGCCGCGTCGCTTCGTGATCGAATCAAGTTCCTGCAGGAAGGCCTTCGGGTCGAGGACGATGCCCGTGGCGATGACCGACACGACCTTGGGGTGCAAGATGCCGGCGGGCAAGAGCGAGAGCTTGTAGGTGTCGCCGTTGAAGACGACGGTGTGCCCCGCGTTGTTGCCTCCCTGATAACGCACGACGACGTCGTGTTCGTCGGTGAGCAGGTCGACGATCTTTCCCTTGGCTTCGTCACCCCACTGCAAACCGACCACCGAGGTTGCGGACACGAAATTGCCTCGTCTTGAATCATAAGGACGCCCGAAGAGGATGGGCCCGCCAGGTTGGCCGCAACGGGGCGCCGAAGCGGCTGCGGGCGAAGGCCACGCGGTCAGCGACCGCGCGCGAACCCGAATAGTCTACATCATTTATCGGCCATTCGGGAGCCGCGCGTGCGTGATCGACGATTGGCCGATCCCCGGTTCGCGCGCGGAGCAATTCTTCGAATCGCTCGCTGGATGCTCAGTTTTCGGCCGATTTACTTCGCCACTCGCCCCCTGGGCCACGTATACAATCGAAGAAGGAAACCCCCGACAATGGCTTTCGCCCCCCTCGAAGTCCGACGTCTGGAAGGTTGGGTGCGGGCTATGTCGACTGCTAAAAAGCGGGTTCTTGTCGTCGATGACGACGCCGAGCTGGTAGCCAGCGTACGTACGGCCCTGTTGCTAAGGGGCTACGACGTCTCGGTCGCCGGCGACGGGGCCGAGGCTTTGGCCCAGATCGAGTGCACTCGACCTGACTTGATGCTCCTTGACCTGGTGATGCCCCGTCGCAGTGGCATCAACGTGCTCGATCGCATGGTCCGCGGCACGGTTCGGGCGACTCCGGTGATCATGATGACGGCCACCGATGAAGTGAAGCACCGCGAGTGCGCCGCGCTCCGCGGCGTCTCGGTCTTCCTCTCCAAGCCCTTTCCGATCGAAGAGCTGCTGGCCGAAGTCGAGCTGATGCTGAAGGCCTAACGCCCAGCGCGGATGAAGCACGAAGTCCCGCTCAGGTGGTCGGCTTTCTCCGCCGGCTGCGGGCGTAGCGAATGAGGCAGCCACTCGCTTGGGTTTCCGCTGGATGGGCTTTCGCGCCTTTGAGGGTCGCCTCCACCGCCGGCTCGAGATAGGCGTGCTTGACCTTGGTCGACTCGACGTTGTCATCGAAGGCGCCCATGTAAGTGACTTTCCGGTCCTTGTCGAGCACGAAGAACTCCGGCGTGAACAGCGCTCCGTAGGCCTTGCCAGTCTTCTGGCTCTCGTCGAACAGATAGGGATACGGAAAGCTCTTGGCGGCCGCGCGCTCTTTCATGTGCGGCAGCAGATCCTCTTCGACTGTGTTGACGTTGATCGCTACCAAGGCGGTCTTTTGGGCTAAGGCGCAGTGCTTTTTGGCGAACGCGATGATGCGGTCTTCGTAGTCGCTGGCGATCGGGCAGCTGTTGCACGTGAAGACGACCACTACGATCTCGTGGCCATGCAGGTCGGCCAGCGAATGCCGCTTGCCGTCGACGCCAGGCAAATCTTTCCAGGCCGGTGCCGGGTCTCCGATGTTGAGGACCGAATTGAATTCGCCGGCCCGCGCAGGGGCAGGGGCTGAACTCAGGCATAGAACGGCGAGCACAAGCACCCAGCGATTCATGGGGCCATCCAGTCTCTCGTGATGGATTTCTTCGGGATCTCGATTTCGGCACCGATCGGGTTCCCGCACCCGCGGGTTCCTTTCCAACGATAGTGGCGGCCGCGGAAGGGCGTCAAACGAGGCCGCCGGCCAGCAAGATGCTCGGTGAAAACCGGTCAGCGTCGACCGGTCGGAGCAACCTTTTGCCCAGCCGTGCGGGCTTTTCCGATAAAGCCGCCTGCGATCGCAGCCTACGGCCATTCGATACCGTTGTTTCGGCCGATTTGGCGAACGAGAGGGCTGTTTGGAGGCCTGCCAGATGTTACAGTAGATGCTGCGGGCCGCGCAATTCGGAGGCGGTACGCGCCGCCGGCAATGAGCATCATTCCGGGTCGCCGTCTTGCCGTCCCCGGGAGAATTGAGGATCGAAAGTCGATGCGGTTCGTGCGATTGTGCCTGTCGGCTGCTGCCGGCCTGACGATCTTCGCAATGGGCGTCAGACCCCTGGTGGCAGCACCGCCTGAGGGCGCGGGCACTCAGCCTGAGTTCGTCAAACTGTACGACGGCCAGGATCTCGTCGGTTGGGAGGTCCAGCACGGGAAGCTCGGTGCCTGGAAGGCCAACGGCGAGCTGCTCAGCTGCGTCGGCTCGGGAGGCGGCTGGCTGCGTACGACCAAGTTGTACAGCGACTTTGTGTTGCGGCTGGAATATCGCATTCCGAAAGACGGCAACAGCGGCGTCGGCCTGCGTTTCCCCCCCAAAGGCGATCCGGCGCACGAAGGGATGGAAATCCAAATCCTCGACGACCAAGCCGACGTCTATCAAAAGATGCACTTGGTTCCCGCCCAGTACACGGGCGGAATTTATTACCAGGCCGCAGCCAAACAGGGAGTCGCGAAGCCCCCGGGTGAGTGGAACCGCTATCAAATCACCTGTCTGGGACCGCACGTGATCGTCGAACTCAACGGCCAGGTCGTGAACGACGTCATGGTCGATGAGTACAAGCAAGGGGCCGGCGGCCATAAAGCGCTGTCCGAGCGGCCCGAGGTCGGATATGTCGGTCTGCAGAGCCACGAATCGGGTGGCAAATTCGAGCCGATTGACTTTCGCGGCATCGAGCTGAAGGATTTGACGACCGCACTCCCCTCGGGATTGCATTACGTCGACCTGGTCGTCGGGTCAGGGGCGGTCGTGCCTCCGGGAGCGACGGTGAAGGTTCATTACACGGGCACACTGGCCGACGGGACGAAGTTCGACAGCAGCCGTGATCGCGGAGAGCCCATGACCCGTCCGCTGACGAAGGTCATTCCCAGTTGGCAAGCAGGAATTCCCGGAATGAAGGTGGGCGGTCGACGCAAGCTGATCGTCCCGCCGGATCTTGGCTATGGAACACGGGGGTTCGGACGCATTATTCCGCCGAATGCGCTGCTCGTGTTCGACGTGGAAGTGCTGGATCTCGTGAGCAAATAGGAACGAAAGTCGCAAAGAGGAAATCAGTCACAAATCGGAAGTGAGTCGTTGTGACGAACTAAGGAAACCCACCAAACTCGAGGCAGGGAGTTAGCCCGTTTTGGATTGAGGTCGAGGCCGAACATGTCGGTGTCCATCATTGCTTGTCCGTCGTGCAAATCGCTGGTTCTGCCGGATACGGCCCAGTGCCCAAACTGCAACTACGTCTTCGACGAGAGGCGCACTGCCGAGCCGGCGCCCCTCGGGCGCGTCGAGGCTCCTGACGAGGAAATTCCCTGTCCCGGCTGCAACGAGCTGGTGAAAAAAGGGCTCGTCCGCTGCTGGAACTGCGGCACGTTCATGCAGTCGGATATTGCCGAGAAGTACAAGAAGATGCAGATCTCGCCGCCCAAGGTGATTTACAGCGAACCCAGCGAGTCGGACGACGCCAACACCTTTTCTGGATCCGTCACCGACTCGGGCCGGTTGGTTGACAACGCTCCTCCTCCGGGCGCACCTGTGGGTGAGGCGGACGAGGACTTCGAGGTCACCGGCGGGATGACCGACGACCCCGATGAAGGCGATTTTGACCTGGGGACCGCCGAGCCGCCGAGCGCTCAAAATGAAATTGTCCAGTCGGCGCCGGTCTTCGCCCTCAGGAAAGAAGAAGAGGAACCGAAAGAGCCGGTCAAACCTTTGCGAGGAGCCGCGGCGAAGGCAGCGAAAGCCGCAGCCGCCGCTGCACCGGAAACGGCCAAGAAGGCCCCGGATTCACGGCCCGAGTTCTCCAACGAGTTTGAGAATCGCTTTGGTGGCGACGACCCGGCCACTCACGGCGAAGGTTTGCTGCGCGTCGCCCTCGCCGAAGAGGCCGAGACCGGCAGCCGCAAACGCCTCCAAAAAGTGAGCGAGGGCTCCGGCAAGTCGGGCTTTAGCGTCTACTGCCCCAACGGGCATCGCAACCAGGTTCAAGAACGACACCGCGGCCGGACCGGGCGATGCCCGCGCTGTAGCGAGGTCTTTTTCGTACCCGCCGGCCACTGGGACGAAGAGAAGGCTCTCCAAGAAGACGAGGCCAAGAAGTCGGCCGCGATCACGGCCGCGGTGAACGCCGGTGACGACAAGGGCCAAGGCGATCAGGGAGTTGAGATCTCGGCCGGCGAATACACCCGCTGGATGCTCGACAGCCATTTCCACTCGGTCGACCTGACCAAGCTCAAACTGAAGGCCGGCAGCCTGCTAAAGGACTTCCAAGAGGCCGACGTGGCTTTCGCGCCCGACGGCTTCCTGACGGTGGTTTTGGCGAAGAAGGGTGGACTGTTGGGCGGTGGCGACAAGAAGAAACTCGCCACCCGCGACGCAGTCGTCCACCATCTGAGCGAAGGGAAGGCCCGCCAGGAACTGCCCTGCGGCGCGCATTACTTCTTCCCGGCGTCTGTGGTCCCTCAACTCCGCATTGTGCAGCCGATCCTCTCGGCCGAGCAGTCGATGTTTGCCGGAGTTCCAGTGTTTGGCGAAGGTCGCGTCGCCCTGCGGCTTCCCAAGCAAGACGACAGCCCCAATCCTCAGTTCCTGTCGTTTTCGCTGTCGGAGTTTCGGCGATTTGCCAAGATTATCGAAGAGTTCTACGGCGTTCCCGGACTGGGACTCGACAGCGGCGTGCCGCTCGACGACGTCTACAGCGATCGCCAGTGCCACTTCAGCAATCAGCCTCTGCGGATCCTCGAGAACATCGAGTTCTACAAGGGCGATCCGGGCTTCAAGCTCAAGGTCATCGGCTACAAGTGCGCGGGCTGTGGTCTGGTTGTCAGCGAAGAGTCGCGCGAGAAAGAACAGATCGGCGGCAAGGGGGCCAAGAAGATCGCCAAGGCCAAGTGCCCCAAGTGCAAAAAGCCTTTCGGCGACTTGCCCCAGTACGCGATCGACGTCCCCCAGGCGACTTAATAGTCCGCCTTGTCGGGTGCCATGCCCACAGCTTTGGGTGGGCATGTCCGGCAATGCATGCCCATGGGCTTGGCACCCATTGCTGATATTGCAGACGGACCACTAGGGGGTCGTCTCGGCCCCGAGTTCGTGGACCAAGACACGCAGGAACGGTTCGACGTCGGTCACCAGGCCGATTGTTTGGAACGTGCCGCGGTCGGTCAGTTTGGTGACCGTGGCCGGGTTGATATCGACGCAGACGACCTTCACTCGCGCCGGCAACAAATTGCCGACCGCGATTGAGTGCAAGGTCGTAGCGATCATCAAAGCCAGCGTGACCCCTTCGCATTCCTGCCGCATCCGCCGCTGGGCTTCGAGCGTGTCGGTGATCACCTCGGGGAGCGGGCCATCGTCGCGGATGCTGCCGGCAAGCACGAAGGGGACGTGGTTGCGGACGCACTCGAACATGATGCCGCTGGTCAGCACTTCTTGTTCGACGGCCCGCTTGATGCCGCCGAGCCTGCGAATGCGATTGATCGACCTCAAGTGATGTTCGTGCCCCTCTTCGATCGACCGCCCGTGAGTCATCGAAATACCGAGGCTCGTGCCGAACAGTGACTGCTCGATATCGTGCGTGGCGAGCGCATTGCCGGCGAAGAGCACGTTCACAAACCCGTGCCGAATCAGATGACTCATGTAGTCGCGGCTGCCGGTATGCACCACGGCCGGCCCGGCGACGATCAGGATTTTCCCGTCCCCGCTTCGGGCATCGCGCATGGCCGCGGCCACGTCGCGGACGGTGATGCCCTTAAATTTCTCGCTCGACACGTTGCTGTTCATGAAGCCGAAGGCATCGTGCCCCGACGTGTCGCGCTCGGTTGGATGCACCCGCGTTCCGGCGCGTCCCACGACGATTTGGTCGCCGTGACGAACGTCGATCATCGGGACGCACTCAGCACGCGACTGCGACAGATCGACGCGCACGCCGCAATCCATCTCCTGCTTCTGGACGCGAATCCAATTCCCCTTCAGGCGAATTTGCGTGTCTTGATTCGTGGTCGAGTAAAACCCCTCGGGGAAGGCACCGTCCATGTCCGCCGGAACCAGGCGGCAATCTTGCTGATGCAGCGGGACGGCTCCGTGGCGGCCGATGGCCGTGAGCAGCCGCTCGAGATGTTCGGGCGTCCCGCCGATCACCCGCAGTTGGGCGTAACTCGGATCGTTGCGTCGTTGACCGATCCGGATCTCACGGATCTCGAACTGTCCGCCCAGCCCCATGATCTCATCGAGGACCTTGGGAAGAATCAGGCTGTCGATGATATGCCCGACAATCTCCACGTCTTCGACGAACGTGGGTTGGCCGGGAACCAGCGCAGTTTTGTCGTTCGTCGAAGCGATCGCCGAAGTGTCCATCGGCCCACTCCCTATCACCGACAGAATTTGATCGAACCAGCAAGGCGGGCGGCGGGCGGCCGCATCTTAATTCGCGTGCCCGACAACCAGCAATGGAGGGCGTAAACCTCCACGACCTCGGCCGGTTAGCCCGTCGCAGTCAAACGCGCTGTCATCCCGACAGCCGCCCGTCTATGATAACGCTGCCACGTAGATTCTGAACCACACGACTCTTGCGGCACCGCAGACATTTTGGCGAATGATCAATCTGGGCATAGTCGGTCTTGGTCCCGTCTGGGAAAGCCGATACCGACCGGTGCTGGACAAACTGCAGCACCGGGTACGGATCCGTGCCGTATTTGATCCAGTGGCCAGCCGCTGTGATGAAGTGGCCTCGACCCTTCGCGCGGCTCCCTACCAAGGGGTGTTGGCCCTTTTGACGCACGCCGACGTCCGCGGCATTCTCCTGCTCGACTCGTCGTGGTATGGCAACGCTCTGATCCACTTCGTGCGGCAAATGCACAAGCCGGTCTACATCGCCGGCAGTCTGGGCGAAAACCGAGACGAACTGTCGCGCCTGTGCAGCCTGATCGAATCGGACGGCCTGCTGGTCATGCCGGAATTCAGCCGTCGGTTCACGCCGGCGACTTGTCGGCTGCACGAGCTAATGGCGACACGGCTGGGGCGACCGAAGCATATCGCCATCGACGCCATTCACCCCGCGCCCGATTCCGCCGAGGCGATCCCCGGTCAGAAGGCAGGCACCGACTTTATGGTGGGTTTGTTGGACTGGTGCCGCTACGTCGTCCGCCTGACGATGATTCGCCTGGAGGCTCGTCCGCTCGACCCGGCTCTGCCGCCGGACACGCCCCATCACCGCGTTGCCATCGAGTTTGGCGACGGCCGGGACCCGGGAGCCGTCCGCTCGACTGCCGAATTGGTGGTCCGGCACCACGAGGCCGTCGCTGAGGACGTTCCCAACCGCTTGCACCCCGCGATCACCGTCCAGTGCGAACACGGGGAGGCCGCCATCGAGAGTCCGGCCCAGATCCGCTGGAAATTGACCGGCGGCGAAACGGCCACCGAATCGCTGACTTCCGACCGTTCGGAGGTCGAGGTAATGATCGACCACTTTTGCCGCCGGCTCGTCGGAGGCCTGATCCCCGTGGCCGACATTTCGGACGTCTGTCGAGGCGTACGCCTGGTGCATGCCACCCGGCAAAGCCTGGCGACCTCTGCTCCCATCCCGCTCAACGGCGAATTCGTCTGACGCTCGGCGGCATCGCGGCCGTCAGAGTTCTTTCCCCTTCCCTTGTCCTCGTAATGAGTTGCGTCGGGATGGAAGCGGGGATTTCGGGGAGAGCTACCGTTGGGCGCGGTCGTCCGGCCGACGAAACTGCCGACGGCGCTCACACTTCCCGCGATTTATGCGATTTAAGTGAGCGAACTGCAAAGACATTGGAGGCGTGGCGCGGTAAGATGAAGGTTCCGAAAACCGACCAGGAAGGGCGGGTTTCCCATCACCGGAGCCTGATTCATGACCGACAACAGCCGCCCCCTGCCCCTGCTGCAAACTCCTCCTGTGGCCGCCCGGCCAATTTGCCCAGTTTGCGGCACCACCAGTTATTCCCGCCGCGGCATTCACCCGCAGTGTGCCCAGTTGCAGGCCGACGGTCGCCGCATGACGAAGCTTAAAGCCGTCAAACGGCAGACCGAATCGAAAACCAAGGCCAGTAACCCTTTGGCGCTACGTCCGTGGCACAAGCGCTGCCCCAAATGCCGCGCAGAACTCCACATCCGCAAGACGACCTGCGACTGCGGCCACCGATTTGCCGCGATGCGTAGCGGCTAATCTCGGTCGCTGAGCTAAAGATCGCTTGGGAGGCGGCTGATTCGGTCGGACGCTTAGGCTGTAGTCCCGGAGCGAGAGCGCGACGCAAGCCTCCTCGCGATCTCGCCTGTCTCAATGAGTGCTGGTCGAACTCGACTAGTACCGGCCGCGGCCGCCGCCGTAACCGCCGCGATCTCGTCCGCCGCCGCCGCCTCCCCCGCCACCTCGGTCCTCGCGCGGGCGCGCCTCGTTGACCTTCAGCACGCGGCCACCAATCTCTTTGCCATCGAGCGCCGAGATCGCGGCTTGGGCCTCTTGGTCACTCGACATCTCGACGAAGGCGAAGCCCTTCGAT
>DASRXU010000130.1:0-3840 GCA_035687365.1 Planctomycetaceae bacterium | reverse complement strand
CCTCCCACAGCGAATCGACGACGCCCAGCACGAGTTCCTGATTGCGTCCGCCCCGCCGTGGCTCACTCGTCGGCGCGAGTCGCACTGTCGTCTCGCCGCCGCCCAGGACGCAGACCGCACTCGTCCCCGCAGCCTGCGAGTCGCGAATCGCAACAACGCGGGCGGCCAGCTCGCGTCCGACATCACGGGCCTCTCCGCCGTTGGCGCTGCCCAACGACTGAACGAGATACCCGAGTTCGCCCGCTTTGTTCGCGGCGGCCGACAAGGCTGTTTGATTGTTGCCGATCACAAAGTTGGACACCGTGTCGGGCAGCGGTGGATCGGGCGGCGCGTTGCGTTTGGCTTCCAAGAAAGTCCAAATGTTTTCCGGCACGTCGCTCCGCTGATTTGCAATTCGCTCCAGCACGCCCAACGCGTCGGCCACGGTCGATCGATCAGCCACGGTCGGGCCCGAGCCGATCACATCGAGCGGATCGCCGATCACGTCGGAAATAATTAGCGTCACGACGCGGGCCGCGCCGGCCGCCCGCGCCAAGTTGCCCCCTTTGATCGCCGAAAGATGCTTCCGCACGCAGTTGAGTTCGTTGATCGTCGCTCCGCGCGCCGACAGCAACCGAGTGACGGCCAACTTGTCGGCCAATGAAACGCCCGGCGCTGGAGCCGGCAGCAGCGCACTGCCTCCGCCCGAGAGCAGTACGACGCACAAATCGTCTGACGAGAGTTGCCGCACCCGACTGAGAATCTCAGCGGCCCCGACAACTCCAGCCTCCGTCGGCTCGTTGACACCGGCCGGACGCGCCGCGTGCAGGTGGATCTTTCGCAACGGTCGCACGCAGTCGGCCGGAACGTTGATCCAGCCACTCAACCGCTCAGAAAGCGGCGACCCGGACAGGGCCAGCTCCAATCCGGCCGCCATGCCGGCTCCGGCCTTACCGGCACCGACCGCGACAATTCGACCGGTCGATGACAGCGGAAACCGCCGGCCGCAGATCTCGAGCCCGTGCGAGTCCGCACGAACGCAACCGCTCACCAGTCGCTCGGAATCGACGGCTGCGACCCCCGCGCGCCAAATGGCCAGCGCGTCGTCACACAGTCGTCTGTTTCCCCCGCTGGCGCTCACAGTCGGCCCTTTCGGCGCGGTCCTGGCGTCATTATGCCGGGCCGCGGCGATCGGGGGGAGAGTCGCTCAAATCGGAACCCGATTGAGCGAATGCCGGGTTCGAGCCGGAGTGCCGAGCCGAAGACCGACTCAGGCGCTCGGTCGCAAGCGCGTGAAGCTCGAGATGACCTCATAGAGGTCGCTCGAAACGCGAACCTCATCATCCTCGAAGTCGCGGAGCCACGTGCGATCCCAGCGAACGGCTTCGACTAAGGCCTGCGTGATCTCGCCAAAGCGCACGTTGACCTGCGCGTCGGCGTCCGATGAGCCCACCTCGTCTTCACCGGTGAATAACCGCAACCGTGGTCGCATGGGTGTCCCTTCCCTGTCGCGTGTCCGACTATGCGATCGGCGAACTGAACGTGATGAAACGCGGCCGAAAGCGTCGGCAAAGCGTCACCATCAATTATCGACACGCCGCCTGAGCAGACTTAACCGAAGACTCCGCGCACAACGTCCGGGCGGTTTGACGCTGGCCACTCGAAATCCCTGCATCCGCGGCGGCAACAACAGCCAGATTGAGTACGATAACGGGCGTCGTCAATCGCGGGCGATTTGCGACAGTTGGCGCGCCACAAGTCCGCGCGACGATCCGTTGTTTACAAATGCGCGCGCCGCCTGACTGGCCGAGTTGAGTGATAGTTGTCCGCATGCCTGACACGATCCGCTGCTTTTTGGCTGTCAAGATCACTGCCGAGCCCGCGCTGCGCCGCGTCGTGAGAGATCTGTCCGAAATGGGTCGCGCGCTGAAGGCCGTCGAACTCGAAAATCTGCACGTCACGCTCAAATTCGTCGCCTCGGCCGACTTGAACCTCATTCCCCAAATCACGGCAATTGCCGCAACCGCGGCCAGCCATCAAACGCAAAGTCACCTGACATTGACTGGCCTCGGCGTCTTTCCACACGCCCAGCGACCAAGCGTTGTCTGGACAGGTTGTGAAGGGCCCGGCGCAAAAACCCTTTCTGCTCTTGCCAAGGATCTCGAAACCGCGCTCGAACCGCTTGGCTTCGAACGCGAAGATCGCCCCTTCGTGCCCCACCTCACTTTGGCTCGCGTGAAAGCCAAACCGCCCGAAGCCTTGTACGAATTGCTCGCGCGGCACGCGAAAACAAACTTCGGAACCGCGGCCATCAACGAAATCGAGCTGATCCGCTCCGAACTGGGATCCGACGGCCCGCGCTACGCGGCGCTGGGAAGCTTCCCTCTCGCGACGCCCGCCAGCTAATCAGGTCGAGTTGGTCTCCTTTCGGAGAGAGTGTCCGGACCTGACCCCACGGACCCGACATACTTCGTTCTTAGCCCGCAACGCGGGCGGCAGAGCATAGCCCAGCGTGCAAACGCTGGGTAGAAGAGCCCCCATTATTCAGTCCAAAGCCCCGGAGGGGCGACAGAGCCGCACGTCGCCAAGATCTGGTGTGTCGCACATCACAATTAGCCTGAACCGTCTTGTTGTTTGGACCGAGAATCGCGTCGGTGGTGTTGTTTACAACGAGTGACATCACCGTGCAGATTTTCGGATGGGCCGCCGGATTGCGCACCGCTCTGTCGCCCCTCCGGGGCTGGCGCGCTTGTGAGCGCCATCAGATCCAGCGTTGACACGCTGGGCTATGCTCTGTCGCCCCCTTGCGGGGGCTGCGGTTGAACTGCGGCGTTGCTCTGTGTTTGGGCCACATCTTGCGTCCCCACCTGATTCGAGAACGTGTCCGGACCTGACTTTGGCGGAGGCAACACCTCGACACCCTCAATGGGTGGCACTGGCGGCTTGTCCGCCAGTGGATTTGTCGGTGTACCGGGACCAACAGCGCGGAGGCGGCCGTTGGTGATCCAGCCGACGAGCTTTGGGCCGACAGCGCCGGTCCCGGACCGATCCACAAAGTGTCCGGACCTGAGGTTGTACACTTTCTGGTCAGGCGGACTGGCTCGCCGGGCTTCGATCGCAGCCGCGGAAAAATCCAGCACGCTGGGAATCCGCTGGTAGGTCACCTTGAACCGTCGGCGATCGATCTGTTCCTCCGTCTTCTGTACCACCCTTTCGTCGACGAGCACCTGGAGGATTCGCTTCATCCGTTCGCCGTTGATGCCCAACGCGTCGCGGATCACGGTCGCGTTGCAGCCATCCGGATACGCGGCCAAGACTTCCCACACCCGCTGTCGCTGGTGACCGAAGGCGGCCGCGCGGCGACGTAACCGCCGATCTTCGCTGGCGGCGGCAAATCGCTCGTCGACTTGGGCCTCGGCGGAAGTGACCGGGCGGAGGGCCGTTTTCCACATGCAGCCTCCCGGCTGGTCCACGGTCCCTTCGTCGATGTCCAGTTCCCACAACCCGTGGTGACCGACACGACTGCCGCCAGTCAGCCACAACTCGTGTTTGCCCGTACCGGCATCGAAGGGGCGACGCCGCGACAGCAACAACCACTGGGCCGAGAATTCGGCAAAGCCGCTCCCCGCGACGTCGTCGAGCGTAGCCGGGTCACCGGCTTTGCTCGACCGTTTGCAATGATGCACGACGAGCACCGTGCAGCCGGTCGACTTGCACAGTTCGGTCAGTGGCCGCAAGAGTTGGCCCATCGCAAACAGGTCGCGTGAGTGGTCGCCGCCCATCGCCAGGTAAGCCGGATCGATCACCACGCAAACCGGTTTTTGTCTCTCGATCAGCTGTTTGAGCGCCAGCACATCGGCC
>DASRXU010000129.1:0-12326 GCA_035687365.1 Planctomycetaceae bacterium | reverse complement strand
ACGGGCGAGGCTCCCATGTTGGCGTTGACCTTCGTGCGGGACGCTCGTCCGATCGCCATCGGGTCGAGATCGTAGCCCAGGTGCACGCGATTGGCCGGAATGATCATCCGGCCGGCGGCCACCTCGTCGCGAACTTGCTGGGCAGTCAGGTGCGGTTCGCGCTCGGCCACTCGCCGCATTTCCGCGGTGATTTTTCCGAGCCTCGCATGTTCCAATTGGGTAACTGGCGTAAAGCCTGCCGGCGGTACCCAGGCCTCAGACGATTCGTAGTGGGATTCGAACCCGGGACGGCGAACCCAGCCGGCGGGCATAAAGTCCCAGGCTGTCTTCATTGAGGGAGCGGGCATGCCCGGCGTGTCGGGAGAGGTAAACGTGAATCGCCCCGCGGCTCCCGCGGCAATTCGGCTGGGGGCCGCAAAACTTGCCGGGCTTGTTCCCGCCTGCGTGGACGACGCATTTCCGCCCAGCGGCGGTAGTGAGAACGGGAAACCTGCGAGATCTGGTTGAGACTTCGCGGCCGATCCGAGTGTCGACATAGAGGCAATTCCTTTGGGAACTTTAGGCAGCCTGTATCCTAGCCACGCAGGTTGGAATTGCAACGAGTTCCAATGAGGGCTCTGACATCCGACGAACGCAGTCCGCAAAGTTTGCGGCCCGCGCGAGTAGCGGTCGCACTTTGATCGATGTCGTTCCGACCCGCGTGGCATCGCGTGGACAGGGCCGCAGAGTCTGCCGCGCTTGCCGAAGGTTCCCAGGCAAACCTCCGCGGCGGTCGTCGGTCGAATCGGCTCAACCGGTTCGTGTTGCCGACGTTGAGCGGACACAGTTTCCGTACGCGTAGATTCGGATTGCTCGAAATGTCGATCAAATACGGTAGTCGCGCCACGACGGCGCCCATCGTTCGAACATCGCCCGGATACGGTTCGAAGCACCGCTCAGCCTTCACGATTTCGGGGCGAGTTCGCTCAGTAACCGCATCAGTTCGCAAGAAGCCAAAACTCTCGATGAACCTCCTGGAAGTCTGCAATCTCCGGAAGACCTTCGGCAACCTGGTCGCCGTCGAGGACGTCAGCTTTTCGGTGGCCGCTGGCGAAGTGTTTGGTCTCTTGGGGCCGAACGGCGCCGGTAAGTCGACCACGATGAACATGGTCGTCGGCCTCTTGGCTCCCGATTCCGGATCGATCCGTCTCGACGGTCAAGTGCTCGCTCCAGACAATCGTGAATCGCGCCAGGCGCTAGGGGTCGTTCCCCAAGATCTGGCCATCTACCCCGACCTGACGGCTCGCGAGAATCTCGACTTCTTCGGCCGGCTCTACGGGATTCGTGGCAAGATACTCAAACAACGAATCGACGAGGCTCTCGAGCGCACCGGACTCACCGCGCGGGCCAACGATCGGGCTGAGACCTTCTCGGGCGGCATGAAACGCCGACTGAACTTCGGAGTGGCCCTGCTGCACCGCCCCCGCTTGATGATTCTCGATGAGCCGACCGTCGGCGTCGATCCGCAGTCGCGGGCCCACTTGCTCGATTGCGTGCGAGCCCTGAGCGCGGAGGGCGTGGCCGCGGTTTATGCCAGTCACTACATGGAAGAGGTGGAAACGCTGTGTACTCGAGTTGCCATCGTCGATCGGGGGCGCGTGCTCGCGTGCGATGATCTGAAGACCCTGCTGCGTCGCCTGAGCGCGGACTTGTGTCTACGCGTCTCCCGGCCGACGAACGGGCTGGCCGCCAAGCTGGGGCCGTGGGGTCGTCTCGAAGCGGGCCACAACGGCAGCGCGACGATCGTCATCCCCCGCACGCACGTCGACGAAAAGGACCGACTCAACGAAACACTCTCGCAGGTTCTGGAATTGCTCGAGCAGTCGCACGTCGATCTGCGTGAAGTCAAAACCAACGATGCCAACCTCGAGCGACTGTTTATGCAAATGACCGGAAGCCGACTGAGGGATTGATTCGATCAGGGACTGATCCGACCGGGCTCTCACACCAACCGTCGATAATCATCTGCGGACGCGCAGCTTCGAACGCCCATACGGATTGTGACCACCATGAAAGCGTGGGAAATTACCAAAAAGGATCTCCGGATCCTGCTTCGGGACGCGCGAGCGCTCGTGGTCTTGCTCGTGCTTCCGTTGGTGTTCATCACGATCATCGGCCTGACGATGGGCAAGATTCTCGGTTGGAAGAACACCAACCAGGTGCTCCGCGTCGGCGTCGTCGATGCCGTCGCGTACGAGCAGATCGGCCAGGCCGGCTGGGACGAAGACGCGCCCGAGGCCGCACCTGCGGGTGCCAAAACGGACAAAACGGGCGAAGCTGCGAAGACTCCTGCCGACAAAGTGGCTGAGTCGAACGGGACCACAACCGCTTCCTCGAACGAGCCGGCGGAGACGCTGGACGCCGAGGAAAAAATCAAACAGAAGAAAATCGCCCGCAACATCATCGTCAAGGTGATCAACGAGCTGCAGGAGCGCGGTGGGTTCGAGATCAAGGAAATCCTCACTCCGGATCGGGCCGAGAACGAAGTCAATAACGGGACCGTCAACGCGGCCCTCGTGATCGGGCCCAATTTTTACCGTCAGGTGAGTCGCCTGAAGCCCGGCGACATCCTCGACAATCAACTGAAAGACGGCCTCGGCTCTCTCGACGTGGCACTGGTGACTCGTGAACCCGACTCCAGCACCCACTCGCTGATCGAGCAGTTGGCCTTCTCGGTGATCTTCAAGACGATCGTGCCGCCGGTGATGTGCCGTCACGCTCTGCATCGACGGTTCATGTCGACGACGTGCGCTCAGTTCGACGAAGAGGGGGACAAACCCAATCTCCAGCCCGAGGCGTCCACCCCGCGGCCCGTCGTCCACAGCGACGAGATCTACAACGCAATCGTTCCCTCGTACACCGTCTTCTTTGTGTTCTTTATCGTGAGCTTTATGGCTCGTTCGGTGCTGCACGAACGCGAGCAGGGAACTCTCCGCCGACTGCGGATCGCGCCGGTTCGTCCGATGTCGATCCTCTCTGGCAAGACGATGCCGTTTCTCGTGCTCTCGATCGCCCAAACCGCGCTGTTGTTTCTCTGCGGTCGCATCATCTTCGACTTCTCGTGGGGAACCTACCCGCTGATGCTCCTCCCGGTGATTTTCTGCACCTCGTTGGCGGCCACCGCCTTGGGGCTGCTGGTCGCCACGTGCGTTCGCAGCGAATCGCAAGTTTCTGCCTACGCGACGATTTTGGTGATCACCATGGGCGGAGTCAGCGGCTGCTTTACGCCCCGCAAGTGGCTCCCCGACGCGATGCGCGAATTCAGCCTGACGACGCCGCACGCCTGGTCGCTGATGGCGTACGAGGAGCTCTTGAGCAAGGCGTCGCCCGATCCGCGGCTGGTCTTTGAGTGCTGCGTGATGCTGGTCGCCTTCTCCGTCGTCTTCTTCATTGCCGGCAGCATGCGGTTCCAATCGGTCGAGTAGCCCCGGTCGGAACGTGCGAAGCCGCCAAGCCAACGAGAGCGTCTCTCTACGCGTAGAATATGCGCGCGAGAATGTTGCCCATCGAGGCAATCGTCCGGCCTCCGATTGACACTCGCCCGGGCTCCCGCTGACATGGACACCGGCAGTCTGCGTCCCGGTGTTCATTGCCGACGTAAGTCGGCCCCTCCTCGCGCGGTTAGGCAACATGGCATCGATTCGTTACGGCATTGTCGGCGGCGGATTCATTAGTGGTTTTCAACTTCGAGCTTTGGCTGCCGTCCGCGGCATCGAGGTCGCCGGCCTGGTTTCCAGACGACCTCCGACAGCGCTTGCCGAGTTGGTCAAAGCCCAGGGTCTTGGCGAGGGGCGAATTTTCGGGTCGATCGGCGAGATGGCGCCCCACGTCGACGTGATCGCGCTCTTCGCCCCCAATTTCGCGCGGCTCGCTCATGTCGAAGAAGTCGTCGAGGCCGTGCGAGCTGGGAACCCGCTCAAAGCCGTGATCTGCGAAAAGCCCCTGGGGCGGAACCTCGCCGAAGCCCGTCGAATGGTTCGGCTCGTGGAAGAGGTGGGGCTGCGGCACATCTACTTTGAGAATCAACTGCACATGAAGACGCTGCAGTCGACGCGTTCGCAATTGGCTACGGTGATGAATGCCATGGGGCCGCCGCTGCTGGTGCGCTCGGCCGAAGAGCACTCGGGCCCGCACAACGCCTGGTTTTGGGACCCAACGCGGCAGGGAGGCGGAGTCTTGAGTGACATGGGCTGCCACTGTCTGGCCGTCGGTTGGTACGCCCTCACGCCGCCCGGAAAGCCGGCGACTTTTTTGGAGCCGCAATCGGTCTCGGCCAATCTCGCGCTCCTCAAATGGGGACAATCGCCCTGGCGCGAAAAGCTGGTCGAGCGGTTCGGCGTCGATTATGCGAAAACGCCGGCCGAGGATTTCGCGACCGGTATGGTCACCTTCAAGAATCCCGAGACGGGCCGCCAATCTCAGGCCCAGTTCACCTCCTCTTGGATGTATGACAAACAAGGGTTGCGACTCTCGCTCGACGGATTAGGCCCCGGTTACGCGTTCGAGATGAACACGCTTCGCTCGACGCTCGAGCTGTTCGTCGGCGACGACGCCGCGCGGGGCGTGGCCGATTCCGAATCGGCCTTGGAGAAGTCGACTGCCAGCCGCGGCCTGCTCGCCGTCCAACCCAACGAAGCCGACCTCTACGGCTACACGGACGAAAACATCGACGCGCGCGACGCAATCGTCACCGGCAGGCCGCCCATTCTTGATTGGCACTATGGCGTCGAAATCGTCCGCCTGACGATGGCTGCCTACCTCTCCGCCGAGCGCCGGGCAACCGTCGACCTGACCGATCCGAAGACGCAGGCCGAGTTGGAGGATTACATTCCGTTGATCCAGCAAGGCCGCGGACGCGAGGTGTTTCCGCCCGCGTGCAACGCCTAAACAGAGCCAACCCGCGGGTGCGCCTGTGTCCAAAGGACGTTGACCGCCTTTGGTGCAGGTTCAATAATCAAAGTGCCCCGATCGAGCCCAGTGAACCGCCTTGCGGTCGCGTGCGTTACCACGGGGTGCTCCATCGGACGGCGGGAACTTTCATGGTCAATTGGCTGGCCAAGGCAACGGAGGCGCTGCGCGGAACGCCGCCTCCCGAGCCCGAGCCCTACGAAGTCGCTTGCGCCTGCACGCACCGCATCTCTGGGATGCGTCTGCCCGCCTTCCAAGTCGTGCGCTGCAACCGTTGCGGCAACTTCGTGTTTGTCCTGCCGCGGGACGTTTACCCCAAGCTCAAGCCGAAAAAGAAATCGGCACCCAAATCGTCGCCGGATATTCGTCGGGATTCCTCGGTGACGACTTCGTCCTCCACCCCGGCTGAACCGACGGTGACCACGGTCCGTCGAAATCTCGCCACTGGCAACGCAGAGCGAATCGAGGTTGTTGAGCAACCGACGCCCGCGGCGACCGCCCCAGTTGTCTCTGCTGCTCCGGGTTCATCGACCGAAATCCGCATTGAATCGGCCGAAGATCTGCCCACGCTCCGCGGCTCGATCTTCTCGCCGGTGCGGGTCGTGGGCTGTGCCATCTTCGGCGTCGTCCTGCTGACCGGATATCTCGTGTGGCAATCGCAGGTCAAAGAAAAGGCCGCGCTCACTCTGCGAGAGCACCTGGAAGCCGGCGAGGCTGCGTTTCGCGGGGCAAAGTATGGCGAAGCAGCAACCGAGTACCAGCAGGCGGCCGAGGCCGTAAATATTCTGGGGCGCGACGATGCCGAATCGAGGACCGTCCGTCAGAAAGCCAAAGAGCTGAACGCGATGGCCCATTTGTCGGCCCTTTCGCTGTACGAACTGTGTGAGGAAGCTCGGGTGGCGAAAGCGTCTGGCGACACCAAGTGGAGCGAACGATTTGAACGTCTCTACCGCGACGCGTGGATCCTGATCGACGGCGACGTCGTCTCAGACACCGGACCGGACGGCACACCGCAAGCTTTGATTCGTTACCCGTTCCCGATCGAAAATGTGCCGGTCATCTTGGACGCGAGGCTCAAGGTCCTCGAGCCGAGTTCGGCCGTCGCTGGGCCGCAGCATGTGATCTTCGCCGGTCAACTCGTTTCCTTTGTGGAGGAGGGGACCAAGAACAAAGTGTGGGTGCTGCGACTCAAGGATGCGACTGCGTTTCTTTGGGCGGGTTCAGACACCTATCGGGCTCTGGGGCTCGGGGCCGACGCTTTGCGCAGTGACGAGGACACCGGAAAGCAGCTGGCCGCACAAGCCGAGACCGTGGGAGTCAAACCATGATATCCCGCCGGAACACTGTTCTCGCTCGGTCTTGGTCGTTTCTCGTCGCCGCCGCGCTGATCCTGTCGGGGCAGGTCGTGACGCGTGCCGCGGATGCTGTATCGATCCCTGAGTTGATGGCCGCGAAAAGGAAGGGCGAGTGGACCGCCTACGCACAGAGCAAAACCCCGATGAAGATCGAGGGACGGTACTCGGTCTTTTCCAAAACGCTGCTGCATTTCCTCAAGTGCGAGGGGCTCAATTTCGTCTGGTACAACGAGGACGAGTCATTTCCGATTGAACCCGGGCGACCACGAAGCCGCAACTTGGAAGTCTTCGGCCATTTTGAGATGCGCTCGAGCAAACCGACGTTCGTCGTCGGGCGCGTGCGCATGCTCCCCTCCGATGAAGAGGCGCTTCGCGATCGAAGGCTCTCGCTTTCCGCGGGCACCCCCGAGCAATGGTATGCGCTCGGCAATTGGGTCGCTGCCCGCGGAGCCTTTTATGGGGATGAAAGTCTCTCACGCCAGTCCCAGGAGCTTTATGCTGAGGGGCTGCGACGCGAGCAATCCCAATTGCCGGAGGACGCACTCGACGCGCGCCTGGCTTTGGCGAAAAAGTATCAGCACTTCGGTCTTCCCGACGAGGGTCGACTCGAATTCGTGCACGACTCGTTGGCCCAACGCTGGCTGTCTCTCAAAAAGCAACGGGCTGCGGAGAAAGATCTCGATGAACTGAGCAAACGCATTGACGCGAA
The DNA here is from genome assembly GCA_035687365.1 of Planctomycetaceae bacterium. Classification (GTDB taxonomy): domain Bacteria; phylum Planctomycetota; class Planctomycetia; order Planctomycetales; family Planctomycetaceae; genus DASPSM01. The sequence continues at coordinate 5,315 of DASRXU010000129.1, read as the reverse complement.
TCTGCAGGGTTGCAAAGTTCCGCTGACGCCGGAGGACGAGCCGCTTCGCGAACGATTTGCTCGCGATCCCGTCGGCGCCTACCGGGTCGCATCGGCGAGCGAACGGCTGCGGATGAACCGCGCTTTGTGGTCCGAAGTTCGCACGGCGGCCTTGGACATCTGGGCCAAGGAGCGGAACCGCGATCCGATGCAGTTGGCCGATCGCATCGACCGCGAACTCCCCGAACAGCATGCCCGCGCCGAAGCGCTGCGCGGAAGCGCTCTGGATTCTCGTTTGGCCGACGTCGTCCATTTGACCCGCGATGACCTGCTCGAATTGTCCGAGCAGTTCCAACATCGGGGACAGCCGGAGAAGGCCGTGCGGGCCAAGCGCGCTTGGGTCAAGGCCAAGGAAGACCGGCTGACCAAGGAGGGACGCCCCAGCGATTTCCTGCAGGCGGCCCACGAGTATCAATCCCTCTTGGACGACAACGACGCGGCGGTCCGCCTGTTGCTGGAAGCTTCGAAGAACTCGCCCGACGTCAAAGAGATCTCGTCACAGCTCGAGCGGATGGGCTTCAAGCGGGTCGGGGACAAGTGGCTGACGGCCGCCGAGGTCGCTGCGCTGCCCGGCGATCCATTTCAGAAGGCAGCCGAAGCCGGGCGCTACACGGGAATGACTCGGGATCAAATTCGCAAGACGTACGGCCCGCCCGATTCACGGACTCGCGTTGTGTCCGCAGGAAAAATCAGCGAAGTCTGGATCTACGACCAGAACGCCAAGTCGCGGCTCGCGATCCATTTTGTCGGCAGTGCCGACGGGCATGACGTAACGGCCGTCCGCGTGGTCCAGTAGCGGGGGGTGCCCGGTACTTCGCCGATCTCCGAGCGGCCAAACGTGTGAGGCGTTCGCCCAGGCCGGCAGGCTGAGCGTGCAGACGTTGCCGAGCAAATTGGCCGTCTACCTTCATCATCGGAGCCCGAGTTGGTCCTCTCCTCCCCCGATCGGCCGGCACTTTTAGATCCCCGTCCAATCCCAATTTCGGCCGTCGACGTCCTCTCGGAGTCCGTTCTGGAGCCTTGGCGGCGGCCGGTTCGAGTGGCGGTTTCAATGCTCCGAGAGCGCAGCGGTGCATTTTGAGTCGATGTAACTTGAGTTATTAAACAATGTTACGTCGCGTGGCGGGGCGCCGTTCGTGAAGTGTTTCCGCGTTGCAACGACGTCGAATTCGTGACATAGGTCATGCCAGCGTCGATGGCAAGCGGCATCTGAGTGAATGGGCAAAATAAACAAAATAGGCGATTGACCATGCTCCCCAGCCACCCTTACAGTGAAACCCATGAGCAATGGATTGTTGCTCGTAGCAGCTACAGCAAATCATCTAAGTCCGTTCGGTTGTGCATCCCAGTTCCGCACCTTTTTTGAATTCTGGAGATTTTTGAGATGAAGAGCCTCTACGCACTCGCCGCCATCGTCGCTTTCTCGGCCGTCCCGGCGTTCGCCGCCGAAGGTCAGGTCTCGCACAACGCCCTCGCCAAGATGGGCCTGTCGAGCATGAAGTCGATGGATGACGCCCAGGGCATGAAGATTCGCGGTACGTCGATCGCGATCGCGAGCGGCACGAGCTTCGCCGTTCAGTTCGGTGGTGGCGGAGCCGCTGGCTCGGTCAACACCTCGACCGGCGTCGGCCACCACAGCGCCAGCCAGAACAACTTCAGCGTCGCCGGCCAGACCGAGATCGTCACGGTCGGACCGTTCGTCGCCACCGCGACTCACGTGATCGGTGCCGGCGGAGCCTCCTCGGCTCACGCCCACTAATTCTAGCCCACCTCGACTACGGCTCACCGCGGGACGTCCCACGGGCCCCCGCGAAGAGCCGCCTGAATTCTCAAAAACGCCTCGTCCTGCAATAGGGCGAGGCGTTTTCTTTTCGAACGCTCGGCCGCCTCTCCCAGAGGCCGGCCGAGCTTGCCGGACGTCCAAGTCCGGGTGGGGGGGCCTCGCCCCTTTTTCCCCGAGGCTACGGACTGCGCATTCGCCCCTCGATCCACCATCGAAACGGCCAATCCGTAACCTCCCCGCCGGCACCGGCTTACATTAATTACCATTAACGTATGCTCATTCGGTCAGTATATTGGCAGGTCTATCTATCCTAAATTTTCCAATTTTACTGATTGACATTGATTAAACGATCTGGGTAGTTTGACCGTTCGTTTTGTCCTACACGACCTCTGGACGAAGGTAGGGCAAAGAGAGTTCAGGCACCACGTTTTTTGCGAGGCCACTGTCCATGAAGACTCTTCTTTCCGTTGCGGCGTTGGTTGTGTTCGCGGTTGCTCCGGCGATGGCCGGCGAAGGTCGCGTTTCGCATCAGTCCCTGGCCAAGATGGGCTTGGCTGGCATGCAGACCATGAGTGATTCGCAGGGCATGGCCGTTCGCGGTCAGTTCGCGATCGCCAGCGGCACCAGCTTCGCCATTCAGTTCGGCGGCGGCGGCGCGGCGGGCTCGGTCAACACCTCGACCGGCGTCGGCAATCACAGTGCCAGCCAGAATAACTTCAGCGTTGCTGGCCAGACGACGATTGTCACATTCGGTCCGTTCGTCGCGTCGGCGACTCACGTGATCGGTGCCGGCGGCGCCTCCTCGGCCCACAGTAACTAAGCTTGTAGTTGCGGCTCTCCGCGAGACCCAACGGGCCCTCGTGAAGCGCCGCTCGCTCTCAGCGATCAAAGCGCCCCGTCTCGCCAAGGATGGGGCGTTTTTCTTTTCGAACGCCGCTTGCCCGGCCCAGAGACTGCGTGACTGACCGCGCCCCCAATTGACGCCGTGCACAGTCGACCAGTACAGTGCAGCCACATTGGAGCAGACGCTCCAGATGCCTTGAGCGCAATCGATAAGCGGGCCCAGTCGAACGGATGTGACACGTGCGGCGACCGCTGCCTCACGGAAGCTGTCGCAACCGGCGACGCGATTCCTACAGGATGCAGACAAACGCTTTTCTCGGAACCGGCCAGGTTCCTGCGTTTGAATTGATTCGCCAACTCGTACGGAGGCTCTTGCCATGAGGCGCTTCATTTCCTTGGCGTGCGTCATTGTGTTAATGGCTGCGCCGGTGCTCGCCAGTGACGGACAAGTCCCGAAACATAGCCTCGCTCGCATGGGGCTCGGAGGAATGAAGGTCACGACCGACCAAGAGGGCTTGAAGGTCCGCGGAACGTCAATTGCGATTGCCACCAGCTTCGCTTTCGGTGGCACAACGGTTCTGAGCATCGGTAGCCCGGTTTCGATCGGCAACCACTTTGCGTTCAGCGCGAACTTTGTCATCGGCTCGGGTTCCTTTGCCGGTGGCGCCGGGGTCGCGAGCGCCCATTGATTTCGGGGCCTAATCGCCCCAAAATCGACTACCTGAGTTGTCCTCGAACAACGCTCTGCCCTCGTGGGGGGAGCGTTGTTTTTTTGTCGAAATCGACTTGTCCATCGCGACGCGGCGCACTGATTTCTAGAACGGCTCGCTCCGGCACTCTATACTGCGTCTCGCGACTTGACCCCGCGGTTGACGAAGGGCTGCCTTGTGGAACTGGTGCAATTTGAAATTCCAGGATCGGGCCGCCGCCTCGGGATTCTGGACGGCGATCGGGTCCACGATGTCACAGCCCGGCGCGCGGAGCTGCGGTTCCTGGTCGAGGCGGTCGACGCTGCATTTCGAGCCGGGCAACCTCTCGAGGTTTTTTTGCGGTCGGTGATGGAAACAGGACCGAGCGAGACACTCGCTTGGGAGGCGCTGTGGCACGCGTCTCCCGGTGGTAGCCATCCCATCCTACTCGCGCCGTTGGACCATCCGGATCCTCATCATGTGCTTGTCAGTGGCACCGGCCTGACTCACACCGGCAGCGTCGAGTCACGCGACGAAATGCATCGAGCGTCGACAGCAAACGCGAAAAAAGAAGATCAACCTGCGACCGATTCCGCGCGGATGTTCGCCCGCGGAGTCGCCGGAGGAAAGCCAGCTTCCGGCGCACGGGGCGAGGCGCCCGAGTGGTTCTTCAAGGGGGACGGCGGAATTCTACGCGGTCATCGGGCTTCCCTCGATATTCCCTCGTTCGCCCTCGACGGAGGTGAAGAACCGGAGATCGTTGGTTGCTACGTGATCGATCCGGCGGGTCATCCGCGGCGGTTGGGGTTCGCGCTGAGCAACGAGTGGTCGGACCACGCGACGGAAAAGATCAGTTACCTGCATCTGGCACCCTCAAAGCTACGGACCTGTGCTGTGGGTCCCACGCTCAACACCCACTCCGATTTTCAGGAGATCGCGCTGCGCTGCTCGGTCGTCCGCCGCGGAAAGACGATCTACGACAGCGGCAAGCTGCAGAGTGGTGAGAAGTGGATGTGCCATTCTCTGCGGAATCTCGAAGACCATCACTTCAAATATCCGCAGCATCGTCGACCGGGCGACGTGCATCTTCACTTCTTCGGCACGAGCCGGCTTAGCTTCGGTACGCGCGACTGGCGATTCGAGACAGACGACGAAATCCGGATTGAAGCGCCCGGATTTTCCCCCACTCTGGTCAATCGTGTCGCCGGCAGCCCATTGAAGACGGCCGAGCCCATCGTGGTCACATCTGCTTGACGACGGTGACCCCCCGCACAGTGATCGTGGGCGGTGGACTGGCCGGTTTGGCGGCTGCCGTGGCGTTGGCCGAACGCGGTATCGGCGTGACCGTGCTCGAGTCCCGACCCCGATTGGGCGGTCGCGCCAGCTCGTTTCTCGACAAGACGACCGGCACCCAAATCGACAACTGCCAGCACGTTAACCTGGGTTGCTGCACCAACTTTCAACACTTTTGCCGAACGCTCGGACTGGCCCACCTCTTTCGAACCGAGCGTGAGCTTTACTTCATCGGGCGCGATCGCGTTGTCAATCGCTTGGCCGCGAGCGCTCTGCCGGCCCCCCTACATCTGGCGATCGCGTTCGCCCGCACGAGTTATTTGTCGAAGCGAGATCTCTTCGCGGTCGCCCGGGGAGTGCGGGCTTTGGCCACAGCGCGCTACGACAATTCCGCCGCCGATTTCGCGGATTGGCTCAAGCGGCATCGGCAGACGCCGGGCGCGATCGACCGATTTTGGACGCCGGTGATGGTGAGTTCTCTCAGTGAGACGCTCGATCGCATCGACGTATCAAGCGCGCGAAAGGTTTTGGTGGATGCATTTTTGACGAACCGAGACGGTTGGCACGTGCAGATTCCAACCGTCCCGCTGGACGCCTTATACGGCACACGGCTCACCGGTTGGCTCGCGGAGCGCGGCGCGAACGTGTGCCTTCAGACCGGCGTCGAA
>DASRXU010000128.1:0-3629 GCA_035687365.1 Planctomycetaceae bacterium | reverse complement strand
GAAATTCGGCAAATGGATAAGCCGGATCGTAGGCGAACGGCACGCGCATCACGAGGCCCGGAAGGGGCGTGTTCCAAGTGCTCGTTGCCCAGGGATTGAGACAACCCGCGCCAAAGATGCTTGTTGGCGAGTCATTCGGCTTGGCGGGGTTTGGCCCAGTGCACGCGTAAAACACACAATTCTGGATGGAGTATGCATCTCCGTTCGTGAGTGGAATCACGATCGGCCCCTGAACAACCCTTGCCTGACAGCCAAACGGCTCCCTGATGTCGGGGTTTCCTGGTCCCAAGAGGTCCGTATAGTACGCTTGGTAACCGGGGATTTTTGTGATGGCTTCCCACGAAGGGACAATCAGAGTGGACGTGCCGGAATCGACTTCCAAGCCGGTGGGCGGACTGAACTGCCCGGACTTTTGCTGAAAAGCGATGTCAATATTGGCGGAGAAATTGGAACACAGAGAAACCGTCGTGAGCGGGATTTCGATCGACGCCGCGCGAGGAGCCGCATTTCCCCGCACCGCGGCCTGGAGGCGCTGTTCGGTAATTGCCTGTAGCTGCTTCCTTACCAGGGCGTGATGTTCGGGCGATTGGATGACTGGCGGATGAAGTCTAGGCGCGATGGCGTGGGCGCCGGTGACCTCGCGCCTCGGCTCGGCACCCCGGAGTGTCTTTAGCCCTAACACGCTGGGAAGCGAGATACCCAGCCCGGCCAAAGCTCCAGCCCGCAAGAGATTTCGCCGGCCGTCAAAGTGGGCGGGGACGTTGTGGACGGTGATTGGACTTTGACGCGAATCGCGACGTGAGAAAAGGTGCATGTTGGCCCTCTCAAGTTGTCCCAAAAACTGAGAAGCCACCAACTTTACTGACCGCGTTGCCCGGCCGCATCACCTGAAAAGGCTATTTTGGCGATATGCGGCTGACTGGATGCCGTGGAAGTTGGGGTAAGTGCCGGTTCGGCTTCTCGTCCGAGCTTGCCCGCCTGCTTGAGATGCCATCCTTGGGAGAGCGTCCTTCTATGGCGGCGGAAGCTGGTATCGGGGCGGCGTGTCGGGAAGGTCGGTACGCTCTGCCTTGTGGTCTCGGGACGGCTTTAGTCTGTTGCAGCAGAAGGCGGTGGGTGACCACGAAGTTGGCCAGTAGCCGACGGTCGCTGCACCCCGCTCACTCAGCTCGCGCTGACGCCTTGATCAGTTGGCCGATCTGCTTTTGGCTTTCGGCCGATCGTTCTTTGGCGTGTCTTTGCACGACCTCCACCAGCTTCGGGTGCTGATGCAGATTGGAGCGCATGGACCAGACGGCGGCCCCCTTCAGAACCCGATTTGCGTTGTTATCGGGAAGCTCGATGACATCCAAAATCCGAGACGCCGGGGCATAGTCGCCCGTGATGAAGAAGTTGGCCCACAGGAAATCGAGATCGTCCGGCGTCTGTGCGGTCCGATCACGGACGTGTTTGTGATTGGGATCGCTGAGCCAGCGGCTCAGTGCTTGTAGCTCGGGGCGGACGTCGTCGTACTGCGGATCCGCGAGCCAGGCGGCAATTTGCTTGAGGGTCGTCCTGTCGCCGCAATTCTGCAGGGCATCGAGTACCACCACGCGACCCGAGCGTGATGCGTTCGAGAAAGCCGCTTCGTACTTCCGCACGAGTTTGGGTTTGCCCGCGGCAATATCGCCGAGTTGAGCGCAGACCAAATGCAGCACGTGCTCGTGATCCGTAAACCACGGATCTTCCACGTTTTTCTTTTCGAGCAGCTCTTTCAACAACACGGGACCCAGTTCCGGCTGCGGCGATTTGTAATAGTAAGTGATTACTTTCTCGTGTTGCTTAAGGAACTGCGGAAGCTCCGTCGGCTGCAACAACAGCGTCGCGAGCAGTATGGTTGTGACAGGAAGTTGCATGCGATCCCTCCTTCGTTTCGATGGAGCAAGGGGCCGACCCGCTCCGCGATTTCCTTATCGATAAGCGGCCGCTTGGATGCCGTAAAGTTGAGCGTATGTGCCGCCACAGGCCATCAGTTCCTCGTGAGTACCGACTTCGACGACGTGGGCGCCGTCCAGCACGACAATCAAGTCGGCCATTCGCACGGTCGAAAAACGGTGCGAGACCAGGATCGTGATCCGCCCGTCGATACTATGCGAGTCACCGTGCACCAACCCACCGTCGGCCGACGCGCCGTCGCCGGCGGGGCGAGTGCCGTGTGCGGCCGCAGCGTAGCGCTCGAAGAGTTCGTGCTCACTTTCGGCGTCGAGTGCCGAGGTCGGCTCGTCGAGCACGAGAACGAGCGGCGAATCGCGCATGAAGCCGCGGGCCAACGCCAGTTTCTGCCACTGGCCGAAGGAGACCTCGACTCCCTCCGGCCACGTCGGGCCGAGCTGGGTTTGCAGGCCGGCTTTGAGGCCAGCGACAACGCTGTCGGCCCCCGCGCGAGTGACTGCGGTTGCGACCGCAGGTTCATCATCGAGGCGAGGCACGTCGCCCACGCCGATTGAGTGCCGCGCTTGAAACTCGAAGCGAAAGAAATCTTGGAACGCTCCGGCCAGCCGCGTGCGCCATTCGTCGGCCGGCAGTCGGGCCAGCTCGACGTCGTCGATGAGGATGCGACCGGAGTTCGGTTCGTAGAGTTTGGCCAGCAGTTTGACGAGGGTTGTTTTCCCCGCCCCGTTCTCACCGACAATGGCGACGACCGACCCTGCGGGCAATTCCAGATTGACATCTTCCAGAACGACTCGCTCCGTGCCGGGATATGCGAACGACACATGCTCGAAGCGGATGCCGCGCGCCAGACGCGCGGGCACCGGCAAGTCGGCCGATGCAATGATGGCGGCAGCGTAATCTTCGAGCCAGGCGAGTCGCCGGGATCCGTCCATCCAAATGCCGCGGAGGAAACCGATCTCACCGACAGTGGCCCCGATGTAGGCCGACAAGCGCGAGCCGGCCGCTAGCACCAAGAGCACGTTGCCCACCGACGATTTGAGAGACATCGCCACAAAGACGACTGCGCCGACGTAGGCGCCGCCGAAAAGTGCCCAGGCCGCCGTATGCCAGACGGCCGTTCCCCAGCGTGCCTCGGACACGGGGCCGTACCAGCGTTCCCACGCTTCGCGGCGCTGGGTCGCCAAACGGGGACCGATGCCGGTGAGGCGAACTTCTTTGCCGGGGGTTGCCGTGGTGGCCATGTTGAAGAGGTGTCGAGCCAGCCGACTGAACGGCGCGCCGCGTTCCTGGGCCGCGCGTTCGACGGCCGGTCGCCAGGTTGACGCTGCGACTGTCGGCACCGCGAACAGCGCGAGCAGAGCGAGGGCCGGATGGACCGACATCAACAGCGCGACGGTGACGGCCAGCCTCAGGATCCAGCCGCACGTCGAGAAGACCGACATATACATATGGTCGAGCACGAAGACTTGATTGCGCAGCACCGAGAGCCGGTCGAGATAGTCGGGCCGTTCCTGGTGGGCGATGGTTGCCACCGACGCCTGCAAGCGGGCGACGTGGGATTCGAGCGCGATGGTGACCTTGTCGCGGAAACCGCGCTGCACGCGGGTGCTCACCGTGCGCAGGAACCACGTTGCGGCGGCCGACAGGCCAAGCAAGACGGCGGCCGCGTACACCAGGCCGTTTCGTCCCTCGAGCAC